>JAAFHZ010000074.1 GCA_013297675.1 Synechococcales cyanobacterium bin59.metabat.ball.084 | reverse complement strand
GTAATCATTTCAGTACGATCGGTCTCGATAATTTTCCGTCTTAGGTCTAGTGAGTATGCTTTCATTGTTTATAAATATCTACTTTGAACATATAATACACTAAATTCGATGCGGAACCGCTATATTGAGAAGTCTTTAATGCACTTTTTGATTAAGGTCACTGATGAGGAGATGACTTCAAGAGGAGCGGTGATTCACTACTTAGTTGGTTCTCGTGATGTAGATGAGCGACTAGTAGGGAGTAACATCACTGACGCGATCGATAAACTCTTTGGCACTCAGGCAATTAGCTCATTGCAGCCAGTTATGGCTAGATTCTTGCAGAAATATTCTTTGGCTTCTAGTGATGCTGAAAGAAGAATGCGACAAATTATTAGTGAAGCTCAGCCGTTGTTGCCTTTGTTGATCAGAGATGGCCATTTTTATGAAGATGGTGGTAATAAGTCAGAAATCATTGCCTTTGAAAGAACTGATAGTCGCCCTAGTCAACAATTACAGGAGTTATTAACCAGAAATGTTGGAATTGCAGAATCAACGATAAAATCGATTCAGAATGATAGTGAGATAGTGATTATCAATGAATATGCAGCATTCCCGTTGCGCCTAATTCAAGGAATCGGCAAAATGCGAGAGCATTATGATCGTGAATGTCAGCAAAATAGAGCACGAATTCATAATGACTATCAGCAAATATTCTCAGAAATTATCCCCCCAGAGGCTCATTTGATGGAGAAAATTCAAGATGCTTTTTATGCTTGCTTAGCTTTTGGAATATTGATGCAGCAGGATGATTGCTATCTGCATGAAGTATATGATGAGTTCCGCGATCGCACAAGTTATATTAAGTTAAGCCTAGTTTGGAGTGAAGCCTTAGAGCAGATATCTAAAGCTGGTGGTGTCGCCAATAGTTTGAGAGATAGACGAAATAGTATTATCATTGAAATCCAGACATATCCTACTCAATGGATTGAAATATATTTGCCTCGGCTTCAGCAATTTATTCAACAAATAGATCGACTTCCTAAAGAAAGTCCTAACTATCATGAAATAGGTATTGTGTTAGGCGAAGAAGGTACACTCGATAGAGCTGCTACAGAAGGAATATTAAAAAGGCTTTGGAAGTATCTAGATAGGATTGCTAAAGAAGCTCAAGATAACCCTATTAACCATCACAAAAAGCTACAAACTAAATCCTCAACCTCGACTGATGAAGAGGTGATTGATGCAGACATGGCTGATTCTCATCTTTCCTGATTTTCCAAGCTCATTCAATACTGTCAATCTCAAATACAAAACCGGTGCTTAGTCAATGCAAATTTTCACATTAATACCATTAGGAACACAGCTATTAATATTAGTACTAAGCATCACAACTATTGCTTTCATATTTCTGCGCATTAGTCTATACAGAGAACTTAAGAGAACAAATAGCCGAACTTCTCGCTTGTTATTAGCTAATGACAAAGAGGGCATACAACCACCAATTATTAATCGACTCAGAGAGCGCTATCAAAAAGCAAGTCAAAGTTTAGAGCAGGTTAACACTGCTGCTTTAATTGATAACATTTACAAAGAGGAAACAATATCTTTCGTAAATGTTAAAATTCAATATGATCAGGCAGAAGGCTTTACTAAAGTCTGGCCAAATTTATTAATTGCCTTTGGTCTCATTGGTACTTTTTGGGGAATTACTCACAATTTAAATAATATATCAGCAGCCTTAGCTACTCTAAACCAAGGTGATCTTGACATTAGTAGATTATTAAAAAGCCCCCTACAAGATATGGGGATTGCCTTCTCATCTAGTTTAGCTGGAATATTGCTCGGTTCAGCATTAACCGTAACCAATACTTTTTGGAATACCAATATCGCCAAATGTCAACTAATTGCTAACTTAGAAGATTATCTCGATAACATTTATAAAATAAATACCGAAGGAAATACCCGACTAGATAAAGCAATTGATCGAATGGTACAGCAGCAACAAGAATTTCTACTGAGATTTCATGATAATGTGGGTAGAGCACTAGAATCATCTTTTGGCAAAGCTGCCAATCAAATTGCTGAAGAATGTGGTCGAATCAATAAGATTGCAGAACATATATATACTAATTTCTCTAATGCGGCTGGTACTATCTCCACCGGTGCAAATACTTTTGAGATAGCAGCTAAGTCTATGCAAGCTCAGAATGTAAATCTCACTAATTCACTTAACAATTTCACCAATGGAGTGATAATCTTTAGATCAACCGTTGAGCGGCTAGAAAAAAACAACATTATTCAAAATATTGATCGAGTACTATTAGAACTAAATACAACCCAAGCTTCTTTTTCACATTCTGCTCAAATGATGCAAAATTCTCTAAATGGAATTACGACTAGTAACGAAACAGCCACAAAGCTAGCCCAATCAGTTTATGAGACATGGCAGGCTTCTACTGACAAAATTGATGTGGCATCTACAATAATTAAAGATGGAGCAGATCTTTTCCAACAAGCTACTACATCTTGGCAGGGGCAAACACAAGCTCTAGCAGAATTAGTACCGGCATTTCAAGCTGGAGTCGGCGATTTTGCTGCTGCTGCTGATCAAGTAAAAGAAAACAATATTATCAAAAATCTTGACGAGATAGTTACCACTCTTAGTACTACGCAACAATCTTTTAGTAAATCCACCAAATCGCTAGTAACAGGTAATAATAAAATGATTGCTAATAATCAGGAAGCAACTGAATTAGCTCATCAAATTTATAAGAGTTTAGGAAATACTACTGCTAGCCTTCAAGATGGTGCAAATAAATTTTCTTCTGCTGCCCAGATTATTCACACTAGTTCCCTTGCAATAGAATTAATGGCAGCAGCAAAAGAATGGCAGATAGCTCAAGCTGATTTCACTAAATCGACAAATAGCTTTAGTCAGTCTGCCCAACAAATTCAACCAATATCAGCAAATTTACAACCAACAATCATCGCTATCAATCGATCAGTTGATACAATTCAAAAATTCGGAAATGAAGTTGTAAGTTTTGGTGCTAATACCCTAGAAGTTTCAAAACCAACAGCGATGGCAATAGATAATATTGACAGACAAAATCAAATAATATTGAACGCTATGCAGTCGTCTATGCAAAGCCTTGTGCAAACTAATCAGTTGAGCTGGCAAGAGTTGCAAAATACGTTAAAGCACCAAACCACAACTGGTCAGAATTTTAATGAACAATTAGTTAGACACATGAAAGAATATTTAACTCAATCTACTTTAAAGGATCGAGATTATTCTATGAGGATAATGGCGATGCTTGAAAAACTAGAAATAAAAGTAGATGGTAATAATATGGTCGGCAACATCTCTAATTAGCTTTCATCAAATACAAATTGAAGATATTATCATGTCCAGAAGAATTGATCGATATAGCCATGAAGAAGATTTAAATATATTTCAGGCATTTACTGATTTAATGTCAAATGCTTTTATGATTATCAGCTTTCTATTATTTATTAGTATATCGCAAGCATTATTAGTTAACCAGAAACTGGAATCAGCCAATCAAAAATTGCAATCAGCTTCTCCAATTATTATTGATGAAAAATCTGGTAAATTCAAGTTCCCATCAGGAAGTGCAGAATTAACACCAGATCTACAAAAATACATCAAAACTACCATTGAGCCTGAAATTCAAAAGGCTACAGAGAAAGGGAATATTGATTTCATTCAAGTCATTGGTCACACAGATAGTCAAGGTATCGGCAACGCAGGTAATCTTGATAATACTCTTATCTCAGCAGCGACCGGAAAAGAAAAAGTTACTGCTCTAAAAGCTGGGTCTAATGCCGACTTAGGACTGATGAGAGCTGTAGCAGTTGTCCAACTATTGCAGCAGACTAAAGGATTAGAAAAAGTTAGGTTTCGGGCATATTCTGCTGCTCAGCTATATTTACCATCAGGTCAACTGGCACCGATATCTGCTACTTCAGATGATACTAGGCGGAGGATTGAGATTCGATTCATTCCTCATGGTCAAACCAAATAATCAACTCAGTGCTCTAATTTAGCTGTGTAGATCCACATTTTATACATGATTTTGTTAGATTGATCGCCCATGGTGCAAGCGAAACGATCGACCACACCCAAAAAAAGATATAGTATATTAATACTCTAAAAGTTCTCTTATGAAGCAGGACACCATATTCTATCAATTGTTCAAACGCTCCCCCACCCTGCTCTTTGAACTCATCCCCAATCAACCACCCCAAGCTGCAGAATACCGCTTCGACTCCATAGAAGTGAAAGAAACCGCCTTCCGCGCCGATGGGGTATTTCTGCCACCCACCCCAGAAGGCAACGTCTACTTTGGCGAAGTCCAACAAGCCAAAGATAACCTGCTCTACGAGCGACTAATGGCCGAAGTCTCCATCTTCGCCTATCGAGATCGAGAAAGCTTCACAGACTGGCGAGCAGTCGTAATCTACCCCAGCCGCGACATCGAACAAGAACGCCTAAATGTGGTGCAAGAATTCTTAGATAGCGGTCGTATCACCCGTATCTATCTGGATGAACTGGGCAACATTGAAGATCTCCCCTGGGGTCTAGCTCTCATGGCTTTGACAATTCTACCCAGCGACGAAATGCTAACAAAAGCCAAGGAAATGTTACAGCGATTGCCCAGAGAGGAAGCCACTTCCCCAAAGACATTCAATGAAGGATCTGCAATACTAAATCTAGTAACCACAGCCATAATTTACAAATTTTCTGAACTTACCAGAGACGAGGTACTGACCATGTTAGGAATTGAACTTGAAGAACCTAGAGCCTTGAGAGAAATCAGAGCTGAAGGTGAAGCCGCAGCCACCAAAAAGGGGATTGAGGCTATTTTGTTAGTGAGGTTTGGTGAAATCGATGAAGAGCTAGCTGCAATAGTGCCTAAACTGATGGGATTGGATATCCAGGAATATACGAGGTTGCTGTTGAATTTATCTCGATCGGAGTTACTCGCCTTGCCTTAAATAATCTGACATCGCTATGCATAGAGTTCGGAATAACCTGAGCTGTTAGAATCAGCGCTAATATTGATTGAAAGTCAAAGTTCAGCTAAAATCAGTGCAAAATACTAGAGCTTATGGTTTGGTTGAATTTATTGTCGATCGTCCTGATGGCGATCGGCCTCTACATAGCGAATTGGTGGGTGGCTCTGGCTGGATGCTTGCTAGCCTTAATCCTGTCGATTCCCACAATCGCCAAATCGATTCAGCAAGAGTTTCTGGAGGCGCTAAACCTAGCCCAGCGACGGCAGTTTATCGCTGCTGCTGCTTCGATACCTTCAAGAGTTGTAACCTGCTCAGAGGGAGTGTTGCGGTAGAGAATCTCTGCAATGTCATTAACACTTTGCTTTAGTCTTTCTTGATATTCGGTATTCATATACCACCTCTGACTTTACTGCTGTTTCTTCATTCTAATTTTTCTCTATAGAAAGTCACACGCACCCGCTTGCATCGGCATAGAATGCTGGGTTTCGATTAAGGGATAAACTATAAAGTAATGTTCAACAGATTACATTATGGCCTTTACTGACTTTAAATCAGCAGATGAAGTGCAAAAAGCTTACCAGATAAGGTATGTAGAAAAAGATTTCATCACATTTACCCCCAAAAGTTTGCCCGAATATTTTGTCCGCGAATTTGAGTTCGATCGAGAAAATTTTGATGTTTTCGGCTCGGAGGCTTCACGCTGCGAGGCGGTAATTTATCCGATTTTGCGTGAGGCTTGCAAAGGTTTTATCGAAAATTACTCACTCTGGAGTCATAAATCGATCACCGCCGATGCCATATTGACCGGCACCCCAGATTATGTAGTTGCCAAACGATCGCCACTTGGTAAAAATGTCTTGGACTTTCCGCTGGTTGTGGTAGCAGAGGCCAAGCAAAATGACTTTGGGCGGGGTTGGGGTCAATGTTTAGCCGAGATGATTGCAGCGCAGCGGCTCAATGGTAATGAAAAGTTGCCGGTCTATGGCATCGTGACCGATGGCGAAGTCTGGCAGTTTGGCCGGTTGATAGAAGCCGTGTTTACCAAAAATATCGCCAGGGTTAGCATCGATCGACTAGAAGAGGTTTATGGAGCTGTGTTTAGTCTAATTGAGCTGTCGGTGAACGAGCTACCAAAATAAATTTGCTAGAGATGAATCTGATAGCCCATTTGACGGATGGTTTGAATAATATCGGGATCTTTCAGCTTTTTGCGCAGTGCCAAAATATGAGTATCTACAGTGCGACTGCCGCCCATGTGTTCATCCCAAGCTCGACGGAGTAGCTCTGCCCGATCGATCGGCTCATCTGGTGACTGCAATAGTACATATAACAAACTAAATTCTTGAGGGGTCAAGTCGATCGACTCCTGGGCGAAAAAGACCCTGCGGCGCACCATATCAATTCTTAAATCACCTCGCACAACTTCGGAGGGCAGGTGACGGGAGCTAGAGCGTCGTAGAATAGCCGCCACCCGAGCCAAAAATTCTTTCATGCCAAAGGGTTTCTTGAGATAGTCATCAGCAACCGCTAAGGATGCCGAAATCTCTGACTCATCTAAACGAGTAGAAATCATCAAAATCAAAGCATTGCTATGAATCTGTATCCATTCACAGAGTTCTAGACCATTGCCGTCAGACAAGTCATAATCCACCACCACTATCTCGGGTTGAAACTCCGTCAGGTGTGCCTTTGCTGCCATCATACTAGCCGTGTGTTGTACCCGATAGCCCTGTTGCTGCAACTGCGCCACCAAGACCGATCGGAGGTTTTGGTTGCCAACTACTACAGCGATTGCGGACATATGCGGTCTCCTGGCAAAATGGCTTGGTGTCCACTGCACGATGTCTGATGACTGGGCGGGGCGAAAGGATCTAAAGATAATGTTAAGGATAAGGGTGTGGTAGCAATTTCTTTTCTAAGATAAAATTAATGAAACTATATATTTATAGAAAAAGACTGGATTTCCGATCCTTTGGCTTGTTAAATATAATATATTCTGGTAGTGCCCTGGAGGATTGAGAACATGCTGCAACAAACCGAAACCATTCGTCATTATCAAAAAATTACCGATGCAGCAGTAGAAATGTGGCACCGGGGTTATCGCTTTGAAGATCTGCGGATGTATTTGGATGGGTACTTGGCGGCGCTGCGGATGACCAACTCCATTGAAGCCTACCAAATTAGCCGCCTCGAAGCAGACGTAGTTCGCTACATCTACGACACTTCTAACTTTTTGGAGCCGCAACTTCAGCCTGAAACCGAGCCAGACTTTCGATCGAGGTATTAAAATCCAGTCCGAAAAAAAAGCCGGTCTACTTAATTAAGTAGACCGGTTTTTTGGTGGATTATTTTTCCTTTAAGAAGCTAAAGCTACTTCCACTTTTTGCTGAAGTTCACCATTCTTGTACAGCTCGGTCATTACATCCGAGCCGCCAATGAATTCGCCGTTGATATAAACCTGCGGAATAGTTGGCCAGCTAGAATATTCTTTAATACCCTGGCGAATCTCTTGGTCAGCCAAAACATCAGAGGTTTCGTAGGGCACGCCCAAGATATTTAAAATTTGTACAACTTGGTTAGAAAAACCGCACTGAGGCATCAGACGATTGCCCTTCATGAAAACCATGATCTTGTTTTGAGTGATCATTTCTTTAATCTGTTGCTGAGTTTCAGGATTCATAATTGTTTGGTGTCGTAAATAGATTTGAAAAATTTAGGCAGCGGACTGATTATGAGGCAGAATGTGCCGCTTGCTCCGGAGTCATAGTTTCTAGTGCCAAAGCATGGATTTCTCCACTGGCTAGAGCGGTATTAACCGCTTTGTAAACTAACTGATGCTGCTGAACAAGGCTTTTCCCGGCAAACTGCTCAGAAACCACCACTGCCCGATAATGATCGCCACCACCAGTGAGATCGGTTACTTGCACTTGGGCATCGGCGATACCGGCGGTGATCATGGCTTCAACTGTAGCTGGGGTAATCATAGGTTTTTCTGCTTACTCTGGTTTTAGATTTTAACCGTTCGCGGAGCGTCTTCGCTAGGAGCATCGCCGTAGGTGTAAGCACAGCTTATCGAATTCGTTTGATAGCCACAAATACAAAATATTAAGATTGCCAAACTTTATCCAGAATTTCTGCTGGCGAAATGTCTGCAATTTTACCAGTGCGAGACTTAATAGCGATCGTTTTACCATTTGGCAAGACCACGGTGCTTGGATCGGTCGGTCCAAATAGGGCAAAAGTATAAGTTCCTGCCGCAGTAGCTAGGTGCATGGGGCCACTGTTGGTGCAAATCATCAGACTGGCCGCAGCAATGAGAGCGGTGAGCTTACCAATATCAGTGGGTTTAATTACTGTTACTTGCGGGCAAGCCTGTAACACTTGTTCAATTAGTGCCCGATCATCTGGCCCTTCGATAAATATTACTGGCTTATCTTGGCGTTTTTGTAAGCCATCAACTACTCGCTGCCATTGGTTTGCCGGGTAAATTTTATCCATGCCCAGCTTTTGGGAAAGCTTGCTGGCTCCCCCATGGATCAAAATATAGTCCGATATTCCTAGATCTTTAAGCTGCTGTTCTACCCAGGCAATATCAGCCTTAGGCACATTGATACTGAGTGGGGGACAAGGCCGATCGATGTCTAACCCCTTCACTAAATCGTGATACATGTGCGCTGCATACTGATTTTGCTCTAAAGGCACTGGGTTAGATAAAAAGATCTTGCCGCCGCCGACTCCGTAGCCAATCCGTTTAGGAATACCCGTAAGCCATAGAAAAAAACCCACGCCAAAGCGCTGACCCAAAGACAGCACCGCATCATATTCTTTATCGCGAATAATGCCCAGCAGGTTGCCCCAATCAGCAGGGCCATTAGTGTCTTTGAAATCGAAAGGAATAACTTGGGGAAAGCTTTTACAGACCTGGTAAGCTGCCGTCGATCGCGGCTCTACTACCACATCAATCTGCGCGTTGGGATAGGTGGATTTCAAGTCTTCGATCGTAGGGAAGAACAAGATCTGGTCGCCGATGCCGCCGGGGACAAACGCTAGGATCCGCATAGGTAGTTCGTTGCTCAGTTCACTGCGCCATCATTCTAACACCTTGCGCCAGTTCAGCGATCTGGTCGTTGGGAGCCAGCTAAATTTGTAATGAAACTTTGAGTGAAACTTTGCACTTTACAGGCGTAAGTTGCCAGTGCCCTGAAACAAAAACCAAGAGAGAAAAAAGTTCGAGACAAAAATTGCTAACAGTGAAGTAACTACGGCTGCGGTGGTGGATTCACCAACTCCCTTCGCTCCGCCTTTGGTGGTCAGACCCCAATTACAGCCAATAATAGCAATCAAGGCACCAAAAACCACGCCTTTAATCGTGGCGCAGGTCAAATCCCAATCACTCAAGGCTTTTTGCACAGACTCAATAAACTCTTTGCTAGATAGGCCATAAATGGCCGTGGCCACTAACCAACCACCCGTCATGCCCGTGACGATCGCCATCAGAGTCAAAATCGGCACCATGGTACAGCAGGCGATCGTGCGGGGAATCACCAAATAATCTACTGGGTCAGTGCGCAGTACATACAGAGCATCGATTTGTTCACTTACTTTCATGGTGCCAATTTCAGCGGTAAAGGCCGCCCCCACTCGCCCCGCTACCACTACCGCTGTCAGCACTGGCGCAAACTCTCGCGACAAAGCTAATAACAGCACCGAGCCTACCGCCGATCCGGCTCCGATGCTAATAAATTCTCTGGCTACTTGAATGGTAAATACCATGCCCACAGTTGCCGAAATCAGTTGGGTAATCAAAATTGATCCGGGGCCAACCATTCGCATCTGTTCCAAGGTGTTGTTGTAATGGAATCGGAACTTTAAGATGTGAATTAAAACTTGACCACCGAGTAAAATCGCGGCAAACAGTCGGCGCAGCCATCTCATAGGGGTTTGATCAAGATACTAGCAGCCTATCTTAGCACTGTAGTAGCTCTATGATTTATCGGACTACTTAGGTGATGGTGCGCCACAATAGCCAGCCATTTACACTGACGATGACGGCAGCGATCGACCAAGCGGCAGTTTTTAACCAGCGGGGGCTAACAAACTCACCCATAATTTTGGGATCGCTGGTAAACATTACCAAAGGAATCACCGCAAAAGGCAGTTGCAGACTCAAGACTACCTGACTGAAAATAATCAGACTAGTAACCTGTTGTTCGCCGCAGTAGCCAATAACTAGCAAAGCTGGAATCACCGCCAGCATTCTGGTCATCAGTCTCCGTAACCAAGGCTTGAGTTTAATTTGTAAAAATCCTTCCATCACAATTTGGCCAGCCAAAGTAGCCGTCAAAGTGGAGCTTTGACCAGCCGCCAATAGCGCCAAAGCAAACAGGGTACTGGCCATGCTCACGCCCAAGACTGGGGAGAGCAGTTGATAGGCGGTTTCGATCGAACCCACCTGCTGATGTCCGTTGGCATGAAAGGCCGCCGCCGCCACAATTAAAATCGCAGAGTTGATGCCCAAAGCGAAAAACAGGGCAATCACGGTATCGATCACCCCGTACTTAATTGCTTCTGACCGCTGAGCAGGATCTTTTGCCCAAGAGCGAGTCTGAACGATCGAAGAATGCAAATATAAATTATGGGGCATCACGGTTGCGCCCAAGATGCCTACGGCTACGTACAGCATCTCTGGTTTAGCCAGGATTTCTAATGAAGGTACATAGCCCTGTATTACTGCTGTTAGGCTAGGACGAGCGAAGCAGAGTTGGGCAATAAAACAAATGCCGATCGTGCTAATTAAGGTAATCATCAGGGCTTCCATTTTGCGAAAGCCTTTGTTCATGAGAGACATCAACAGCAATACATCTAAGGCTGTTAGGCAGATGCCCCACATGAGGGGAATATGAAAAAGTAATTGAAGGGCGATCGCGCTGCCCAGTAGCTCGGCTAAGTCGCAGGCAACAATTGCTATTTCGCAGATTGCCCAGAGGGCGAAGTTAACTTTTTTACCAAAGCGCTCTCGACACATTTGGGCTAAATCTAGACCAGTGGCTACGCCTAACCGCACACAGAGACTTTGCAGAACGATCGCCATCAGGTTAGATAAAAAGATCACCGATAGCAGCCGATAGCCGAATTGGGAACCACCGGCAATATCGGTTGCCCAGTTACCCGGATCCATGTAGCCGACTGATACCAGGTAGCCCGGGCCAGCGTAGGCTAAAAATTTGCGCCACCATTTACCAGCGGGGATCGGCACGCTGCGATGGACTTCGGGCAGGCTAGGGAGGTGGGGGCTAACGGACATGAAAGCTTCTCATAATCTTTTCATATTCATCAAACTTAGCATTTATTTACAGCAAAATCCAATAACAAAATCCCCAGCACTGAAATTCAATATTGTGCTGGGGATTTTGGAAATTCAGGATAATGATCATTAATTTTTGTGAAGTATGCTGTGACCAGATGGCTCACCCTGCTATTCGCCAGGTTAAAACACCTGGAAATCAGTAGCAGCCAAGACTGGCTTGCTCGAAAGGTTGGCAAAGTTCACTGCTGGTGCATCACCAGCATCGTTATAAAACAAGTTGCCATTGGTTTTGTTATAAATAACCTGGGCATTGCTACTGCGGGCGGCTTGATTGCTTTCTACTACTGCAAAACTCCAATTGCTGCTGGCTAGCTTTGAAAAAACATTGGTGCGCAGCTCAATTTTATCAACGCCCGCCTCAAAATCGGTGATCGTATCGCGGCCTAGGGTGCGAGGTTCAAAGTTTTCGTAGACAAAAATATCTTTACCAGCGCCGCCAGTCAAAACATCATCACCCCGATCGCCACAAAGTCGATCGTCTTCTGCATCTCCAGATAAGGTGTCATTGGCATCGTTGCCCCACAGCAGATCGTTACCGTTGCCACCATTAATGGAGTCATTGCCCCACTCACCGTAGACCATATCCCAATCATCACCAGCTTCAAGGCGATCGGCACCTTGACCACCCACCAAATAATCATCACCTGCTAGACCCTGAATGGTGTCATCACCATCTTTGCCAAACAGTCGATCGATCAACTGACTGCCTACTAATAAGTCATTGCCATCGGTAGCATCTTGGGGCGAAGTTACTGGTGTTGCTGCTTGGATAGTTGCGGGAGCTGCTGCCGATTGCTGGGCTTTTTGAGCGAGTAAAAGCTGATTATTTAAAGGGTCTAGAGTTAGAGTAGTGCGATCGAGCGGATTTACTTGGGGAGTATAGCCCGCTAAGCTTGCCCGCTGCCAGAAACTATCAATCCGTGCTTTGTTAGCACCTTGGTAGCCCGAGCCATCATTGATGTAGTCGATTACTAATACTGGTTTGCCCGCTGCTACCACTTTGTTGAGATTAGTTGTGCGCTCGGCAATACTGCCCGGATCTTGGGCTTTAACGCCATTGTAATAAAGACTTTCTACCCCTACGCCACTGATCTCTTTTAAAAATTTGCCTGTGGTGTCGTAGGGCAGCAGCGCCTCCGCATTTTGAGGAACAACATGAAAATTAGGCTTGCCTTTATCCACTCGGGCATGTTCAACAATTTTTTCTACCCAGTCAATCATTCTGGTGGCGGCATCTGCTCGATCGAGCACTAATCCCTCGCCGTTGTTAGGGTTACTCCAGTAATCGAAGGCATCCACAATGTCTAAATAAACGCCATCAAAGCCGCTATCAATAATTTTATCTAAATATTCCAGAGTAATTCTCTGCCAATCTGCGTCCCAATATTTGACTTTTGAGCTACCTGGCCATTCGGGATTTTCTTTGCCTTGCCAGCCCGGAGGATTGGTATTCCAAGCCTTTTGAAAATAGTAGCGCCAGTTTGACGATTCACCAATGCTCAAGTAGGAAAGTGCCTGTTGACCGTTACTATGTAGAGCATCAAGCTCAGCAGGTTGATAGCGTCTGGCTTCTGAGCCATCGTGAGAATAATCGATAACCAGTAGTTTGGCTGGGTTCTGTAAAAGCTGGTTAAGTTCGTTGTTAGTGATGCTAAAAGACCACCCTGAGCCATAATTAGGAGCTGTACCGGCAGGTATTAAGTTATTGGGCATAAGATAATTCGTAGGTGGGCTATTGATTTTGTCCAGTCTGTTACTGATTAACGACCGGCAAAATCATCGGTAGATGCCCCTGAATTTACCTTAAGATTGTAAGGATGCTTAATTGTGGGAAATGGTAACACATAATATTAAGTATTTGTAATGCCTTAGCTATAATATTTTAGGTCTTTTGACAAACAATGAGTAACCAAACTATTGGACTCGACGATCGATTATCTGACTACTTACGATCGGTAGGAGTCAGAGAGCCAGAGGTTTTGCAACAACTGCGATCGCACAATGCCAAGTATCCTCAAGGCCATATGCAAATTTGTCCAGAACAAGGACAATTCATGGCAATGCTGGTGAAATTAGTTGCAGCTAAATATATTTTGGAAGTAGGAGTATTCACTGGTTACAGTTCATTAGTAATGGCGCTGGCTCTGCCTGCTGAGGGGCGGATGGTGGCCTGTGATGTGAGCGCAGCAGCGACTGCCATAGCACAAAAATATTGGCAGCAAGCTGGGGTTGCCCACAAAATAGATCTGCGGATTGCTCCAGCACTAGATACTTTGCAGGGTTTGTTGGCGCTAGGATCTGGTGGGAAGTTTGATTTGGCTTTTATTGATGCCGATAAGGCCAATTACCCAGAGTATTACGAGCTGTGCCTAGATTTGGTGCGATCGGGCGGCGTAATTTTGATTGACAATGTGCTGTGGTACGGGCGAGTAGCAGACCCTGATGTCACCGATAAGCGCACTAGCATTTTGCGAGATTTAAATACTAAAATTCACCAAGACCAGCGGGTGGAATTGGTGATCCTGCCGATCGGGGATGGTATGACGATAGTGAGGAAAATCTAGATATGCTGTTTCATGGCTCTAGCCATATCTCTCTGGTCATCTTTCTTCCGCAAATCATCCCGCTTATCATGAAGTTTCTTACCCCTTGCGAGGGCGATCGAAATTTTCACCCGGCCTTCTTTGAGATACATTTTGACTGGCACCAAGGTTAAACCCTGCCGATCGACGCTGCCGATCAACTCCCGGATTTCTTTTTTGTGCATCAGTAATTTACGGGTGCGGGTAGGTTCGTGATTAAAGAAAGTGCTGGTGGTAGCATGAGCCGAAACATGGGCATTGAGTAGCCAAGCTTCACCGTTGCGGATCAGACCGTAGCTATCGCGCAAATTAATTTTACCTGCGCGAATTGATTTGACTTCGGTGCCGGTCAAAACTAGGCCAGCCTCGAAGACTTCCAAGAATTCATATTGAAACCTCGCCTGACGATTATCGGCCAGAATTTTAATTCCGGTCTTTTTCTCTGTTTTTTTCTCTGTTTTTTTCTCTGTCATAAATCCCAGTCATACATCTATTTTAGTCGTGCAGGTAGTTGATCATGCCTTACTAAGTCTGCGTAAGTCTCTCGATCGATAATCACATCACTGTTGCCATCTTTGACCAAGACTGCGGCAGGCCGAGGAATGCGGTTGTAATTGGAGGCCATACTGTAATTGTAGGCTCCAGTTACCGGGACTACCAAGATATCTCCGGGCTGGGTGGATGGCAAGGAGGCATTGTGGATCAACACATCCCCCGATTCACAGTGTTTACCTGCGACCGTGACGGTTTCGGTGCAAGGAGCAGACATCTGATTGGCCGCTAAGCAGCGATAGACCGATTGGTAAGTAATGGGGCGCGGATTATCAGACATGCCGCCATCTACGGCAAGATACTTGCGGATGCCCGGGACTTCTTTGTTGCTGCCGATCGTATAGGCCGTAACACAAGAGTTGGCTACCAGCGATCGACCTGGCTCGGAAATAACTTTAGGCGGAGTTAAGTTAGCCTCCTTACAAGCCGCTACCAAAGCAGTGGCGACTCCTTGCACCCAAGTATCAATGCTTTGAGGATCATCATTTTCGGTGTACTTCACACCTAACCCGCCGCCGACATTAATTTCTCTGACGGGCAATCCATAGGTGTGAGCCTTGGTAAACCAGCCCACCATTACTCCTGCTAAATCTTGGTGGGGCTGCTGCTCAAAAATTTGGGAACCAATGTGGGCATGGAGTCCGATGCAGCGCAGTTGAGTTTGCTTGCTCAAATAAGTAAACAGCTCGTCCAGGCGGGTGGGGTCAAAGCCAAATTTGCTATCTAAGTGGCCAGTGCGAATATATTCGTGAGTGTGGCACTCAATTCCTGGGGTGAGGCGCAGCATAATCGAGACGGGCTGATCTGCTGTAGCTGCCAAAGTACCTAGGGTTTCGATTTCCCACCAGTTATCAACGACGATATTGCAGCCCTTGTCGATCGCTAGCTGTAACTCACTAACTGCCTTGTTATTGCCATGGAAATAAACTTGCTCGGGTTTGGCTCCAGCTTGCAGCGCGGTGAGCAACTCCCCCCCAGAAACCACATCAATGCCTAAGCCTTCGCTGGTGACAATGTGGCAAATCGCCAGACAGTTCCAAGCTTTGGAGGCGTAAATCACCAAAGACTCGCCGGGATAATATTTTTGCCAAGCCTGTTTATACTGTTGAGCTGCCGTGCGCAGAGTTAGCTCATCCACAATGTACAGGGGCGAGCCGTGTTTCTGCACCAGGCCATCGATCGAGCAGCCGCCAATTTCTAGGCCGTCTTGATCATTAACATGGGCGGTGAGCGGCAAGATTTCTTGGTTAGGTGCGCCGCCGCGAGTAGGCAGATATTGCAGAGCTGAAGAGGTCATGATAATTTGGCCGATCGAGACACCGACTCTTGATCTTAGTGATGTTGATAAAGAAAGAACGAATATATTAACACTTTATTGGCTGCTGTGCTGCCCTAAATTGGTTTTCGTCAATGATAATTCAATTTCTCTAAGCTGCTGAATAATTTTTAAATCTGCGGCTTGTACAGCACAAATATCATAATAATAATCGCCCATGCGGTTGAGTAAGTATCCGTGCATGTCAGCAATCTGTTTGGTTTCGGTGAGGGGTAAAGATATCAAATATCGTCCAAAGTTATCATAGATAACAATGCTGTGATAGCCCAAATTTTGTAAGAAAGGAAATATCGAAACTCCATCTTCTTGCTGATTCTTTAAGAAAAAAGGATCATACTCGAAAAACAAAATCGGCTTGGCTATTTGGATAAAATCTGCTGATCCTCGGATAATTGCCAGATCGAATCCATCAGTGTCAATTTTTAATAGCTTAGCCAGAGCAAATTGGGGGTTCTCAGTTAGAATACTAGAAAGTTTCCTAAATTCTGTATTGGTGTTGTTAGAATCTGTAAAATGTGCCGTGCCGGAGACAATTACTAATTCTTTGTTGGTATGAATATCTTCTTCACCAATAAAAGCTTGCGTAATTACTACGTTTTCGCATGTAGCAGTGTTGGTCTGTAAGATTTTAAAGAATATCGGATCTCCTTCAATACAAAGAATTGGGCAAGATACTTTGTTTCTAATAATAAAAACTGAGTCGCCAATGTTAGCGCCAATATCAATGATTTTTAAATCTGGATATTTGGCGTAAACGCAATTAGCTAATCTAGCCAAATTGTTGGCATAGTCTGGATAATATTGTAGGACTAATGGTAGAGCATGAGAAAGTGGTAGCTTAATCTGATGGCCTTTAATTGGGTAATTAATTAAGGGATCATAGGCGCTAGAGATTTTTTTAATTATCCGAAAAGATAGCTGGGCTAAAATTTTAGTAAGTGTTTGTTTACTATTAAGTCCAGCAATTGTCTTTTTGTAGATTGAATCTAGCATCACTTTTGGACTCAATTGCTTATTTGGTTTGAGCGATCGGCTGTGTTTTCTTCTGTAAATAAAGTTCGCCAATGCCGATCAGGCTAATAGTAAGAATGATGCTAGCAATCGCTCCCAGATAATGGGCGTTGTAAATCAAGAGGCCGATCGATAGATTGACCGCAATATATAAGCTGGCTACCGTAGAATGACCAATGCCAGTTTGTTGCAGCCGCTGGTACAAGTGACTGCGGTGGGCTTGGAAAATATTTTCTTTTTTGAGTAAGCGCCGAGCAAGGGTGTAGATTGCATCTGTAACTAATGGCAGAATAATAGCCAAAGCAGACCAGGCTATGACTGGATCTTTGACTGCAATTAAATTAAAGGCAATAATTGCTCCCAAGAAAGTGCTGCCACAATCGCCCATAAAAATTTTGGCTGGTGACCAATTCCAGTATAAAAACCCCAAAATGGCCGTAGAAAGAATCCAGAGGTGTGGCTGATTAAGATATATGGCTAAAAAAGAAATCTGGACGAAGCTACATCCTGCGACTAAACCATCTAATCCGTCCATGAAGTTATAGAAGTTGATGATCGCGGTAAAAGCGACAAGAGTAAGAATAACCGCGATAACTTGACCCGCTAGGCCAAGGCTGGTGAGCCAAGGCTGGGCAAAAGCTCCCAGAAACCAGATTGCAATACTGGCGGTCAAAAACTGTACTAAGTAGCGCACCTGGGAGGTTACACCCTGCTTATCATCAATCAGTCCGACAACCACGAGGGGAGTGAGAGTAAGATACAAGGGGAGTAAGGCAGATACAGGTAAAACAAAGGGAGTAAGGAGAGCAAAGGCAATAATGAACCCTAGTCCACCGCCTCGGGGGGTGGGTTGAGTATGGGATGATCGATCGTTGGGGATATCTAGGAGCTGGCTGCTGAAGCGTTTTTTTATGAACCAAACAGCCAGGATGCTAAGTACCAAGCTGAGGACGGGAGTAAGTAGTTGGAGCATAGATTTTAATAATTTGGCAATACGTCCATTACTTGGGCAAGAGTGGGGAGTTTTTGGTCTTTAGCAGAGAGTAATGGATCATTAATTGGCCATTTAACTCCCACTTCAGCATCATTCCAAATTAAGCCTACTTCGTCGCCGGGATGATAGAAATCGGTGCATTTGTACAAAAACTCTGCACAGTCACCTAATACACAGAAGCCATGAGCGAAGTTTTCGGGGACATACATTTGGCGGCGGTTTTCGGCAGATAAAATCTCGCCGTGCCACTGGCCAAAGGTGGGAGAGTTTTTGCGCAGGTCTACAGCCACATCAAAAACTTCGCCCTTGGTGACGCGCACTAGTTTGCCTTGAGGATGAGCTAGTTGGAAATGTAGGCCGCGTAGGACTTTGGCGATCGAGTAAGATTGGTTATCCTGGACGAAAGACTTGGGTACTCCAGCTTCTCGGTATTGTTTTTCTTGATAGGTTTGCTGAAAATGTCCTCGATCGTCAGCAAAGACCGGTGGTTCAAAGACAATGACTTCTGGAATAGAGGTGGTGATAATTTTCATTTTGGCAGTTGAGATTTATCAACTAAAAGAATTGACTTAGTTTGAAAAGGGTTCGTTGGCGATCTGAATTAAATATTGGCCGTAGGAATTCTTGGCCATAGTTTTGCCGATCGCGATGGTTTCAGCGCTGCTGATGTAGCCCATGCGGTAGGCTACTTCTTCGATACAGGCAACTTTTAAGCCTTGGCGCTGTTCGATGGTTTCTACGAAGGTTGCCGCTTGGAGCAGGCTTTGGTGGGTGCCGGTATCTAGCCAAGCTACACCGCGACTGAGGCGTTCTACTTGAAGCTGGCCGCGTTCTAGGTAGATCTGGTTGACGGTGGTGATTTCTAGTTCACCGCGAGCTGATGGCTTAATATTGTGGGCAATATCTACCACTTGGTTGTCGTAGAAATAAAGCCCGGTGACTGCATAGTTAGATTTGGGTTTAGTGGGCTTTTCTTCGATCGATATCGCATTACCAGCCTTGTCGAATTCCACCACGCCATAGCGTTCGGGATCACTCACATAGTAGCCAAATACCGTGGCTCCCCGTTGACTAACGGCGGCGCGTTGTACTCTGGTGCTGAGGTAGTCGCCGTAAAAAATGTTGTCGCCCAAAATCAGTGCCACTGCGTCCGAGCCAATAAAGTCTTTACCAATAATAAAAGCTTGGGCGAGTCCATCGGGGCTGGGCTGTTCGGCGTATTTGATGTCGATGCCAATTTGGTTGCCATCGCCTAAGAGCTGTTCAAACAATGGTCGATCATGGGGAGTGGTGATGATTAATACTTCCCGAATCCCTGCCAACATCAAAGTCGAAAGCGGATAGTAAATCATCGGCTTGTCATAGACCGGCATGAGCTGCTTAGAAATGGCTTTGGTGACTGGGTACAACCTAGTACCTGAGCCGCCTGCAAGGATAATCCCTTTCATATTGCTACTCCTAGGCGCTGCTGTTGGTATTTGTCAGCGGTGACGGTATCACACCATTTGCTGTTGTCTAAATACCATTGGACAGTTTGGCGCAAGCCAGAGGTGATATCTTCTTGCGGTTGCCAACCTAGTTCTGTACTCAGTTTAGTGAAGTCGATCGCGTATCGGCGATCGTGCCCGGGGCGGTCTTGGACAAAAGTAATTAATTTCTCGTGGGGGCAGTTAGGGGAAGTGGGCAATAGTTCATCTAAAATACTGCAAAGCTGTTTAACTAACCACAGGTTGTTGCGTTCGGCGTTGCCACCCACGTTATAGGTTTCACCGGGTCTGCCCCGCTCTAGTACACAGTCGATCGCCCGACAGTGGTCGGCCACAAATAACCAGTCCCGCACATTTTGGCCGTCACCGTAAATCGGTAAGGGTTTGCCATTCAGGGCATTCAAAATGGTCAGGGGAATCAGTTTTTCGGGGAACTGGAAAGGGCCGTAATTGTTAGAGCAGTTGGTAATTAGAGTTGGTAAGCCATAGGTGTGAAAATAGGCGCGCACCAAGTGGTCAGACGCTGCTTTGGATGCGGAGTAGGGGCTGTTGGGAGAATATGGAGTAGTTTCGGTGAAGGCTGGGTCGGTGGCGCTGAGGGAGCCAAATACTTCGTCGGTAGAGACATGCAGGAAGCGGAAGGCGGCTTTGGCTGGAACGTCTAGTTCTTTCCAGTAGCTGCGGGTGGCTTCCAATAAGTTAAAGGTGCCTTGAATGTTGGTTTCTATAAAGCTGGCTGGGCTGTCGATCGATCGATCTACGTGGGTTTCGGCAGCGAAGTTCAGAATGGCTTGAGGCTGGTACTTTTGCAGCAGTTCGCTGACTAATTTGCTGTCGCCAATATCGCCCTCAACAAAAATATGTCGCGGCTCTCCCATGCACTGTTCTAAGGTGGCAAGATTGCCCGCATAGGTAAGTTTGTCAAGGTTAATTACGGTGCGGTTAGTGTTGGGGCGTTGTAGGTGGACATAGTTGCCACCAATGAAGCCTGCACCGCCAGTGACGAGGATGTTTTGCATGGAAAGCTTGGGTCGGTTTAAAACATTCTTAGACTATCATTTATGTGGTTTTTTGGATCTGCAACAGTTCAATAGAGGCGGTGTTCTAAAACTTAGTACATTGGCGCAGGAGCAGATGTCGATTACCATGGGCAAGGCTTTGGGTATTAGTACGATCGCGCTGCGGTTTCAGAATGTGTTTGGGCCAGGACAGTCTTTGAGTAATCCTTATACCGGTATTATTTCAATTTTTAGTAATCAGATGCGCCAGAATTTACCGGTAAATATTTATGAGGATGGTGAAGAAACCAGAGATTTTGTGTATGTGGGAGATGTGGTAGATGCTTGTCTGCGGGCGGCTAAAATTGAGCGTGGTTCGGTGGTTTTGAATGTGGGCAGTGGGGTAGCGACGAAACAAAAGCCTAATGAAAATACTTTGGCTTTTTCCATAAAATTCTCGATTTACAGTCAGAAAGTCTAATCTAAAGCTCATCAAGATTGATACCCATCGATCGAAGTTTAGCAGCTAGTAAATCTGCTCGTTGCTGCTGCTGATCGGCTCTTTGATTAGCCTGTAGTTTGTCTTCTCGATCAGTTAATATCCAGTTTCCTGATTGGTTGTACCAGCGTAGCCATTGACCCTCCATGCCCTGGTAAGATCCGCTCCAAATTCCTAGACCTAATTCTATTTCTTGGAACCAAAATCCTTGATCGCTAATAGTTTGTTCTACATACTGGGTGGCTTGGAGAGAAAACATCCGAAATTGGTTGGAGTATCTGTCAAATATGGCGTAGTAAGGAACGCGCAATATTTGCTCGTAGACTTGCCATTTGGTTGGTGGTTTACCGACTACTCGGAGGGTTTGGCCGAGGTCTTCGGCTTCTGTGCCAGGTGATAATAGTTCGACCATTAAAAACGGTGCGATGTGTTCTTGCCACATTACGTAACTGAGTCGGGAGTTGGCGATGGATGAGCTGGCTGGTGAGCCTACTACTAGAAACCAATCGGGGCGTTTATACCAGTTGGTGTGCTTGGCATCATAGTAAAGATTTAGGTCTGCCCCGATAAAAAATTCATCGGTGTTGGGCTGACAAGTTTCTCTTAATAAATCAGGTTGAAAGTCATGAAATTCATCTGGCAAGCCCATTTCCTCCGGGTCTTCGCTGGGTAGGTCGTACATAGTCGGTAAAGTGTTTGCAGGTACAATCGGATTGTTTTGATACATAGTTTTATACCTCACGCTCTCTGAATCTTAGCTTGCTCCATTATAAAGGCGATGTATCTTGGTGAAAGAAGAAGCGATTAGATGATTTTGGCTGCGGCCATGAGATCAATGTCGGGGCAGTTTCTAGGGAGACAGCCAGAGGCAAGCTAAAAGCCTAACCCAACCAAGCAAGTAAATCATCTAAAGAAGCAAAATCCAAAAGCGCTACGCCTAAGTCCTCAACCCGCTCTAAAGACAAGCCTTCAACTCGTCCAACTATTTCCGCAGACAACACTCCTACTCGTCGCGTCAACTGCTTAATTAGCAGATCTCTCTTCCACCGAATTTCGCCACGAGCTTCGCCTTCTTGAAAAATTTGGTCATATATCACTGAGCCTTGCATAAAATCTCTCCTGAATATTTGGTTGATTAGTTGCTGGTCTAATGTTATCCCAGCGAAGATGGCTGCGCCAGCGGTTAGGTTGCTGCGTTGTTGAG
>JAAFHZ010000073.1 GCA_013297675.1 Synechococcales cyanobacterium bin59.metabat.ball.084 | reverse complement strand
GGTTCCCACCTAGTTGCTCTTCAGCTATTGCCAGCGATCGAACATATAAAGGCTCAGCTTCCACATAACGACCTGTAGATTTATATAAACCAGCGAGATTATTCAGGCTGGTGGCGATAGATGGATGGTTCCCACCTAGTTGCTCTTCAGCTATTGCCAGCGATCGAACATATAAAGGCTCAGCTTCCACATAACGACCTGTAGATTCATACAAAGCAGCGAGATTATTAAGACTGGTGGCGGTATCTGGATGGTTCGCACCTAATTGTTCTTCTCTGATTGCCAGCGATCGAACATGTAAAGGCTCAGCTTCCACATAACGACCTGTAGATTCATATAAAGCAGCGAGATTATTCAGGCTGGTGGCGGTAGATGGATGGTTCGCACCTAGTTGTTCTTCTTTTATTGCCAACGATCGAACATATAAAGACTCAGCTTCCACATAACGACCTGTACCTCGATACAATTCAGCGAGATTATTCAGGCTGGTGGAGGTATCTGGATGGTTTGCACCTAGTTGTTCTTCAGATATTGCCAGTGATCGCCGATACCACAATTCAGCATCACTAAATTGGCTAAGATTTTCATGCAGTCGAGCCAAAGCAGTACAACACCAAGCTTTATCATCATCTGGCAAATACTCAGGAAAATTTGTCGCTATTGCCCAATGGGGCGATACTTGTAACAGCAGCGGCTGTTCTGCAACCACCACAATCTGTTCAACTGTTTTAGCCTGATTAGTTAACCCCTGCGCAAAGCTACTAATAAATTCCTCTCGTGCTGGCAACTCCGCCAACTTCAACGCAAAAAATTCTCGCAATAACTGATGCAGCTCATACACCCCCTGCCGCTGGCGATCGAGCAAATTACCAGCCCACAACTCCAAATCGCGCAGCTCCGCCAACCCCTCAACATCTCCAGCCGCCAAACCAGCCAACGGCAACTCCGCCAAACACCGCTCCACCAACACCCACGGAATCTCTGCCAAAGCAAAAATACTCAAAAAGGCCGCCAACAGCCGCGCCTCAGCGCTCAACCCCTGCCAACTCAACTCAAAAGCCGCAATCACCCCCAACTTTGCTGTCATCACCCCATTCATCTGCTGCTGCTTCTGCAACGCCGCCGCCTGAATACCCTGCTCTTGCAACAGCTCCCAAAAACTCCCCAAAGATAAATCTGGTCTTTTCTGCAAATAGCGCCCCACCAACTCCAAAGCCAACGGCAAATACCCCAAATAATCACAGATTTTTTCCGCCTGCGGTAGCTCTCGATCGATTCGCTGATCTTGCAATAGCCCACGCAACAGCTTCAGGGCAGCCTCCAAACTCAGCACCTTAATTTCGTAGTTATCAACCGGCGGCTCAAACCTCGATCGGCTAGTCAACAGCACCTTAAACTGAGAGCGAACCGGCGGCAAAATCGACGCAATTTCTGCATAGCTGGGCGCATTATCAATCACCACCAAAGTTGCTAAATCTGGCCACTTTTGCCAACAGTCATGCACCCGCTGCACCCCCTCCGAATCTTGATTTGGCAAAACCCGATGAAACTTCTCAGCAAACAGCACAATATCAATCGCCATCATCTCGGTCGATCGCAGCCAGCAAATGCCCCCAGGGTACAGCGGCAACTGCTCATAGGCATAATGCAACGCCAACTCCGTTTTCCCGATACCACCCATCCCGGCGATCGCCGAAATCACCAGTGGTCGATCGCTCTGCAACCTTTGATGTAACTCCAGCAAATCAGCTTCTCGACCAACAAAATCGATCGAGCCACTGTAGGGCAAATTATGTGGGGTATTAGTCTTGGGCGGCTCCCGTTCCGGCGACTTCAGTCAAAAATTTAGAGTGTTGCCAGTAATGGTATTAATACCACCCTTGATATTGATGCCCTTCCAGTTCTCAATAGTTGCCAACTGACTCTGTTTTTGATTGAGTTCTTGCTCAATCCATTCCACCAGCTTTGGATTAGCCGCCAGCTCAGCTTGAATCGCCGTGACTAGCTCGATCGCCTCTGCATCTTTCGCCACGGATTCCAATTCTTGGTGCGCTTGGCCGTAATCGATCGAATTACCAGCTTCCAAAGCTCTGACAGTGTTGCTGTTAGGAGCTTTCTTCTTAAGGAATTCTCGGTAATTTTTAACATGCTGAGTCAGCTTATCAGTGATGTTTTCACCAATTTTCGTCAAAGCCCCAGTGCCAATTATCGCCGCCAATCCCAGTACAACAGTGACAGGTTCCATATGTTTCAGTGGTATTGAATTTTTGAATTCAATACTAACATAGTGATTGCTATATTAACCAAACAAGCCGCAAGAAAATTTCTGAGGGTTAGACCTCAGAAATTTTCTAGATTTTTTAGCCCTTTGGTGGCATCACTACTTTCTTCGCCAAGCCCAATTTTTGTAGACCCTGAATCACCCACCAAGTTGGATCAATCTCCCACCAAGTGCGACCAGCCGGAGCCACATTAGGATAAGCATGATGATTATTGTGCCAGCCTTCGCCATAGGTCAACAGCGCCGTCCACCAAAGATTCCGAGAATTATCTTCAGTTTCATCAAAAGAACGATAACCAGTAATATGAGAAGCCGAATTAATTAACCAAGTAGTGTGCCACAAAATTACCGCCCTCAAAAATACACCATAAATCACCAAAGACCAGCCACCCACAGCATACAAACCCAATGCCACCGGCAACTGCAACAGCAAAAAGTATTTGTCTAACCAGCAATAAAAAGCATCTTTTGCTAAATCTGGTGCCCAACGACGATATAACTTAGGGTCAAACGATTCGGCAGCAGGGTAAAAAATCCAGAGCATGTGACTCCACCAAAAACCACGCTTGGCCGAGTAGGGGTCTTTATCCCAATCTTCTGTATGTAAATGGTGCTGACGATGGCCACCCACCCAAAATACTGGACCACCTTGCATGGCTAAAGCCCCCAACACAGCGATCGAATACTCCAACCACTTAGGCACCTGAAAACTGCGGTGAGTCAGCAATCGATGATATCCCAAACAGATGCCGATGCCGCCAAACAACCAATGCAGCAACACCATTGCACCCACAGCCGACCAAGAAAAAAACCATGGTGCTAACAGAGCAGCAGCATGAATAGAGCCAAAAAAGAAAACGTTTGTCCAGGACAAACCGAGGCTCCAATGGGAAGCCTTGTGGATTGATTTAGAGGTCATAAAAATTAGCTATGAACTGGTTATTTTGAAGCAACCGAAGACAGCTCTGCTCAAAACGTTCTATGATTAGCAGCAGATGCAAGTGTCACTTACATCATCAGTCTAACAAGACTTTTCCAAATGTGCAAGTACCACTTGCATTTTTCCGGCATTTCCCCGAAATTTTTATGGCAACCCCCCGAAACCCTACTCGTCAACGCTTAGTCAATGCGGCTTTGGAGCTTTTTGCCCAACAGGGCATCACCGAAACCACCACCAAGCAAATTGCTGAACAGGCCGAAGTTAACGAAGTTACCCTGTTTCGGCAGTTTGGCAACAAGCAAGGCTTAATCTTGGCAGTCATGGAAGAAGCCGAGATTTTTGATCAGCTAGCGGCTTCTTTAGGCGAACAGGTCGATCGAACCCGCCCCCCAGACCAAACCATCACTAAATATGCCCAGTCTTATTTGAGTCTGTTAGATGCCGTCCCAGAAATGCTGCGATCGATTATTGGCGAAGGGGGCAAGTACCCGATCGAAAACCGCGAAGCTTTAGGCCGGGGGATTAATCGTGCCCATCGATCGGCAGCGGACTACTTGGGGGCGATTGGTGCACCATTAAACAACGATCGCTTAGTTAGTATGATTAACAGCGCTCTGTTGGGCTATGCGGTATTAGAATCTGCTACGGAGTTTCATGGTCTGTGGCCGAGTCGAGAGAGTTTTATTGATAGCTTGGTACAGTTGGTTTTAAGTCAACCTTTGGCCAGCAGCCCAAAGATTTTGATGCAGATTGTAGATTTACCCGCGCCTTTGGTACATAGTATTTTGCAACGCGCTCAGAAAAAAGGAGCACGAGAATTGGCTTTGGTATATCTATTATTCGGGGCGGGAGTGAGTCCAGCAGAGATTGCCGGTTTAGAACGAGTACATTATTTGAGCGATCGAGATGCCCAGTTTTTGCAAATTACTCAGGGCGCAGTGCGTCAAGTGCCAGTAAATCAATGGATTATGGGCAAACGCTATGGTTCTTACCAAAAAAACCCTTTAACCCAATGGTTAAGAGGGCGCAAAGATAATCTGGGTGCTTTGTTGCTAGGAACAGGTCAGGAGCCAATTACAATCACCGAAATCCAAGAGATTTGGCAGGAGCTAACTATAGACTTGTTGGGGTTAGATGGCCAGAAAGTGTCGATCGAGCAAGCCCAGCAGACTTGGTGCGTAGAAATGTTGTTACGAGGAATTAGTTTACCCGATATGCAAATTTTGAGCGGGCTGTCGATCGAGCAATTGGCACCATATGGCCAAAGAGCCAAAGCCAAAGCCGTATTAGAGCAAGGTTTATCGTTAGACAAACCCAAATAATTCCAAATGAAACCAAAAAATCAATTCGTAGGGGCAGGTTCATCCGAAATAAAACATCCCACCAAAATTAAAAAATAAAAACCTGCCCATCTACGAAATCAACAAATCCAAAGAAATCAATGAATCCCATAAATTGGTGTATTCCTGAGTTTGGCAGTAATCCAAGCCGATCGTATAATGACAAGATATCTCCTGACACCTACGCTGATTTTTATGACTGCAACAGTTGCGCCCCTGTCATTAAATACTTCCCAGCAGTGGATTTCGGCTACTTGGGAAGAGTATTTGTCCTATGTCGAAAATCCTGATCTGGAGTCCCAAGGGGTGTTTTTTAATTTAAATAGGATGTGGGTTGATATGGGTAACGAGGGTATTAACCATTCCCAGGTAAATAAGTTATTGACGATGCTATTGTTTGTGTGGTTCTCACAGAAACCGGGGATTAAGTTTCAGTTGTTGGGTGGCTCTGTGATTGAGAAGCCTGGGCAGCAGGGAGCTGCACCAGATGAAGTTTTATATGTGGGTGAAGGGTATCCAGTATGGCAAGTGGGTGAACCACGCCGGGTTAATTTGGATCGGTGGCGGGTGCCAGATTTGGTGGTGGAGGTGGCTGATACGACGTTAGCTATCGATCTGGATGAGAAAAAACAGCTATATTTGGCGTTGGGGATTCTGGAATATTGGGTAATTGATGTGAAAGGTCAGCGGGTGTTGGCTTTTCGGTTGATTGATGGTGTTTATCA
The DNA here is from genome assembly GCA_013297675.1 of Synechococcales cyanobacterium bin59.metabat.ball.084. Classification (GTDB taxonomy): domain Bacteria; phylum Cyanobacteriota; class Cyanobacteriia; order Cyanobacteriales; family Chamaesiphonaceae; genus JAAFHZ01. The sequence goes on along the minus strand of JAAFHZ010000073.1, from coordinate 16,994 downwards.
GCAGGTTTTGGTGTCAGTGGTGTTGGCGGGGCTGCCGATCGAGCTGATTGAACAGACGTTATCGATCGATGAAGCCAATGGTAATGCGGCAATGTGGTTTGCTAAGCAAATTAATCTGTGATGTGTGACGAAATATGTGGATTTATTAAAATCGCAGAATTGCTGGACATAAGCCATAGTCCCTTCAGCCATAATAAAAAACACAAACCCATATACTCCTTAAGATCATGACAGCCGCAGAAAAACTCTATCAACTGATCCAAACTCTCCCAGACAACCAAATCAACGAAGTCCTCAACTTCGCCGAATTTATCCACCAAAAACAACACATCACTCCTCAAACAATTCCCCTCGGAACCCTCACTGGACTCCGAGGCATCGTCAAACATCCGGGGGCAGCTTCTAGTGATGATGACCTAAAAGCAGAATACACTGACTATCTCAATAACGGGTCTAACAAAAGCGCGGTGAACAATATCTGCTAATCAAATCGCCCCCTGCTTCCGGCAAAAGTCGGACAAAGAGACAACTGTTGACTCAGATTTTATATCTGTATATTTGAGTTAAACTAGTACATATCCAAATTGCTCAAAGAACTAACCCATGCCTTGCGCTGTTATTTTAACTGCTCTTCCTGTTGAATATTTAGCTGTTCGCGCTTATCTCAGTGACTTGCAAGAAGAAATTCATGCTAAGGGCACCATTTATGAGCGGGGAAAGTTTATGGCTGATGGTCAGACTTGGGACGTGGGTATCGTCGAGATTGGGGCGGGAAATTCAGGGGCAGCGTTGGAGGCAGAACGTGCGATCGCTTATTTCAACCCCAACGTCATTCTATTTGTTGGTGTGGCTGGCGGCATTAAAGATGTTGCCCTTGGTGATGTGGTGGCTTCTACAAAGGTTTATGGATATGAATCGGGCAAAGCAGAAGAAATCTTCAAACCTCGACCAGAAATTGGTTTAAGTGCCTACGGATTGGAGCAACGAGCTAGAGCCGAAGCCAGAAAGGGTGGCTGGCTCCAGCGGGTTTCTGTGACGGAGCTAATCCCTCGGGTATTTGTTGCGCCGATCGCGGCTGGGGAGAAGGTGATTGCTTCAACCAAGTCGGATGTATACAAATTCATTCGATCAAGTTATGGCGATGCAGTTGCTGTAGAGATGGAAGGATTTGGCTTTCTTGAGGCAGCGCGGGCAAATCAACGGGTGTCGGCGATGGTGATTCGGGGAATTTCCGATCTAATTGACAAGAAAACGAAGTCGGATAATGCAGGTTATCAAGAAATTGCCTCGCGTAATGCTAGTGCTTTTGCCTTTGAAATCTTAGCCAAATTTCAACCGACAGAGGGATCAACAGCCGAACCGAAAATCTTCCAAAACATCAGCGGTGACTATGTAGCTGGAGATAAGATGGTAGACGATAAAGTCATGGGCGACAAGTCGGTTCAAAATAATGCTGACAATGCCAAAGGTTGGCAAACGGTAGTTCAAGGTGGAACGGCTTATGTTGGCGAGACTCACGTTCATTTAGAACAAAAATTCTTTAATTCTAGTTATTACAACAATTTATTTAGTATCGATCCTAGATACAAACATCCATTTCAACAACAAACCATCCAAATCGATCTTCCCAGTAAAGCGGATATTCTTAGTAAATTCCAACAAGTATCGGCAATTGGTCGGAATTGGATTAGAACAATCGATAATAAACCAATCGAGCGACAAGAAAAATCTCAAGTTATTGAATCTATAAATAGTGGTCACAAAACAGTTTTGATAGTGGATTCTCCTGGCAGCGGTAAAACTTGTCTATTATTAGACTTACTAGAATACTACGAAAAATCTAGTGATCACAATGTTTTATTTATCAGAGGGGATGAATTCAATGATGCAAATGAGCAAAAGCAATTGCCAGAACACTTAGTAGAAAAATGTGAATTTCTTTCTGGAATTACAAGTATGGTTGTGATTATTGATTCCTTAGACGTTCTATCAGTTAGTCGTCAACATGAAACATTAAAGTTTTTCATGAGATTAATTGATCGATTGATAGCAATAGAAAATGTGTCAGTAATAGTTTCTTGCCGTACCTTCGACTTAGAATATGATTCTCATCTCAAAAACAGATTGTGGCAGCACAAGGTTAATTTAGAACCGCTAGATTTTGATACTGTCGTCACAGGCTTTTTGAGAGATTGGAATATCGATCCAGATCTGGTTAACGATAAATTACGACAACTACTAAGACTGCCACAAAATCTCAAGATGTATGGGCAGTTGGCAGTAAAAGGGGTAGTATCAGAATCCACGTCGATTTATCAATTACATGAAGAATTTATTGAAGAGCTAATACGCAAAAATCCACAAATGGGTAATTCAGCTATTGAAACTCTAAAATCTATGGCAGATTACTTATTAGAGCAGAGAACTTGGGATCTTCCACGTAGAAAGTTTAGTTGTTCCGATGAGACTTTCAGAGAATTAAGCAGTCTGGGAATTATTTTAACAAAGGATAATAATAAATTAGCATTCTCTCATCAAACTTTGGCTGAATGTCTAATGGTGAGATCTAACTTAGATAAAGAAATAAGCTTCACTGACTTTATTAAAGATCGAGTCCAGTTGCCTTTTATTAGACCTGCGGTTAGGGCTTTCCTCTTTTATCTGAGAGTTAACGATCCAGCAGAATTTAGAAACCAGGTAAAAAATGCTTTATCATCAGATGAAATTGCTTATCATATTAAACGATTAATTTGTGAATCGATCGCTGAAATAGAGCCAGTAGATAGCGATTGGAGCTTAATCCGACATTTATATAATCATCAGAGCAATTTGTTCGGCTCATTCATAGATAGGATAACTAGCTATGAGTGGCTACAATTTCTCAAACAACACTGGTTGCAAATAGCCAAGCAATCCCAAGATAAAGAAGTATTACTGCGCCGATTTTTCAATAGGTTAGAAATATGGATAGCTCGATATCCAGAGGAAATAATTGAGCTATGGATTGATTCATTTGACTCCAAGTGGTTCGATTATAAGGGTCTAACGATGTTTGTCAATCAGCAACTAAATGGATTGCAAAATTGGTCAATCCCTAGAATAGAATACCTACTTAAGTTAATAATGAAACATATGCCAGAAGAAGGAAATTATGGATTTACTAATTCTCTCAGTAGGTGGATAGAATCAAATAACTCTGGAGATGATATGCTATGGCAATATATAATAGGATCTGTATCTGATAATGATATACGCTCGATACGTATTCAGGATAAGTTAAAAGACACTTCTTCAGGACTGGAAGACGCTTATTTTTTAGAAAACAGGTTGTTGAAATCAAATAAGTTACTAGATCTAGCAGTAAGCTGGATTGAAAAATGTATTGAAAAAAGTTTTCCTTCATATTTAAGAGAAGGAGAATTTTGGAATATATTTCTTTCTGAATCATCCTATCGCCTAAAACATAGTAATGGTGTTATCCATAGGGTTGATAGCCTAACGCATTTATTAGATGGAATTGAAAAGGCATTCCAAAAACACTGTCAGCTCAATGATCGATGGTGGCAAGACAACGAACCCAGACTACGCAGCACTCAAGATATATGTCTTAGGTACTTCCTGATTCAAGCATATAAAGTTAATATTCAATCTAATTTAGCTGGCATTATTTCTCAGTTAAAAGATAAACAGCTTTTTGAATCTTGCCATCTCGGCGATGAGTTGGGTGAATTGATAGCAATAGCTTACCCAAATCTACCTGAATCTTTTGCCATCGAACATCAAGCAATCATTGTGTCACTATATGAAAACTTAGTGGATCAAGATATTGATCTAGAAAAATATACAAACACCGTCAAGTACAAATTTTTCAAGCGAATCCCTATTATCTTTAGAACAGAGAAAACACAACATTTTATTAATAGTCAAGAGAAATTTCATGGCCATGGTGAACCTAGCCCATCAATTGAGTTATCGGGAGGTATTATATCTCCACCATTCACAGCCCAACAATTATTGTCTCTTTCTGATAGAACTATAATTAAATTATTGAATTTCTACATAGATAATCCCAGTAACGAACGTCGGTATCAAGATCATATTGGTGGTATTGACGAAGTTAGATCGGTACTTAAAGAAGCAGCTTCTTTAGATCCAGTCAGGTTTACATCAAAAATTTTACGATCAAGCAACCCAATACTATATACAGAATATATTTCTGCAATCGTTGAAGGAATTGGATCTCATTTGCGGTTTCGGTTTGGGAATTTAAGTAGTGGAAATGTCTGGAATCCAGTTGAGCCTCTGCCAGACGGCATAAGTATCGCTCAAAACCTTCTAGAACTGATAGAAAGACATTCGATCAAACGAATTGGTGATGATGCGAGTCGTGAAGCATTATCGGGTTGTTGCAACATACTAGTTGATAATAGTGAATATGTAGATAGATTATCATTGCAGCTTTTTTGGTTATATAAAACCCACTTGCATGAGGATAGACAAGTTTTTTCGAGTAGCGATTCACTTATTGCCACTGCAATTAATTCTACTTCTCGAGTTGTGAGTGAATCTGCAATGAGATTATATAATCGCCGACTAGAATTAAATTTAGACATCCCCGAACTATTAACTTACTTAATCCAACATGTATCAAAAGATCGTAGACTTTACGTGCGCGCTGGAATTGTTCGTCAGCTAGATTTTACAATATATAAACAACCAGAATGGGGCTGGAAAATACTTGCAGACATCTTTCAAGAATCACAACCAAACTTGTGGAAATATGTAGAAAGCTGTCTTTACCACAACTATCATGATCGTTTCGATCTAGTGTCTCAATATCTAGAGCGTATATTTCAGGAGGGAATGGAGGAAGCAGGTGATGCTTGGGGTAGAATATCGGCGTTAGCCTGTTTGTCAGGACATATTACTCAAGATTTAGTATTTGAGCAATTGCAATTGGTCGCCGATTGTGAATCCGCGTGGAAAGGGGTAGCTCAAGTATTTACAACAAATTTGCATATTCCAGAGCATACCGATACTTGTTATACTGGAATCCTCAAAATATTAGAAGTCGATAAAGATAGATTGCCTAGTGGCATTTTAATAATGATATCCAAATACTTTCGCGATGAAATCAACATTGATTGTAAAATATTGAATAATTTATTGGAGAAAATTTTGTGTGTACAGGATCTATGTCAGTTACGTAGCTTTAACATTCCTCAATATTTATCGAAATTATCAAGAGTAAACCCACTAGATGCATTGCAGCTATTAGAGCTATTAGCTCTAAAGTTAAAAGGAGAAGCGCATTCAGCCTGGATTCTTGATTCAAAATATACAATAATGGCATTCAAGGAAATTTTTGCTGAAGTAGAAGACAGTCAAGACATAGAATTAATCAATCGAGCAATCAAATTGCAAGACTTATTCCTAGAATTAAATATTAATGACATGGATAATTTTCTAGATAAAGCTGCAAGATCTTAGCAAACATAATTTTTACACATAGTTAGAGTTTTTTGCAACCTTGATAGACAATGAACGACCGTGACTTGGGTAAAATTAGAAAATTAATCTATGATGCATTTGAGATCGAAGATTTATTTTGGCTGCCATTCCGAGGTATCTAAATGACAACAGCAGGAATTACGAAACCTGCCAAAGATTTATTAGATCAGGCTGATATCGCCTGGATTGAGCAATTTCCAGAAGCGTACTTAGGAGAAATATAATGTTAGACCTTATTTTCTATCCTCAGACTGGACAGATTCCAGTTTACGTAGAGGTTTCAGAATCACTCTATGAGTGGCTAGCCCGATCGGAGTTTGCCAAAGTAGGGCATTCCCACCTGCGATCGATCTCATTAGATGGAGAGGAGCTACAGCTTTCGGTAGTAGATTTGGAACAAGACATTCGACAAGGGCTAGCGCAGTTCTTACGAGATCAGATTATTGAAGAGAGCGATCGAGTGTTAGGCAAATTGAACGAACTGGAATCCAAGTCTGAAGTCCAAGACATGACCTATCGGTTACGAAAATTTCAAGAACTGCGTAAGTGTGTAGAAAATCCGGCATACCAATATTTTCAGCGAGTTTAATTGTGTTAGCAGATAAACCAGTGGCTGTGCATAATCTGTGATTTGTGACGAAATATGTGGATTTATTACAATCACAGAACGACTGGACAAAAGGATTTGTTCGATGCTAAGGTATCCAAGATAGTTCACGCGATCTACCCAGTCGATCTGTTATGACTTCAGTTTGGAGCAGCGAACAAATTCTGGCCCTAGCCCCCGATGCCGGTTCGATCAAAAACGGCAAAGCTTTGGCTACCGCCAGCAAATGGCAAAATCTGGGGGGCACCGATCGAGCACTTTGGGGCGAATGCCAAGGCAGCGGCAAAACCCCCTACCAAGCCCAGATCGACCTCACTGAGCCAGCCTTTCGCTGTAGCTGCCCCAGCCGTAAATTTCCCTGCAAGCACGGCTTGGGCTTGTTCTTGCTCAATGCCACCCAAGTTCAACTATTCACTCAAAACACCCCGCCGCCTTGGGTGCAAGAATGGTTAGACAAAAGATCACAGGCTTCTGAGAAAAAAGAAGAAAAGCAAAAAGCTCCAGTAGATTTAGTGGCTCAGGCCAAGCGTCAGCAAAAGCGATCGGAGAAGGTATCGGCTGGAATTGCGGATTTAGAGCTGTGGCTGCAAGATTTATTGAGTCGAGGTTTGGCCGATGCGCAGTCTCAGCCCTATGGTTTTTGGGATGGCATGGCGGCGCGGTTAGTTGATGCCCAAGCACCAGGGCTAGCGCGGCGAGTGCGTGATTTAACCGGCATTGCCAATAGCGGTCAGGTCGATTGGGCTAGTGAGTTGTTAACGGCCTTGAGTAAGATTCATTTGATTATTCAGGGCTATCAACGTCTGGATAGTTTAGAGCCAGGGATGGCAGCAGAGGTGCGATCGCAGATCGGTTGGACGACTTCTCAAGACGAGCTGATGAGTCTGTATCATCAAGGGACAGCGACGACCCAGCAAGATCAGTGGTTGGTGATGGGTAAAAGTTTGACCGAGGAGGCAGTGAGCAATCTGCAAACTCAGCGGATTTGGCTACGGGGTGAAACCAGCGGCAAGTTTGGGTTAATTCTGAATTTTGCGCCGCGTAATCAGCCTTTGGATGTGAGTTGGGTGCCCGGATCACTAGTGCCAGCAGAGTTAGTGTTTTTTCCGGGGAGTTATGCCTTACGGGCGATTGCGGCTAGCCGTGAAGATACTCAGCAGCCCCAGGCAATTAATGGTGATGACTCAATTGTGGCGGCGATCGATCGCTACCAACAAGCCCTCATTCAAAATCCTTGGCTAGAAAGATTTCCTTTGCTGATCAAAGTTACTCCTGTTTATTACGAAGGCCAATGGTCGGTTCAAGATAGCCAGAGTAACTCCTTGCCTTTGGCATTAGCCGATCTGCGCGGGTGGCAATTGTTAGCTATGAGCGGGGGAAAAGCGATCGATCTGATGGGGGAATGGGATGGTCAAGTCCTTAGACCATTGGGGCTATGGCGGGATGGTAATTTTTGGCAGGCAAATTATGGGGAGGTTTGGTCATGAATGCTTGGGAAACTTTGGTAGCTAGTGCTTTAGTGGGCACCGATCGACAGTCGCCTGTGATCGATTTTAGCGTTCCAGCATTGACTGATTATCAGACAGCACTACAAAACCAATCTGCTACTCAGCAAATCTTGGGTGCAGCGGGTCTGATTTCGGCTTATCAAAGTGCGGGTCAAAGTGTAGTCACAGCTACATTAAGTTTATCGGACGCAGCTAATCCTGAGCAGCTTAACTGTTGTTCACTAGCAACAACTCAGCACCTCAGCACCATTTTGCAAGAAAATCGCTATGGGGATATTTTGCCCGAGCTATTACAGTTATTAGCCCAAGCTCAGCAAACAGTACCACCAGATTTTTTGCCGCTGTTGTTAGATGTGGGCAAAAAAGATAAAAAACTGCGACCGTTGATTTTGCCGATTCTAGGGAACCTCGGACAGTGGTTGGCACGCCAAAATCGGCAGTGGGAGTATGGATTGGGCACGAAAACTGCCGATGTAGATCTTGTTACTATTCAGGAGGTTTGGGCTACTGGGAGCAGAAGCGAGCGATCGACAGCTTTGTCTCAGTGGCGAGAGCTGCAACCGGCAGAGTCTCGGGAGGCATTAGCGGCCAGTTGGAAAACAGAAAAAGCTGACGATCGAGCCGCCTGGTTAGAGATCTTACAAATTGGTTTGAGCTTAGAGGACGAAGAGTTTTTAGAGATGACCTTGGCCGATCGAGTTGAACCAGTGCGTCGTCAAGCTGTGCATCTTCTGAATCAACTCCCAAGTCAATATCGCCAGCGATTAACTAAGTTAGCAACTGAATTATTGGTAATTAAAGATGCTGATGGCTATCAAATAAAAATTAATTTACCTCAAGCTGACTCTTTAGCATGGATTGCCGCAGGAATATTAAATAAACCCAGTAGCAAAACCGGTGCCCAACCCGCCAAAGTTAACATTGATCAATTATCTCCAGTGCTCATTGGCGCTGACTTGAATGCTTGGCCACAGGATATCGATCGACTAGTTGCTAGTATTCAGAATCTTCCTACTGGCAATATTATTTTAAGTAGTCTAGCTAGAGCAGCCTGTTACCAACAGCGCATGGATTGGATTGAAGTATTGATTACTCGATCGCCCACTATATTTACTAATTTTGGCACCCAAACTCCCTTATCTTCTTTACCTAGCGATGATCATGACATCAAAGAACGGTTTCTCACTCAGCTACTAACTGTCGATAATGCTATAGAAACATTGCCAAGTACTATAGCAGCGATCAAGTGTGAGCCTCATTGGAGTGTAGCCCTCAGCAGTTTGGTATTCCAGAAGTTTCATCAATATGCTCAACAACAAAGTTATCAATACCATGTGCAGGAATTGAGTAGCATGATCAGTAGCCATTTAGATATTAATATCTTGCCCGAGGTGCAGCGAATCAATGCTGAGCTAGCTCCAGATAAATTTAACTACAGTAGCTGTATCAATTTTCTAGAGTTTCGCCGCAATATGCGGGCAGTATTTGATACTACGTAAAGATGACCATCAAATCTGTTTCTTTTTGACCAATAGTTTCACCCACAATTACTATGCCACCTAAAACCAAAGCTAAGACCACTGCTGAAAATCCGATCGAAGCCAAGTTAGCAGAAACAGTTTCTACCCTACGCCAGAACGCCGAAATACAGTTTGCCCAAGAACTCGCCGAACTCGCCCAAGCTGACCAGCGCCAAAGGCCCCCAAACTGGCAACTTTCGCCTTGGGCTGTCGCCACATATTTGTTGGGGGGAAAATTAGATAATGGCTTTGAAGTCAGCCCCAAATATATTGGCAGTCGGCGGTTAATGGAAATCGCGATCGCCACCCTGGCCACCGATCGAGCACTCCTCCTATATGGCGTTCCCGGCACCGCCAAATCTTGGGTTTCCGAACACCTCACTGCTGCCGTCACTGGTGATTCTACCTTGCTGATTCAAGGCACTGCTGGCACCAGCGAAGAAGCGATTCGCTATGGTTGGAACTATGCCCTGCTATTATCTGCTGGTCCATCCATGGCCGCAGTGGTGCCTAGCCCGATGATGAATGGCATGAACGATGGCAAAATCGTCAGAGTCGAAGAACTCACCCGAATTCCCGCCGATGTGCAAGATACCCTGATCACCGTGTTATCGGAGAAAACCTTGCCGATTCCAGAAATTGGAGTAGCTGTTCAAGCCCAAAAGGGCTTCAACGTAATTGCTACCGCTAATAATCGAGATAAAGGAGTCAACGAATTATCGAGTGCCCTGAAACGCCGTTTTAATACCGTGATCTTACCAGTGCCCGATAGCGCTGACGAAGAAGTATCGATCGTCCATAAACGAGTAGAGAGCATGGGCAGGGCATTAGAGCTGCCGATCGAAGTCCCGGCCTTAGAAGAAATTCGCCGCGTAGTGACGATATTTAGAGAGCTGCGGGCAGGGGTAACTAGTGATGGCAAAACTAAGCTCAAGTCCCCCACCGGCACCATGAGCACCGCTGAAGCTATTTCGGTAGTAAATAGCGGCATGGCTTTAGCTGCCCACTTTGGCGATGGCACCCTGCAAGCGGTTGACCTCGCGGCCAGTATTCAAGGCGCAGTCCTCAAAGACCCGGTACAAGACGCGGTGGTTTGGAAAGAATATTTAGAAACCGTAGTAAAAGGACGTGAGGGCTGGCAAGATATCTATCGTGCTTGTCGGGAGTTGTTGTGATGACAGCCACTATTTTTGGTATTCGGCACCATGGCCCCGGTTCAGCTAGAAGTCTGCGATCGGCCTTAAAAACCCTGCAACCAGATATTGTCCTAATCGAAGGGCCACCCGAGGCCAATGATTTAATCGCCTGCGCCGAATCTAAAGAAATGAAGCCCCCAGTGGCTTTGTTGGTCTATGATCCAGAGAATTTACAGCAGGCCGCCTACTATCCTTTTGCCGTCTATTCCCCGGAATGGCAGGCTATTCAATACGCCTTGGCGGCCAAAATTCCGGTGCGATTTATTGATCTACCAGTGGGGATGCGGGGGGAATTAGAGAGATCAAATTCCGGGGCAGATCCCCTCGATTGGCTGAGCAAAGCTGCTGGGTTTGGCGAAGGTGAAAGATATTGGGAATATTTGGTCGAGCAGCGCCGCAATAGCAGCGATTTATTTGCGGCAATTCTAGAAGCCATGACTGCTCTACGGCAAGAATTAGCTAATGAGCATGACGACAACTATGATCTGATTCGTGAAGCCTACATGCGGCAGTGTCTACGCCAAGCCGAATCGGAGGGCTTCCAAAAATCCGCTGTAGTTTGTGGGGCCTGGCATTCCCCCGCATTAGTCCAGCCTTGGCCAACCCCTCAAGATGATGCTGGTAAATTAAAATCTTTAACTAAAACTAAGATCCAAGCCACCTGGGTACCCTGGACTTATGGCCGTCTGAGTACAGCCAGCGGCTATGGGGCTGGGGTGGAATCACCCGGTTGGTATCATCATTTATGGACTCACCAAACAAATGTAGTGATTCGCTGGTTAACCAATGTCGCTCGGTTACTGCGTCAAGAAGATATCGATGCCTCCTCGGCCAGCGTAATTGAAGCCGTGCGGTTAGCCGAAGCCCTATCGGCCATGCGGGAAAGCCCCTTACCCGGACTCGCCGAATTAAATGAAGCCGTACAAACCGTGTTGTGTTTTGGTGATACTGCCCCAATGCAGCTTATTCATCAGCGACTAATTATCAACGATCGACTTGGCCAAGTTCCTAGCGATACGCCCCAAGTCCCACTTCAGCAAGATTTAGAGAAATTAATTAAAAAACTTCGCCTCAAACAAGAGCCGATCGCCAAAGCCCTAGAACTAGATCTGCGGAACGCCAACGACTTAGATCGATCGAAGCTGTTACATCGCCTAGAGCTTTTAGGCATCCCCTGGGGCACAATACAGCGCACCAGCAGCAAAGGAACCTTCAAAGAAGGCTGGTCAATTTGTTGGCAGCCAGAGTTTGCCGTAAAACTGATTGAAGCTGGAGTGTGGGGTAACTCGATCGAAGCTGCCGCCACCGCTTTTGCCCAGCAAACAGCCTTAGATGCCCAAGATTTACCCAGCTTAACCGGATTGCTCGATCGAGTGCTGTTAGCTAGTTTAGGAGAAGCAATTCCCCTCTTAATGCTGCAACTCCAGGCGATCGCCGCGATTACTAGCGACACTTTACATTTTATGAATGCCCTGCCCGCTTTGGCTAATATTCTTCGCTATGGAGATGTGCGGCAAACTGATACTAGCAGTGTGGCGATTGTAGTAGACGGTTTAATTACTCGCCTTTGTATTGGTCTACCCCATTCCTGTCAATCTTTAGATGACGATGCCGCTGCCGAAATTTTTGAGGCGATTCAGCAAACTAATGGCACTATTAAACTCCTGCAAAACCCAGATCAAATAGATAACTGGCGACAGGTGTTACTGCAAATTGCCAATCAATCTAGCATTCATGGTTTAGTCCAAGGACGCTGCTGTAGATTGTTGTTTGATGATGGCAGCTTAGATACTGAGGCTACTAGTAAAAGGCTGAGTTTGGCTTTGTCGATCGGCACCGAACCCACCGCTGGCGCAGCCTGGGCAGAAGGATTTCTGCGGGGTAGCGGTTTGCTGCTATTACATAGCGATGGCATTTGGCAGGTGCTCGATGCCTGGGTGGCTGGACTTTCTCAGGATAGCTTTGTAGCGGTGTTACCCCTACTCCGCCGCACTTTTGCCACTTTTAGTTCACCAGAACGGCAGCAAATGGGGGATAAAGTCGCCAGAGTCCCAGCAACTATTCAATATGTAACTGCTGATACCCCTAACTTTAATGCAGACCAAGCCCATCAAGCTCTACCTATAATTGCTCAACTATTAGGATTAACCTCATGACAGAATCAGACAGACTAAAACGCTGGCGGCTGATCTTGGGCAGTGATGCCGAAAATAGCTGTGCCGCCCTCGCTGGTGATGACTTAGGAATGGATCAAGCTTTGGAGGCATTATATCAATCTGACAAACCGCGCAGTGGCGGCTTGGGCGGCTCGGCGCCAAAAGTTGCTCGCTGGTTGGGGGATATTCGCACCTATTTTCCAAGCTCAGTGGTGCGGGTGATGCAGCAGGATGCTCTAGAGCGACTGAATTTACAGCAAATGCTGCTAGAACCCGAAATGATGCAGGCCGTAGAAGCCGACGTGCATTTAGTAGCTAATTTAATGTCACTCAGTCAGATTATGCCTGCGACCACTAAAGAGACTGCCAGATTAGTGGTACAGAAGGTGGTTGATGAATTGCTGCGGAAGTTAACAAACCCGATGCAGCAGGCGGTGTCGGGGAGTTTAAATCGATCGATCCGCAACCGTCGGCCCCGCCATAGCGAAATTGATTGGAACCGAACAATTCGCGCCAATTTGCGCCATTATCAAGCCGCTTACCGCACCATTATCCCCGAAACCCGGATTGGCTATGGTCGCAAACGCACAGCTCTCAAAAACATTATTCTCTGCGTCGATCAAAGTGGCTCAATGGCAACTTCGGTAGTTTATGCCAGTATTTTTGCCGCAGTGTTGGCTTCGATGCCAGCGCTGAAAACCCAGATGGTGGTGTTTGACACGGCGGTTGTAGATCTGACTGAGATGCTCCAAGATCCGGTAGATGTGCTATTTGGCACCCAGCTTGGCGGTGGCACCGATATCAACAAAGCTCTCAGCTACTGTCAGGGCTTAATTCGCCAACCCCAAGAAACTATTTTGGTGCTAATTAGCGATCTGTATGAAGGCGGCAATAATAACGAAATGTTGAAAAGAGTGGGATCGATCGTGGCTACTGGAGTCCAACTGGTCACGCTGCTGGCTTTAAATGATGACGGTGCCCCCTGCTTCGATCACCGTAATGCCGGAGCATTTGCCGCATTGGGCAGTCCGGCATTTGCCTGTACCCCCGATCAGTTTCCCGATTTAATGGCGGCAACTCTCAGTCGGCAAGATATCGGACTATGGGCAGCTAAGGCTGGTTTAACCACAATCAGAGAAAAATAAAAAATCTGCAAGTGTTGCCAGTTACGAAATTAATTGATTTATTGAGTAAATTTACAAAACAAATTAACTAATTGAGCTTGCTCTAGTTTGGAGCACATTGTTTTAGTCAAATCTGGATTACCAACAATGATGGATAGGCATTGAGCGCGGGAAATAGCTACATTGAGGCGATGCCGATCGAGCAAAAATTCAATGCCACGGGGGGCGATTTCGCCATTACTCGAACACATAGAAATAATCACGACTGGGGCTTCTTGGCCTTGGAATTTATCTACAGTTCCTATTCGGGCTTGAGTACCTAATTTTTCCTGGAGTTTACGAACTTGCATATTGAATGGAGCAACGATCAGAAGGTCAGAAAGCTGAAGGGTGGCTCGCTGCTTTCCTTGTCTGCTGGTGAAGGGTTGGCGGACTAGCTGGTTGACGAGTTTATCGATCGCTTCTATTTCCTCTTGGCTCCATTGTTTGTTATCTGTATGTTTAACTGGGAGAAAGAAAATGCCGTTAGACTGGATACCTTGTGGAGTAACAAATTGGTCGATACAATGAGTTGTGGTATCTTTGGCGGATTTAAGTCGCCCTTCATACAAGGCTTCTGAGATTGGTTGGCAAATGCTGGGGTGCATTCGATAGCTGGTGTTAAGAAAAATGCCTAAATTCTCTGGGATAGTATCTCGACCATTCAGGAAATAGTTCAGAGCAGATTGCCCACTTTCGCCGGGATGAGTACCTTGCATGGGTTGTTCTAGTTGCATAGGATCGCCGATGAGTACTAGATTGTGAGCACAACGAGCGATCGCCAAGAAATTAGCCAAACTCATTTGACCAGCTTCATCGATAAAAAGGTAATCAAACATTTCCTTGGCTTCTGGTTTGCATAGCTGAAAAGCTGTGGCACCAATGACTTGATAGTCAGGAGGAGATGTATTGGCTACTTTGTCACGGTATTTAATGGTTGGATGCTGAAATATGGGATCATCTTTGTCACCACCGATTTTGGCACCTTGAAAATGGAATTTAGCTTCTGCGGCATTTTGGGCTACACGGCTCATCAGGTTGGTGATGACGTTATGGCTATTTGCACAGACAGCAACTGATTTCCCAGCTTGGAGGAGGTATAAAATAATATTGGCAGAAGTGTATGTTTTACCACTACCAGGCGGGCCTTGAATACAGAGAGTGCTTTGCTGTAGATTAGCAACTCTTTGCAAAGTAGCGGGTAGCAGGTCTTCTTGAGGTGAAATGAGTGGTTTACCTGTAGGAAAATCTTTAATGCTTGGTGGTTCACGGTGTAGAAAGGTTTGCAGAGCTGGTGGGAGAGTCCCAGAGGCTGACCAATCTCTAGTAGTTTCAAGGATGGAATTGCTAAGTGCCGTAGTGTCGATAAAGTTGCAGTCTACTATGCTGACGGGGCTTGGTGGCTCCCAGCCCGATTGCTGCTGAACACTCTCAATATTTTTTTCGGAAATGCTGATGGTAACGATGCCTTGCTGAAAATCGATACTGTTAATTGTGCATCCTTTTTGTATTTGTTCTGGAGAAAACCAGCAGGGAACTCTATCTTTGAGCTTGGTTTCTTGTGGGTCAAAGCGATATTCAAATGCCAGTGATCGACTTTTGGGAGTGGGTCTGAAGGGAGGGCGATCGGTGCGCTCTAATCCCGCTAAACAATCTAGTTCGTCATAGAGATCTTCTTCGTCAGCTTCTAGCCATGCAAAACGCTGCCACCAGAAAGGCTTGGCTTCGCGCTTATGAAAAAGTAGTAAATGTGCAAGAAGATCTTGGATCGGGTTTTGGTTTTCGTTGGTAGATAACAAAGAGGTTGCTAGTTCTGTTGCTTCATCAATTTGTTGCAGCTCCTCTGTTTCACTAACAGGGTTGCTGAATTTGGATACATGGGTAATTCCTTGCTGTGTCTGAAGATCGCGTAACCAATCTACAAGCTTGGCTGTTGATTCACAGTCTATGTAGTTATAGTCTCGAATGTCTTGCAAGATTTTGGATTCATCAGGAGTATTTCCTTGGGGGCTTTGTGTCCAGTGAAAATACTGAATGACTGAATCAACGGCATTTTTTACTTCTTCATCACGTTTGATGCCATATAGTGGTTCTAACTTTTTAATGGAGTAGCTGGGTTGGCCGATAAATAGTCCTTGGCGAACGATTTGGTAGAGATCAATGAATACACCACCACGTAATAGGTCATCAACTTGATCTTCTCTGGTAGCATATTTGCACATCAGCCGTTTGATAGCAGTGGTTTCGTAAGGAGCATAGTGATAGATGTGCATTTGTGGGTCTTGTTGCCAGCGATCGAAGACCCAATCAATAAATCCCTCAAAAGCTATTTTTTCGGCTCTGGTATCATGTGCCCACCAATCATGGAACTGGTTATCTTCGGCAGAAATAGCCCCAAACAGGTATTCCAAGCCTCCAGGAGCTAGAGGATAGCCTTCCAAAATAAACATCCAAATGGCTGGCTGGGGGTAAAGCAGCTAAGCCCCGATGAGATTCGGCAGGTGGGAGTTGAATTATTTGGTACTGAACTTGACCTTGTTGTTTGGTGGCTTGTTGCAGTTGGGCTTGGGTGACTAGGCGGCGAAATACTGTTGGATTAAAGTGGGGAATGGGTTTTTGCGGATCGGCGGCAGCTAATAGAGCAAAAGTAGAAATTCCGGCTTCTTCAAGTTTGTGGGTTTGCTGGCGAGTGATATTGGCTACTTGAGAAAGATGATCCCGATCGAATAACAACCGATCAGCGTGTCCCTGCCATTCTCCATGATTGCCCGGTGTGGGTAGGGGCATTTTTGCGGGATCGAAGTCGGCCATGAATTCTAGAAAAGATTGGCGGACTTGGCGATAGTAGTAAAAATATTGTTCAGTGGGCAGAGAAATTATTTCTCCATCGCCGAGTAAAAGCCTAAATTCTGCGGGTCTGATGCCTTGAATATTTTCGATGAGGTCGCAATAGGCACAGGTTTGCAAGAGAAATTCGGCCTTGGGACTACGGGCTAGTTTACATTCTAGGGGGACATAGCTCCAACTGCCCAACTGAGAGGGAACTTCTACCCGCACCAGAAAATCTGCATTGCCGAGAAAATCATCATGTTTAAGAGGTGCTTGGTAGATGTAAGAACGCCCCATTTTCATGGCGGCAACGGTGGCTTCAAAAGCTACTGGGTTGCCGACGAGACACAGATCGGCTTCTTCTGCTTGCAGAGAGTTGAGGAAGGTTTGCTCGTGCTCCTGACCCAAAAGGCAGAGAGCCATAAGTAAAGGGTCTTTGCTGTCTGGTCTTGGGCATTCGCTGGGGCACTCTAACTTAAAACGATCCATCCAACTTGCGAACTG
>JAAFHZ010000072.1 GCA_013297675.1 Synechococcales cyanobacterium bin59.metabat.ball.084 | reverse complement strand
CAATCAATCAATGCTGTCTCGCGCTCAGGCGGTGGCAGAAGCCTTGGCTCCCCAGTTAGGTGGAGCAGAGGTGATTGTAGAAGATCACATTGCCAAAATTAGTATTACCGGTGCCGGGATGATTGGTCGTCCGGCGATCGCCGCAGAGATTTTTGAGCTATTGGCGGCGGCGAGTATTAATATTCAGCTTATTTCTACTTCGGAGATCAAGGTGAGCTGCGCAATTGCAGCTAAAGATTGCGATCGGGCGATTGCGATTCTTTGTCAGCATTTTGCGATTAATATTGCGGCCACGGCCAATGGAGATCTGCCCACGGTGGCAGTGCGTGGGGTGGCCTTAGATATGAAGCAGGCCAGAGTAGCGGTGTTGAATGTGCCCGATCAACCAGGGATGGCCGCAAAGATCTTTACTTTGCTGGCGCAGCGCAATATTAGTGTGGATACAATTGTGCAGTCTCAGCGGACTCGATCGATCAATGGTGTAGTTACTCGTGACATTGCCTTTACGGTAGCGCAGTCGGAGGTGGGTAAAGGGCCACGGGATGCCAGTGAGGCGCAAAGGTTGCTGGAGGCGGCACGAGCTGAGCTAGGTTACGGCGAGGTGGTGCTAAATGAATTGATCGCTAAAATTAGCATTGTGGGTTCGGGAATGGTTGGGAAGCCCGGTATTGCTAGCAGGATGTTTCAGGCGTTAGCAGAGGCCGGGATTAATTTACACCTTATTGCTACTTCCGAAATTCGGGTAAGCTGTGTGGTCGATCGAGAGCAGGGCGTTAATGCTTTACAGGTTGTGCATCAGGCGTTTGATTTGGGCGGTGAGCAAACGGTGACAGTCCCAGGCTCTTAAATACACGTTAGATACAAGGTTCGGTTATTTGGGCTGCCGATCGACCGCAAAAATGGGTAGGCTCAGAGAGAGGACTAACAGAGACAAACCCCAATGGTCAGAAGATGGCTGCTACCGACCCTGAGTGAAATTTTGGCTAAGTCAGAATCCACTTCTATTGAACCCTTCGCGGGAATTAACGAAACGCCGCAGCAATTTCCTACGGCCCAAAAAATTCGCCAGGGAGAACAGCAGTGGCAGAGCGCAGTCTGTGCCCTCGGATATCTGTTGCAAACAGCCCCCAGCAATAATCATGATGCTGGACTACTCCTCTGTGCCCCAGTGCCTCTCTTTGAGCCAGGAACCTACGCCACTGCCATTTTTAGCCCCGTACATCCCGGCCAGCCCTTATTGGCTAGCACTACCGCAGTTGCAACTGATGTAGCTATACCCCCCGAAATTCCTTTACTGCCTGCTGATCCTCTACAGCATGAACGCTTTTGTTTGGTTTTAACCAAACAGTTTGGCTTAGTGATGTCTCTAGAAAGTACGGCAACCCCACATTTTCAATTTTCTTTTGATCCTGACGACGTGCAGTTAGCTTGGCAATCACTACGCGCCAGGGTCATGCTCACCGCCACCCATCAGTTAGCCACCTTAGATGCTATGGTGGAGCGGCTGGCACCAGTAGTACCCGATTATCAACTGGTAATGCGCTTTAGCCAAATTTTGCTCCAGCAGCTACCCGCTGAACCGCACCCTGACCTTATTCCTCCGGTAGTTACGCCGCCAGAAAAACCAACTGAGACCAAAGCTACAGCAGATTTAGAACTATTGCAGGCGCTTACTCACGAGATCCGCACGCCTCTGAGCACAATTCGGACTTTGACTCGTTCTCTGTTGCGTCGAACTGGACTAGAAGAACAGGTCATTAAAAGATTAGAGTCGATCGATCGAGAATGCACTGACCAAATCAACCGCATGGAGCTAATTTTTCAAGCCGTAGAGCTGGCCGAAGGTCAGTCGGTAGACTTAACCTCGATGTCGGTAAGCCATCTTTTAGAACAAAGCCTACCCTTATGGCAAAAACAGGCTGAGCGCCGTCAGGTAAATTTGGCGGTGGCCATGCCGCAGCAGTTACCCGAGGTGCGGAGTAATCCGACAATTCTTGATCGGGTACTCAATGGCCTAATCGAAAACTTCACGCGCAATCTACCCCCAGGTAGCCAAATAGAAGTGGAAGTAGTACCGGTGGGCGATCGGATTAAACTACAGGTGCGATCGATCCGAG
Organism: Synechococcales cyanobacterium bin59.metabat.ball.084; assembly: GCA_013297675.1. Lineage (GTDB taxonomy): Bacteria > Cyanobacteriota > Cyanobacteriia > Cyanobacteriales > Chamaesiphonaceae > JAAFHZ01. Next base: position 20,212 of record JAAFHZ010000072.1, on the reverse strand, counting down.
AAGAGTTTGATGCTGCCGCAGAACATTGCCCTCATGAAACTAAGGCCGTAGGACAAATGCTCACTTTTCGGCCAGAAACTGGTAATTTGAGTTTAAATTTGCAGGTTACTAAAGATCTGTTTCAGATTTTGGGTGGCAAATTAGTAGTGAAGCCTAATCAGCAACAGGGAGAAACTATGACGATTTTCCTCCCCATGCATTAAATCCCCTTATGCATTTATTTAGTGAATATTTGTGTGGAAAATTGATATGATTTAGTTATTGATTGGATAATAATAAATTATCTAACCTAACTTTGGCAGGTGTCTCATGAACGTCACTAACATGGTCAATCAAATTATTGGTTATTTTTCCGATGCCGTTGCGGTAATTTTTAGCGTCGATCGGGAAGAACATCCCCCGGCAGGCATTCAGCCCTTTACTGGCAAAATCCACCGCCGTCACTCCCGTCGTGCTTAACCTGGACTTGTTCCATGTATGTCGATGACGAATCGATCAGCTCAGCAATTAGCAAGATGGAAATTTGTTAGACTGGGGAGGTGCGCTTTTCCCCAGTCTTTTAGGTATCAGCATGACTCTGACGATCGATCCCAAAACCCTTTTTACATCTCAAGAAATTGCCGCTCTGCATTACCAAGCATCGGTACAGCGCTTCGACGACAACTGGCGATCGACTTTAGCTACTTTGTTAGGATTAGGTAGAGCGGCTGGAGCCGACTTAGTAGAATTCTTTTTAGAAAAAGTCAACTACATTAGCTCCATGGCCGAAGATGACACCATCACCAGCGTTAGCCCCAGAATTTCTACAGGCGCTGGAGTACGGGTGTTTGTCGGCAAAGCAGACTGCTATGTTAGCACCAACGATTTGTCTTTTAACGGCCTCAAAAACGCTCTAGAAAAAGCTTTGGGCATTATGGGCTTGCACTTGCCTATCCCCCAAGCCTACGTGCCAGAAATTAACTTAGAGTGGCTGCGCGACTATGCCACCAGAGGTGAAAAAGAAGCCTGGATCGGAGCCTGTAGCTCTATGCAAGATATTGCGGGCGTATTGCTGGCGGCCAACCGTCAATTAAACAAAGTGGCCAGCCATGCGCAGTCTCGCAAGGCGGTATATTTCCGCGATTGGCAAGAAGTTTTAGTAGCGGCTAGTGATGGCACTTTTGCCCGAGATATTCGCCTGACTCAATCGGTGGGATTTAACCTACTCTGTGCCGATGGAGCCAATCGATCGAGCATTGGTCAGCGGGTGGGCGATACTAGCGACCCGGGTTTTTTGACTACTTGGGATTATGAAAAAACTGCTGCGGACGTAGCGGAATCTGCCGGAAAAATGCTCTACGCCGACTATGTAGAATCAGGTAACTATCCGATTGTGATGGCCAACCAGTTTGGGGGCGTGATTTTTCATGAAGCCTGTGGACATTTACTGGAAACCACCCAAATTGAGCGCCAAACCACGCCCTTTATGGATAAAAAAGGCGAAAAGATTGCCCATGAAAGCCTGACAGCTTGGGATGAAGGGCTTTCGACCAATGCTTTTGGTTCGATCGAGATGGATGACGAAGGGATGCCAGCTCAGCGTACTTTGTTAATCGAAAAAGGCATTTTGAAGAACTTCATCGCCGATCGGGCAGGTTCGGTACGCACTGGCCATCCCCGCACGGGTAGCGGGCGGCGACAGGGCTTTAACTATGCCGCAGCTAGTCGAATGCGGAATACTTTTATTGCGCCCGGTGAATTTAAACTGGAGCAGTTGTTTGATTCGATTGACAAAGGTATTTATTGCAAAAAGATGGGTGGTGGCAGCGTTGGTGCTACTGGAGAGTTTAATTTTGCAGTGGATGAAGCTTATCTGATTGAGAAAGGTAAGCTCACCAAACCCTTAAAAGGTGCCACCCTAATTGGTGAAGCCAAAGAAATTATGAACAAAATTTCCATGTGCTCAGAGGATATTGCTTTGGCTGCGGGTTTCTGTGGCTCGGTAAGCGGCAGCGTTTATGTAACTGTTGGCCAGCCTCATATTAAGGTTGATGAAATCACCGTAGGAGGTCGCTAAACGGTTACTAGATATAGAGATTGGGATGACTTCTTAACAATTATTAACAAATTCTGGTCATATTGATCACACAAAAATAGTGATAAAAGAATCAATATTGGGCAAACTTAACAGATAACCTCAGATTTCATCTCAATTTCATCTGGAATTTTGATGTGCGATCGAAGCAATGACGGTTAATATATTAGAATCCGTCAGGCCATTTTCGATCAATTGCCCCCCGATCGGTTCAACTCTAGCCGATCTAACCAAGCGGATCAATCTACTCAGTCGAGACAAGATACCGCATTGTCCATCCTCCCGACCTTGTTCATGTGGGAGTGTTTACCTACTTGTGAATATATCTATGCAGCAACTTTCCCGCCAGCCATTGAGAAGATTGACAGTTTTGTTAAGTGGTCTTCTTGCCCTCAGCACTGTGTTTCCTGCTAATGCTAAGCCGCTCCAAGAGGTAGTTGCCACCACCCCATTTACCAATAACCCTAAAGCATTGGTTGATGAAGCATGGCAAGTAGTCAATCGTGAATATGTAGATGGTACTTTCAACAAAAACGATTGGCAGCAGGTGCGTCGTGAACTTCTGGCGCGGAAATATGCCAATAATTTGGAAGCTCATGCGGCAATTCGCCAAAGCCTGCGCAAGCTGGGAGACCCCTACACCAGATTCATGGACCCACGACAGTTTGAGTCGCTAACCACCCAAACTAATGGCGAAATCACTGGGATTGGTATTAGCTTAGGTGAAGCAATTACCGACCCCAAAGCAGGCAAAATCCAGATTTTAGAAATCGTTGAAAAGTCTCCAGCAGATAAAGCTGGGATTAAAGTCGGCGATCATTTACTGTCGGTCAACGGCAAATCGACTAATACTTTGAATGTCAGCGAAGCGGCCAAGCTGATTAAAGGCGAGGCTGGTCAACCTTTGACCGTGAGGTTATCGCGGGTTGGTAAGGGGGTTTTTGATATCACTCTCAAGCGTGCTCAAATTGAAGTTTCTTCGGTTTCTTACAAGGTGAAGCAAGAAAATAAAGTGAAGGTGGGCTATATCAAGTTAGTAGAATTCAGCTCTCACTCTAGTAAGCAAATGCAAGATGCTATTCAGGCTCTCAACCGAGAAAAGGTCAATGCTTTTGTCTTGGATCTGCGGGGTAATCCTGGTGGTTTGTTGCAAAACAGCATTGAAATTGCTCGGATGTTTTTAAACCAAGGTGTAATCGTCAAAACGATCGATCGCAAGGGTCGAAGCGATGAGTCTCGGGCTGATCAAACGGCAATTACTGAGCTGCCTTTGGCGGTGTTAGTTGACGGTAGCTCTGCTAGCGCTAGCGAGATTCTGGCCGGCGCTATCAAAGATAATAAGCGGGGAACGATCGTCGGCAGCTCAACTTTTGGTAAGGCGCTGGTGCAGTCGGTGCATCCTCTCAGTGACAAGTCGGGCTTGGCGGTGACGGTGGCTCATTACTACACTCCTAATGGCACTGATATTGGTCATAAGGGTGTGTCTCCTGATGTGCGGGTCGCTGGTTTGGGTGCTGATGGCCTGGAGGGACCAGATAGTGTGACAACGAGCCAAGATGCGGCTTATCAGAGTGCGGTGAGCTTATTTCAAACGGGTAGAACCACTGCGGCTAACGTCACAGATTGACGTACTCCCCGGCTTGAAAGCACGGGGATTCTCAAAGGCTGCATTCCGGCAGGCTGAAGCCGTTCTGAAAACACGGGGTTCTTACCATATTTCCTATAGACAGCAGATCAATCAAAGTGGTCTTAATTGATCTCAAAACCCCCATGGCAATGGGGGTTTTTGTTTGAAAATACCGCAGGAGATTCATAATTGAAGCTGCTTAATCAGATGGGGTAGCTCAGGCAAAATGATTTTGGTGAGTCCTAGTTCTACTGCCCCTCGCGATCCGGGCAGCGCAAAGATCATCATTTGGCGATAGGTGCCCGCGATCGATCGAGAACTAATGGCGCGGCTACCAATTTCGGCGTAGCTGAGAGAGCGAAACAGTTCGCCAAACCCAGGTAAGACTTTTTCTAACAAACCACTGAGAGCTTCGTAGGTGCGATCGCGGGGAGCAATGCCGGTGCCACCCGATAAAATCACGGCTTGGATGGAGTCTTGCGCGGCAATTTCTGACAATAAGGCTATGATTTGCTCTGGCTCGTCCGGGAGAATTTTATATAATTTGACTTTGTGGCCAGCATTACCTATTAACTGACTAGCTAGCTGTCCGCCAGTGTCAGTTTCTGTGGTGCGGGTGTCACTGATGGTGATAATGGCACAGTTAATCGGGGTGAACTGTCGATCGTCAGGGTGAGGCGCATTTGTCATAGCATGGAAGAGGGCGATTGACTGCTAAAATATGGTAGTAGAATTCATGAGAAACGCCAGTGATCGATAGGTATACGCTGCCTGCAATGGGCAACATTTGGAATGACGAGTACAAATTTCGGACTTGGCTGCAAGTAGAAATTGCGGTTTGCGAAGCCCAAGCTGAGTTTGGCTATATTCCAACAGCAGCAGTGACAGAAATTAAAGCCAAAGCTGATTTTAAAGTTGATCGCATTTTAGAAATCGAAGCGGAAGTGCGCCACGACGTGATCGCATTCCTTACCAATGTAAACGAATATGTGGGTGATGCCGGTCGCTATATTCACTTAGGTATGACCAGCTCCGATGTATTGGATACTGCTCTAGCTCTGCAAATGGTGGCCAGCGCTGATCTAATTATTGAGCATGTAGATCTATTGGCTGCTGAGATTCGCACTCGGGCGACCGAGCACCGGGATACTGTGATGGCTGGTCGTTCTCATGGGATTCATGCTGAGCCAATTACCTTTGGCTTTAAACTGGCGGGCTGGCTGGCCGAAGTCCTGCGCAACCGCGATCGGCTAGTGGCCGTGCGGCAATCGATCGCCGTTGGTAAAATCTCAGGAGCAGTAGGCACTTACGCGAACATCGAACCGCGCGTAGAAGCGTTGGCCTGCGAAAAATTGGGTCTGAAGCCCGATGTGGCCTCTACTCAGGTGATCTCGCGAGATATTCACGCTGACTTTGCCAATGTGTTGGCCTTGTTGGGTGCCTCGATCGAGCGGTTTGCAGTAGAAATTCGCAATCTGCAAAAAACTGACGTGTTGGAAGTAGAAGAGTTTTTCTCTAAAGGTCAAAAAGGTTCTTCGGCAATGCCTCATAAGCGCAACCCAATTCGCTCGGAGCGATTGACTGGGATGGCGAGAATTTTAAGAGCTAATGCTATGGCAGCGATCGAAAACGTGGCCTTGTGGCATGAGCGAGATATTTCTCATAGCTCCGTAGAACGGGTTTGTCTGCCAGATTCCTGCATTTTGGCGCACTTTATGTTGGTAGAAACCACCAACCTAGTGAAGAACTTGCTGGTGTATCCAGATAACATGGAGCGGAACTTGAACTGCTACGGTGGCGTGGTGTTTAGCCAGCAGGTGCTGTTAGCTTTAGTTGCTAAGGGTCTGACCCGAGAAGCCGCTTACACCATTGTCCAAGGGAATGCCCATGCAGCTTGGAACAAGGCCGGTGGAGATTTCCAGGCGTTGGTACGAAAAGATCCACAGGTAACTGAGCATCTGAGTAGCGCTGAGATTGATCACTGCTTTGATCCCCAACGTCATTTGCAGCACACCAAGGCAGTGTTCGATCGACTCGGTATCTAGAATTTCTTTTAAGCCATAGGGTCTTTTTCCTTATGGCTTAAGAGCTGCGATTATTTTTCCAGATCTCGTATAGCTTTCTGCTGACTTCGATCGGGATACCGGCAACTGGTACCACGATCTTGACGGCCTCTGTCCCCCCGGCAAAAATCACGCTCAACACATCTTTGAGTTTTTGCCATTTCTGCGGTTCATAGTTTTGGATGCTGGTAAACTCGGCATCAATCACTTCCTCGATATTGGCGTTGTTCAGATCAGGATATTTGGTTGAGAAGGATGCAATGATTTGCTGCAACTCGGCGATCGATTCATTCCTGGTTTGTTGCTCTGCTATTTTTTGGTAAATGCGCCCTAAAGCTTTCACTGCTAACTGCCGAACTTCCATGTCTGGATCTCGTTGAATGGCATCCATCAAAGTTGGAATGGCAGTTGCATTGGCAATATCCCCTAGCTGGGCAATAATCTCACCACGAACTAATGGTGGTTGGTAGAGAAGTTCGGCACAAAGAAACTGCACAATTGAGCTTTGAGGATCAATGTTGGACATGCCTTAATCTCCTGTAGGCAGCAGCATTGCTGCTCGACCAAGGGCGGTTACGGCTCCTTCGCGCACATAAGAATCTGGGTCAGTTTTGAGTAAGTCCATCAATACAGCAAGACCTTGATCGTCGGCGAGGTAGCCTAGGGCTAAGGCGGTGTTCCGACGTACATGAGGTTTCTGGTCATTTACCAAGGTTAAAAGTTGGGGTTTGATGGCTGCTAAAGATTGCTGACCTAAAGCCATGGCAACACTAGCTCCCACTAATGGGTCAAGATCTTGAAGACCTTCTAAGAGAGCGGGAATACTCAAGGGGTTTGGTAGCTGGGCAAGGGCGATCGCTGTTTTTTGACGAACTTTAGTCACGGGGTCTTTTAATCCGATCGAAAGTGGCATTGCTGATTCTAGATCGCCTATTGAACCCAATGCTTCAGCAGCACTGTACCGAACTGTTTCATCGGGATCTGATAGAGCTTCCGTCAATGATTTTATGGCTTCTTTGCTACTAATTTCACCAAGGGCGATCGCAGCATTTTGACGAACCTGAGGAGCGTTACTTTTCAGAGCTTGGATCAGAGCGGCAGTTCCATCGGTTCCAAACTTTGCCAAAGACAGAGCCGCTTCGGCTTGAACCTGTGGATTACTATCTTGAAGAGCAGCAATCAACAAGTTGGAAATTGTTGTGCGGGCAGTGATGGTTATTTGGTTTTCCATTTTAGTTCTCTGAGTAATCTGAGGTGAGCATTTCAATCCAGTTATTTTGATCGCCGTTGTGTTTAGGACTTATCAATTCTGATGAAACTTGCTACTTCGATTCCTCCTTCACTCCATAAGAAGCTACCAGCGCAAAATCTTGCTTCTCGCCAAATTCAATAAATGTTTTTACTTCTGAAGCTACTACTTCAATTGTCCAAAACCCAATTTCTGGTGATTTAACGATAATGCCTTCAACATTATTAATGGTATCTAGCCATTTTTCATTGAATTCTCTTTCTTCATCAAAATGATTACCAATATAGTATCTTCCACTGGGCGTATAGGCAATCAAGTTCAGGTTGTTAACTAACTTAGAATCATTTCCACGAGATTTATCCCAGGGATAGTCAGTATAAGTCATAATTATTTTCAGTGGCTCAGAACTATTTTTCACCAGAATTTGGCATTTGTATTTCTCATCTTTAATTAATCCTTCTTTTCGATCTTCAAAAATAACTTTGATTGATGATTTTGGAACAAGTGAGTTAGACAATGCTACTCTACCCCATCCTTGTTCATGATCAACGTAAGGATAAGATTTTGGATTTTTAAATCGATATTCTTCAATATACTGAGCAGAGTGAATTATTGTTGCCTTAATCAGGGCGGCACTAGGATTCTCTAGTTTCTTTTCCTCTCTTAGATACTGTCGCACCAGCGTAGCTCCACCAGCAACTAAAGGAGTTGCCATTGAGGTTCCACACATATACATGTAGTTTTGTTGATCAGTTCCATATGGCAATGAACCAGTTTCTTCTATGAGAATTTGAGAGGATCTAGTTGATAGAATTAGAGTTCCTGGCGCAACTACATCTGGTTTGTACCGCCCATTATCGAAACACCCACGGCTACTGAAAGCTGCAATATCATCAAAAGAGTCAGCTATTTGATCTTGATTAAAAGGATCATGAGGAAATTTATTTTCATTCATGTCACTATATGTTTTAGATAAATCAGGAAATCGATGATTTTCACAAGCACCTACTGTCAAACAGTTTTTTGATGTGCCTGGAGAATTAATCATATTGTCCACGTCAATCCATTGGTTTTCTTCCTCTTGATGTTGACCATTGTTACCCGCAGCTACTACTACGAGAAAATCTTTGTTTTCCCACATGAATCGATCAGTTTGTTCTGAACGATTTTTGTATTGTCCTGGTTCATTTCCCCAAGAATTAGAATGAATTCTTGCTCCGTGCTGATAGGCAAAGTTGAAAAGACTAAGGAGATTAGTAGGAATACCAAATAAGTTATCTGTTTTTAGTGACCGACCAAGTATCTGTCGCGTTTTTATCTCCTCTTCACTCCATTGAAAAGTTCGTTCAATGCTTTGAAATACTAACTGGGCATCAGGAGCAATACCTTTAATCTGCTGGTTAGATCTACTGCCGTTACCAATAGCAATACCAGAAACATGGGTGCCATGTCCTGAATGCAGGTCAGCAGCACTACAGCTTTCATCAATATTTCTGACACGACAGCTCCATTTTTTCCAGGCTTCAGCCTGAGCATCAAAAGGATAGCTTTTAATTTGTAAGACTTGCATTCTGAGATCATCATGTAATGTCTCTTTAATACCAGTGTCTAGACCTGTATCTGCAATGGCTATAATTTCACCGGTGCCTGTCCAAGGAATTTCAGATATGTTATCAGAGCGATAGTCTTCTCCGTAAACAACTTTTTTTACTGCAATATGACTAGAGATTTCTGGTATTGTATCTTCTTCGATCGATCTTAGTCCGGGCTGATTAAATATAGTCCAAAATGCTTTCCTTTCATCGGGATGGTTAATCAAATCAATAACTAGCATGTTTTCACCGGGTTCTTCAACCACCTTAATGCCTAGCTTATCTAAGCTCTTAGCGGCTTTGTCTCGATATTCTTTTTTAAAGAAAATAGCAATCAGAAGACCAAGCAATGAAATATGATCATGACTTTGTGCCACAAGATCTGACAAATCACCCTTGTTTTTCAGATATTCGATAAATCTTTCCTCTAAGCTGATGTTAGGAACATATTGTTCGACTTTACTAACTTCATCCATGCTCACAATTTTGTTTCTTGTTTCAGCATTGGGCGTAGACAAAATAAGTCCTCCTCCACTTAAAACTCGCAGGATTTCTGCACCGGCAGCCTCAACTTGCTGTTTGAGTGGAATGTCGATCGATCGATTTAGCTGAATAACATCTATCATTGTTGTATCCGCCGCTTTTTCTAAGAACTGCTTGAAATGGTCATCCTTTGAATGACTTAAGATTGCATTAGAGTCATATATTTTTCCGACAGGATAACGCATTCTGATTTGCTCAATTACTTCATCTGATGCCAAAATAGTAGAATAAGAGGAATTGCTTTCAACCAAGTATAACTCTGAAATGAACTCATCTAAGTCTAATTTGTTACAAATCACTCGATAATATTGCTTGCTTTGAATGTTTCTCAATATATTGTTTTCTGCCAGCTCCGACAACTGTTCAACATAAATAGAGCCGAATTTTTGCCTGAATTTATTAACGGCAATTAAGTCTTCTAACTCTTTGCCTCTTTCCGTCATCCATAATAAAGCGGCTATTACCTCAGACTCATCTACTATCGCTAACAACCGAAGTCTTTGAAGCTTAGCAAAAGCATTATTTCTAGCTTGTCTAACTTGTTTTATCAACTCTTGTGTCGAGTAATCATTTAATACAGAATCTAAGTTTCTGATAAGATCTAAAGTTAATGCATATAGTTGTTTTCGGTCGTCAATCATGCTCATGAACAGTTCATGTCGATTGACAATATTTGAAATTTCATCGTCATTAGTTAATTCTGAATCTAATCGATCAATTTCATTGGATAAACCGTCAGAACTAATACTTAATGATTTTTCTAAAGTCCTTACCGATAGCTGGTGTCTGTCAACAACGCTAGCAACATTTTTCTCGTAATTTGTTATGCTTGATGCAAACGAGGTAATGATTATTTGCTTGTCCGCAGAATTCGGATCAAATATTTTTTCCAAGGTGGATCTATAAGCTTCTATACTTTCCTTCAAATTCTGAAGGTCGAATTCAATTGTTGCTTTCATGACTTCCTGAGAGTTACTTATATTGTGGGGTAATAATTTCTTTTATTTTCAAAGAAAACTGATAAGGTGTGAAGTCTTCTTTTTGTAATTTTTGTATTTTTACTCCAATGACTATGGCTGGAAGATTTTGTATGTTAACATGAGTAAAAATTATTATTGGAAATAATGTTAAATCTATTTTCTTTTTTAGTTCTTCAATAAAAAGGTTGCCAGTTCTTCGGCCATTATCATTATCTTTATCTTTAAGTAGATCACCGGATGGCATCATCATATCAAGTACTAGTAATTCAATGTTTTCACTATTGTCAATAATAAACTCAAAAGCTCTGTCTATACTGTATTCATGGTGAACTACATAGTTTTCAGATAACTCCTCTAAATAATTTTTGATATATATTCTATCATCATCTACAAAAACAATCATTTACTTTACCTTGATAATTATGAATTCAAAAGTCATTCCACTGATGATTCTATACGGCTAAGATATCCTTGACTGATAAGGAATGATAAGTTGAAATTCAGTAGGTTGCTTCAAACTAACTAACATTATGTCTCCTCCCATCTTATTAATCAAATCCTTGCATATACTTAAGCCAACGCCAGCACCTTGTTCTCTCATTTTAGTTTCACTGCCACGAAAGCCTTGTTGAAATATTACATCTCTCTCTTCTTCTTTAATACCCACACCATAATCTTGGAATCTGATCCTTATATACTCATCAAGCTTATTATTTTCTATTTTTACTCGGATTTTAAATCTGTCTACATCTTCTTCTGCATATTTAATAGCATTAATCAGCAAATTATAAATGATTTGATTTAACCTAGCTCGATCTGTACACACGGCAAGTTTCTTAATTTGATCATCAAATTGGTATTCCAGACCACTAGGGCTAAAACCTCTTCCTTTCATTTCTAAGTTTAATTGTGTAAAAACCTTAATGATTTCATTGCTTACAAAAACTTCTTCAATTTTCAATTCTGGATGTGTATTCGTACCCATTGCAACCTCTAGTTGTCTTACTTGATAAAAAAGTATTTCAGCATCGGTTTTGATATCTTCAAGCTTTGCATCTATCTGATCAGCTCTTAGTCCACTCTTCCAGTTTCGCAATAATCGATCAGCATGGTTCCTAATACCCAAAATAGGATTTCTTAGTTCATGAGCAATAACTTCTAAAGAACTTTTTCTCCTCTGCTCTAGCGCTTCTGTAGCTTTGCTAACAAATGCTTCTAGGATCTGTACATCTCGCTCATAAATAAACTCTCTGCACTCTCTTCTATATCCACATTCTACTGAACCAATTACCAATCCATTAGCTGATTCAATCATAGGAATAAATACTCTGACCAACTTTTTATGATCAAAATAATCAGCAAGCACCTTATCTAATCTATCATCGTCATACTCAGGAACCTCAATCTTTTTACCCCGAACAATATGTGCTTGAATATCATTACTATTTAAAGAATGAGAAGCTCGTTGAAGGAAATCTTCTTTTTTATTTTCTGGAACACCTTCAATATATTTAGAAGAAATTGTATTACTTTCAAAATCAACAATGGATACATTAACAATATCAAAAACTAAAATATCAATAATGATCTTGATCACCAGCTTGATAATCTGTTCATAGTCCTTAGTACTATCAGCAATTTCTTTCTCTATATTGCGCAACTGTGCCAATTTCATATCTGATTCGAGGTTTTCAATAATAATTGCAGCAAATTGAACTAAATGAGTCAGAAACTCTACTTGTTCGTTATTAAAGGCATTTTTATTTTTACTTTCAATATTAAGTACCCCGATTCTTTTCCTTCCTTGTTTGCTGACATCTGTTTTCATCCGGACAGGAATGTTATCTCTGATGATTGGCAATGCTATTTCTGATCTCATTCCTTCCCAGTCTGTCACATAAATTTTTTGCCATTGTTCGGCTGTAACATCGGGAATACTCTGAGGTTCATAGCTTTTCAACGCCAAACCAATAACACCCTCTTCCCACTCTTTATCTACTAGTGTTTTGCTTTCCATAGGGCGACTATGAACAATTTTCATTTGTCCAGTACGATAGTCGAGCCGGTAAATAGAGCCATGCTGTGCATTCACCAGCGACAAAGCACCATCAAGCAAGATTTCCATCAGTCGATCGACATCCTGAGCCTCCGTCAGCTCAAAGGAAATTTTTACTAACCGCTTAAACTGTTCGCCTTGAGGTTCCATAGATTTACCATTGGCCTAAGCTAGAGCATACAACAAAGCTATCTTTATATCAAAGATTACATAAGTCTTAAGCTAATTGCAGCATTCGATCGCAAAAATTTGAAAAAGCCCCGAGTCTTTAGGAACTCAAGGCTTTTTTGGAAAACGGACAGGGAGAGATTCGAACTCTCGATACCCCTTAACAGAGTATGCCTTCTTAGCAGGAAGGTGCTTTCAACCACTCAGCCACCTATCCAGATTGGCGCTTCAGATATATAATCCGTCGCAGTTGTCTAAATATAACATACCCTGAGCATGATCGACAATCTAGAATGTTAAGGATCATTAACTGGTTGCTGATGCCCAGATGAACGCCAACACCCAAGATTTCGACCTAAAATAGATTTATCAATCTGCAAAAACCTGTCAACCATGAGAGAACTTACTCAAACCGTTAAAACTCAGGCCACTATCTTGGGTAGCCTTGTAGGTGCCATGTGGGCAGTGATGATCGTGAACACTGCGATATTTCAGGGCAGGCTTAATGACTTTGGTATTGTGCCCCACAACATGGTCGGCCTGCGGGGAATTTTGTTTGCACCATTTCTTCATGCCAATTTTGGTCATCTCATGTCCAATACCTTGCCCTTTATTGTTTTGGGCTGGCTAGTCATGATGGCCGAAACTACCGATATTTTGGTGGTGACTGGCATCAGTATGTTGGTTGGTGGCTTGGGTACTTGGTTGTTTGGCGGCGCGGGAACATTTCATATCGGAGCAAGCGGCGTAGTTTTTGGTTTTTTGGGGTATCTCATGCTGCGGGGCTACTTCGATCGCAAGATATCTTCGATTTTAATTTCACTGTTTGTATTTGCAATCTATGGCAGCTTGCTGTTCGGGATGTTTCCCGGAATGCGCGGTATTTCTTGGCAAGGACATCTCTTTGGCTTTTTAGGTGGAGCACTTGCAGCCAGACTATCGGCTCCAGAATCGGCTAAAACCTATTACAAATAGGAAATGGTATCAAGCGAGGACAAGTACACCTCGCCTCGCTTGGTATCTAACAGTTTTGCTGATTTCGCTGAAGAATAATCGGACTTTTGACCGATCTAATCGATCGCGCGTTAACCGAGAATAGGCTTAAGTTTGCACCAGTTACCTGGCAACACCATCACCTACGGTCTCATGCCTCCATATCCTTTCGAGCCAGAGGAAGAAAATCTCCTCGACGAACCAGAAGATGTTTATCCCGAAGAAACCTTTGGCGATCGACTGCGCTTATTTTATAACCAATTTAGCTCTAGCACTCGATCGCTGCTCAGTGACTCACTGTTTCGGGAAATCCAGACCAGCGGAGAGTTACAGGGCTTGGAAATTGTCTGCCCTAACATAATCATCCAGCGCCGCTTACTCAATAAACAGCAAAAAATTTGTAACGAAGTGCGCTGGATTTGGCCAGACAGTATGACCCGAGTAGAAATTTGGGTGAAACGTTTGCCAGCCACCAGAAAAACTTTGCCACTGAGATCTGGAAAATGAGAGCTGAAAACAACCGACTGAATGATTTCTAATGCAATCATTCAGTCGAACTAGAATATTAGGCTGTCACTAGAGAAGCTAAAGGCTCTGGGATACTCTCTGATGGAGCATTAAATTCGCCGACCCACACATACTCTAGGCGTAATTTTAACCAAACAATAAACTGTGAATTGGTAGAAACTACTGCTGCTGCTGGCTGTGGACATTTGGCTTTAGCTTCGGCAAATTCTGGCGCATTCAGGAAAGCTGGTTGCTCCACGAGCCAAAAATCAATTTCTTTTTCTTGTTCGTGATAGTTGCGCACGCGCTCTTTGAGGACTTCTGCGAGGGGTTCCTCTTCCAATAAAAAATTCCGGCTGGCCAGAACGTAATGATAGGTCTGCATAGGGATGGGGTCAGGGCAAGTAAAAATCTCCCGTCAAGGATAACTCATTATGGAGTGGTTGCAACGCATCAGAATTCAATCTTTATTATGGCTATTCGCCCCTCATCGCCAGCTTCATTTCACGGATAGCTCGATCGATGCCCACCAATACCGATCGACTGATAATAGAATGACCAATATTTAACTCTTCCATGCCTGGTAAGGTCGCTACCGGATAGACATTGCGATAGGTTAAACCATGGCCAGCATTGATGCGTAAACCGCAGGCGCTGGCTTCTAGACAGCCTTGGTGCAGATGCTCTAGCTCTTTTGCCATCTTAATTGGATCTGAGGCGTTGGCATAGCAGCCAGTGTGTAACTCAATAAACTGGGCGGTACTGGCCTGAGCAGCCTTAATTTGGGCAGAATCAGCGTCAATAAATAAGCTCACCGGAATCTGGGCTGATTGCAATCGATCGACTACTTTTTTCAAATTTTCTAGTTGCCCAGCCACATCTAAGCCGCCCTCGGTGGTAACTTCAGTGCGTTTTTCGGGCACTAATGTTACATAGTCGGGTTTGAGACTGAGGGCGATCGACACCATTTCTGCGGTGGCGGCCATTTCTAAATTGAGATGAGTAGCCACGGTTTCCCGTAGTAGCCGCACATCTCGGTCTTGAATATGGCGGCGATCTTCTCTTAAATGAGCCGTAATGCCATCGGCTCCAGCCAATTCGGCCATAATTGCAGCAGCGATCGGATCTGGCTCATTGGCTTGCCTAGCCTGCCGAATAGTTGCTACGTGATCAATGTTTACACCCAGAGTTAGCACGGTTCTAAAATCTCCTGAAGTATGGTGGACTGCTGCATTGCAAGTATTACAGTATCGCACAGCTCACGTTACAGTCTATAATTGGGTGGAACTTCGGCTGACGCACCAGCGTCTTCAGGTTCTTAAGGTTTTTTCCTAAACTTTAAGTATCGAACGAAGATTTTTCTATCCTATACATTTTGGGATAGACTGGGAAAAAATCAATACCATTGCACAGGGGAGTGTATCGAATACCATGACTCAAAACAAATTAACGACAAAAGTAAGTTTTATTGGCTTGTTACTGGGTACCGCTTTGCTTTCCAACAGTGCCACTGCTCTAGCGCAGTCCAGTAGCAAGCCTGATGCACTGAAGCCAGCCGTAACCAAAGATACTTTGGGTCTGTTTGAAATTAATAGCAGTGCTACTCTTACACCACAAGTCGCTGAAAATACTGCGTTAAAGAGTAGTAAGCAGCAACCAACAAAATCTTTGGTCACTCAGGTTGCAGCACCCCAAGTTGATGGAACTACTATTGCACCGCAATCTCCTGTAGCACCTACAACTGATGAAACTACTGCACCTAAAAACGACAGCAAGCCCTCCGAAAAGGCTCCTGAGGTTCAGCCTGTAGCACCTACAACTGGTGAAATTGCTGCGCCTAAAAACGACAGCAAGCCCTCCGAAAAGGCTCCTGAAGTTCAGCCTGTAGCACCTACAACTGGTGAAGCCACTGCTCCTAAGGAAAATCAAAAAACTCCTGATGCTCCCGGTACCAAGCAAGACGGCGCAACTAGCTTGAGTGATATTTCTGGTAACTGGGCAGAGCCATTCATTAGAGTATTGACCGACAAAGGAATCATTGCTGGTTACAAAGATGGCACTTTTCGCCCAGATCAAGCAGTAACACGGGCTGAATTTGCAGCTTTGATCAGAAGAGCTTTTCCTGATGCGCCTGAAGTTAGCTCCCAAAGAAATTTCCGGGACGTACCCCGAGGATATTGGGCTGCCGATGCGATCGCTAAAGCTACTACGATCGGCTTCTTAGCTGGCGATCCAGGTGGTACTTTCCGTCCTAACGATAACATCAAGCGGATTGAATCTTTGGTGTCTTTGGTAAATGGTACTAAGCTTCAGGCTAATGGCAATACCGCAAACATTGATGAGCTATTTTCGGATACTCCTCAAGTGCCAGTGTTTGGTCGGAATGCTTTAGTGGCTGCCGCTCAACGCTGTGTGGCTGTCAGCGTTTCTTACCCAGAAGGTCGTAACTTTAATCCTACTGGCGAAGCGACTCGTTCTGATGTAGCTGCGTTCTTACACCAAACGTTGGTAGCTGCTGATAGACTACCCAAGCTGCCCGATGATAGCCCAGCTCAAAAATACATTGTTAACTGTACTCCAACTCCACCACCACCGATCGCCAGATTAACTGAGCCAGACGTGTTGAACAAGGTGGGTATTCCTACAGTTCCTCCTGTGCTAGAAGCTTCTGCTCCAGCTCCAGTAAATGCTCCGGTGGGTGGTATCACTACACCTAGCGGCTTTGGCGCTAACTGGGGTGATTTCTTCATCGCTGCTGGTTATCAAGATCAAATTCCAGCCGCTGGCCGTTCAATTGGGAATAGAGACTCGATCGGTATCGGTGCCGGTATTGGTTTGGGTGATGCCCGCAACTTAATCGGTTTAGAAGCTTCCTACAGCACCTCTTTAAGCAGCAATACTCGCTTCCTTGATCGGGGTAACGTCAACTTCAAGCTGCACAAGCTATTAGGTGAAAACGTTTCCGCAGCAGTAGGCTACGAAAACGCCATTAGCACCAACTACAATGCTGCGGTCAACGAACCGGGGAGCACAGTTTACGGTGTGGTAACAGGTGTTCTACCTTTAGGTGACACTAGCAACTTTACTGCTTCTGTGGGAGCTGGTAATGGTCGTTTCCGGAACTTTGGCAGCATTATTGCTGATACCCAAAGCACCAATATTTTTGGTTCACTTGGTTTCCGAGCTTCTGAGAATTTTGCTTTAGCTGCTGACTACAATGGTCGAAACTTTAGTATCGGTCTACCAATTACCTTTAAGTTGGGAGACAACGTAGGTTTCCAAGTTACTCCATCACTTCTAGATATCGCTGGTGATTCTACTAGCCCGAACAGTCGCTTCGGTATTGGTGGTGGTATCGGTATTCGCTTCTAGCTTGTTGCTCATAAATTATCCCGTTCCAACTGTTAAGAGCGGGATATTGCAAAACTTATGTAAATTACTTTCGGTCTACCAATGAAAAACCAAAAAATCTTGTCAATTATTGCTACTATGGCTGCTATTTTGCCTTTGGCAAATGTTGCTCAAGCAGCACCTAACGCTGGCCTTTACGATGTGGGCGGCAATGCTCCTAATAACAGCGGCCCAGTTAGTGGCGTTGTTGGCAGCGGCACTGTTCCCGGTGTGAAAAATTCAGCTAGCTTTGCTCCAGAAATCCAATCCAGAGTTAATTCAATTGGTGCTACTCTCACTGCTTCCAGCATCAGTGGTTCTCAGTCAGTTGGCGGTAATACGGTAGCTGTTGATCCTGTAGTTGCTCAAGCCTTGCTAGATCTGTCTGCTTCTGCTCCTGGCTCTGATACTCCAGCTTTGGCTGCGGTGGTAACAGCTTTAGGTGGTGGTGATGCCGCTCAAACATTAGCTGGCAGTATGCGCGGATTGATTGGTAACAACGGCACTATCAACCCCACCGTGTTAACTGCTGCTGCTGGCAACTACAATACCTACGTTAGTTCACTAGTTAGTAAAGCTAATGTCACTGAAAAGCCAGCTAGTGATTTAGAAAGCGTTGTACAAAGTATGCCTGCTGGCCAAAAGGCCGCCCAAGTGTTGCTCACTAAGCTTTTAGCTAATGGCTAAGTTCTAAAGAACGAGCAATCAACCAGAGGGGCAGAGCAATTAGCTTTGCCCCTCTTGCTATATGAGATAGATTAGTAATGTTCACTTCAAAGATTGACTTAATGACAGAGGCCAGAGTTTTCAGTCTGCCGAATATTGATAGTGCTGTTGCCCTCGTGGGTATGCAGGAAGAAAATTTCAAGACCCTCCACCAGCTCACCGGAGCCAAACTAGTTTTGCGAGGCCAAGATTTACATATTGATGGTTCGGCAGAGACGATCGATCGCACCATTGCAATTATTGAAGCCCTCCGATCTATCTGGCAAACCGGCAGAAAAGTCGGCAGAGTAGATATTCGAGCTGCCAGTGAATCGATCGAGCATGGCCATCAAGAAGAGTTTCGGGGTTTACAAGAGCAAGTCTTGGCCGTTAGTCGGCGGGGCGATCAAATTCGGGCAAAGACTTTGGCACAGGGGCGCTATATCCGGAATATCCGCCACAATGATCTAACGTTTTGTATTGGGCCAGCGGGTACTGGTAAAACCTATTTGGCGGCGGTGATGGCGGTACAGGCGCTGTTGCGCGGTGACTGTGAGCGGTTGGTGTTAACCAGACCAGCGGTGGAAGCTGGCGAAAAGCTGGGCTTTTTGCCGGGAGATTTGCAGCAAAAAATTGATCCGTTTTTGCGGCCTCTGTATGATGCGCTCTATGAGTTTATTGATGCCGAGAAAATTCCCGGCATGATGGAAAAGGGCACGATCGAAGTAGCTCCTTTGGCCTATATGCGCGGTCGCACCCTGAGTAATGCTTTTGTGATTGTAGATGAGGCGCAGAATACCACTACTTCCCAGATGAAGATGGTGTTAACTCGGTTGGGTTTTCGATCGAAGATGGTGGTGACGGGCGATGTGACTCAAACAGATTTACCGAGTCACCAAACTTCTGGGCTGTCGATGGCTAGGAAGGTTTTGACTGGGGTTGATGGGATTGCTTTTTGCTATCTGTCTGCTACTGATGTAGTGCGTCATCCTTTGGTGGAGCGAATTGTCAGTGCCTACGATCGACATGAGATTTAGGTCATTGGAATAGATGAAAATGATTTATCTATTCCAATGATAGATTTTTTCAAGCCCACATTCAGCTCTTCCAGAAGGCTGAAAAATAATTACGGATCTGGCTCCAGAAGCAGATAGATACCTGTACTAACTTTTTCATTAGGATGTATACCTAGCTTGGTCACACTGACTCCAGCTTTTTTTGTCAACAAAAAAAGCTGGAGGTTAGTATGAGTTTGGATGCTAAGGCATTCCATCAACGTCAATACCCAACTCTCGTAACTTAGCAGCCAGTAGCTCTGCACGTTGCCGCTCTTGATCTGCGCGTTGCTGCTCTCGAACAACCTTTTTTTCTGCCTCGTCAGCCCGCTGCTCTGCCTTTAAAATACGCTCTTGCTTAGGGGGAACCCAATTACCAGCGGCATCATACCAACATAGCCATTGGCCTTCTACATCCTCATAAACACCAGTCCATACCCCCAAACCGAGCTGCAAATCATCAAACCAAAATCCTTGGCCACTAATGATTTGTTCTACATACTTAGTACCTTGCAAACAAAACATCCGAAACTGATTAGAGTACCTATCGAATACAGCATAGTAAGGCACACGAAGAACCTGTTCATAAACTTGCCATTTAGTCGGTGGCTTGCCAACTACTCGTAAAGTCTGTCCCAAATCTTCAGCTTCAGTACCAGGAGACAATAACTCCACCATTAAAAAAGGCGCAATATGTTCTTGCCAAATCAAATAGCTTAGCCTTAGTTCTGACTGAATAGCGCTATCCGATCGACCGAGTACCAAAAACCGGTCAGGGCGCTTATACCAGCCGGTATGATCAACATCATAGTAAAGATTCAGATCAATCCCGATGAATTTTTTTTCAGTAGCCAGTAAACAGGTTTCACTTAATAAATGCGGCTGTAAATCATGGAACTTATCACGTGCGGGGCAAGCGCTGGAGGAAACCTCCAGCGAAACCCCTTCAGCACTAGGCAAACCCATTTCCTCCGGATCTTCGCTGGGCAAGTCATACATAGTAGGCAATGTATTTACAGGTACGACAGGATTATTTTGATACATAATTTTATACCTCATGCTCTCCGTAATTCTAGCTTATGTCAGGTTCTATGTATCAGAGTCTGGTTTGTCACTCAGCATAGCCGTTGGGGTGCTGATCGACGAAGACTATTTGCTGGCTGGTTTGGCGGTAGCTGTCGGGGCTGAGGTTTACGACGATCGCGTAGGC
>JAAFHZ010000071.1 GCA_013297675.1 Synechococcales cyanobacterium bin59.metabat.ball.084 | reverse complement strand
TTTTTTATTACCCAACCGCCCGCGCTGCATCACCTGCCAAGTCGGTGGCTGAGTCGGTAAAGCTTTGAGTAAAGTGAGAGTAGTAAGACCAATCATCGACAATTCCACCATGGCATTAGCATGGTCAAAATCATAGGCTAGAGGCAAAGATTGTAGACGACCCAGAGTAATCCGCCGGTTGGGGTTCGGCAGTAACCAGGCATATTCTGGTGCAGTCTTAATCGGCAAAATCCAGTAATTTCCCCGGTTTTCCCGGCCAAAAATCACCTGGGCAGGATCATTAGCCAAAAAAGATGTAGGGGTGATGTTAGCTTCGATCGTATAGGCTGCCAAAACGCTGGGCACGTCGTTGTAAATATCAATCAGTTTTTTGGGTGGCAGATCCAACCGGGGTAGATCCTCAACCAAAATTTGGTCAAAGACCTGTGTGACCCGGCGCAAATTAACCGGCAGCTCACCCCGCTGCAAAGCATCTACCAAATTGGTCAGGTAGGCTTCAAGTTCTTGAATGTGACGGGCAATTGAGCTTGGCTCTGTCATATCAAAAGATGCGGAAGAAAAAATAGATATTGGCAAGCTATTCTTAGTTTGCCCTGTCTAGAGTATTTTGGTACAGAGAATCTCGGTTCTGGTATCAGCTAATTCCGATATAATAAGGAGCTAAAGATAAAAACTCCTATACCCATGAATATTTTCAGCGATCTTCTGTTGGCCACCCCCAAGCCCAAAGCTAAAGCAGAGGCTAAGCAGCGACGTGGCATCGAGATCAAGTCTGAGCGCGAGATCGAAATCATGCGCCAATCATCTAAGATTGTGGCTACGGTGCTGAAAGAAATTCAAAATCTGGTAGAGCCCGGCATGACCACAGCCGACTTAGATGCCCATGCGGAAAAACGGATTCGAGAAATGGGTGCCACACCAAGCTTCAAAGGTTATCATGGCTTCCCTGCTTCGATCTGTTCCAGTATCAACAATGAAGTCGTGCATGGCATCCCCAGCAGCAAAAAAGTCATCCGCGCAGGCGACGTGCTCAAAGTAGATACTGGTGCGTTCTTCCAAGGTTTTCATGGAGATTCTTGCATCACCATTGCGGTCGGCCAGGTTTCCGAGAAAGCTGCCCATCTCATTGAAGTAGCCGAAACCTCTCTGTATAAAGGGATCGCTCAGGTAAAAGCCGGAGCCTATCTACTCGACTTAGCTGGAGCCATTCAAGATTATGTGGAAGCCAACGGCTGCACCGTAGTCGAAGATTTCACTGGTCACGGAGTCGGACGCAACTTACACGAAGAACCTTCGGTATTCAACTTCCGCACCCGAGAGCTACCCAATGTAAAACTGAGAGAAGGCATGGTGCTGGCGATCGAGCCTATCATCAATCAAGGCAGCAAAGCCGTCAAAATCCTCGGTGATAAATGGACAGCAGTAACCTTAGATAGATCATTATCAGCTCAGTTTGAGCATACCGTACTGGTCACTAGTGATGGTTATGAGATCTTGACCGATCGCGACCTGGTATAGATTTAAGCTCTAAACACATTGTGCAAATTCTGAGGCAACTGCTCAAAATGGCAGTTGCTTTTTTGTGCTTGCAGACACTGCAAAAGCAAATAAGTAATACTGTTTTAGAGACAAACCTTTTTATTTTTTTGCTGATTGGATTGAGTCACAAAAAGTGATAGACTCTTGACAATTATAAATATTGATTAGCAAATAAGCTTGAAAAGTCTCTTCAGACTTCAATTTCAAGTCTTTTTGGTAGAGCTTTGACGGTCTCACAGATCTCAGCTTTGCCACACGTACCAGCAAACCTTCCACAGGTAGTCGGGCGATTCAGAGGAGCAGTGTATCTAAAAATACCTTCAACAAAAGCATTGTAGTTCAAAAGTACTTAGTTATAATATAATCGAGACATCCAATAAAATTAGGTGGCCGAGAAAATGTCAGAGGTAAGATTCGATCGAATAGAAGCTCAGATCTCAGAATTGAGAGACTTCATGCAGCAAGGCATGACGGTAATGAGACAAGACATGACCGTGATCAAACAGGATGTCAGTGAGCTGAAGCAAGATATGTCTGTCATGCAGCAAGATGTTTCTGGTCTGAAGCAAGATATGTCTGTCATGCAACAAGATGTTTCTGGGCTGAAGCAAGATATGTCTGTCATGCAACAGGATGTTTCTGGTCTGAAGCAAGATATGGTTGTTATGCAACAAGACATGACCGCGATGAAGCAAAATGTCAATGCTCTGCGTGAAGATCTGGGTAGTCTGCGGCAGCGGGTAGACAGCTTAGAAGGAACTATGCTAGTAGCGATGCGCGATGGGTTTGATGCCTTTCGGCTGTATATGGATGATCTGAATTATGACCTAGCGAGCAATGAACGCATGACTCGTAGATTGAGTAGAAGGGTCAGTCGATTGGAGCGTTGGTACGAATAAATTCACAGGTTTTATTAGAATCCCTCGATCAGCTTATGACCTCTGTTCTTCGGTAGCTTCGCTTGTTGTAAAAGCGATCAAGGGATTCTGATTTAATATTTAACAGGCTTTAGCAAAAACTACTTGGCATTTTTTCGATACCAATCGATCGTCTGCTTTAGTCCGTCACGCAAGTTGGTAGTAGCTTTAAAGCCAAAGGCGGCTTCAGCTTTTTGAGTATCTAAGCAGCGACGGGGTTGACCATTAGGCTTATCGGTTTGCCAAACAATTTCGCCTTTAAACTCCATCAGTTCACAGATCAGTTCAATCAAGTCTTTGATAGTAATTTCAAAGTTAGTGCCCAGGTTGATCGGTTCAGAGTTTTCTAAACCGAGAGTCGCTAGCACAATGCCTTTGGCCGCATCGGTAGAATAAATAAATTCGCGGCTAGGGCTGCCGTCACCCCATACAGGCAGAGTTGTGTCACCGCGCTTTTGGGCTTCATCTACTTTACGAATCAGCGCCGGAATAACATGAGAACTGGCCGGGTCAAAGTTATCATTTGGACCATAGAGGTTAACAGGCAAGACATAGATGCCATTGAAACCATATTGTTGGCGATAGGCTTGGAGTTGCACTAGTAAAGCTTTTTTGGCTACGCCATAGGGTGCATTAGTTTCTTCCGGATAACCGTTCCAGAGATCTTCTTCTTTAAAAGGAACTGGGGTGAATTTGGGATAGGCACAGATCGTACCCACACAAACAAACTTTGCCACCTTGGCTTGGTAGGCAGCGTGGATTAACTGAGTGCCCATCATCAAATTGTCATAAAACAGCTCTGCGGGTTTTTGTTGGTTAAGACCGATACCACCAACATGAGCAGCTAGGTGAATGATGATATCTTGATTGGCGACCACGGCCTTACAGTTAGCCATTTCACAGAGGTCATATTCTTTCGATCGAGGAATAGAGATCTTGTCAGCATCAGCACCATGAGCCAACAATTGCTTGACTACTTCCTGCCCCAAAAAACCAGCTCCGCCGGTGACTAAGATTTTTTTACCTTTGAGTTCTAAATTGACCATGACTGATTCTTGTAAAATTGTTTCAGTATCCTACTCGATCTTGCTTATTTCAACTTGATCTTTTTATTACATATCTGTATTGTCCAAATGGCGTAGAATGCAACGCAACTATAACTGGAGTATCTGAGAAACACGATGTCTAAACGCGCTCTATTAACTGGGATCACAGGTCAAGACGGCTCTTACCTGGCTGAACTGCTGCTGGAAAAAGGCTACGAGGTACATGGCATCATTCGTCGGACTTCTACTTTTAACACCGATCGAATTGACCATATATATCAAGATCCCCATACTCCAGGAGCCAAGCTGTTTTTGCACTATGGGGACTTAACTGATGGGGTAACAATTCGCCGCATTTTAGAAATGGTGAAGCCCAATGAGTTTTTTAACCTTGGTGCCCAATCTCATGTAAGGGTGAGTTTTGATGCCCCAGAGTACACGGTGGACACAGTGGCGATGGGGACACTGCGCATTCTAGAAGGAATACGTGACTATCAGCAGCGTACCGGTGAGGAAGTGCGCTTCTATCAGGCTGGTTCTTCAGAAATGTATGGGCTAGTGCAGGAAGTGCCCCAGAGTGAGAAAACTCCTTTTTATCCCCGGAGTCCTTATGCTTGTGGCAAGCTTTTTGGTCATTGGCAAACTGTGAATTATCGGGAATCTTATGACTTATTTGCCAGCAATGGAATTTTGTTCAACCATGAGAGTCCACGCCGGGGTGAAACCTTTGTAACTCGCAAAATCACTAGAGCGTTGGCAAGAATTGTGGCTAAACAGCAAGATAAATTGTTCTTGGGCAATTTAGATTCCAAGCGTGATTGGGGTTATGCCAAGGACTATGTGCGGGCAATGTGGCTGATGTTACAGCAAGAGAAGCCTGATGATTTTGTGGTGGCTACCGGTGAGACCCATTCTATTAAAGAGTTTTTGGAAGTGGCTTTTACCTATGCTGGACTCAACTGGCAAGATTATGTAGAGTTCGATCCGCGCTATTTGCGTCCGGCAGAAGTTGAGCTGTTGATTGGAGACTCCACTAAGGCACGTAAGCAGTTAGGGTGGGAGCCTTCAGTAACTTTTCAAGAGCTGGTGCATTTGATGGTAGATGCTGATCTACAGGCTTTAGGGCAGCCTTCACCTAGTGGGAAGGAAATAATTCCAGATATTGCTACTGTGCGGCAGCAAATGGCAATGATGCACGATTAATTTTAATTGTCTTGACTAGATGAGCAGCGAGGGAAAGAGACTGACTATTGGTCTTTCACCCTCGCTTATGTTCTTAGTTACTAATTTAGAAAGTGACCAAGCATGTATGACAACACTAACAAGCTATTGATTAATCAGTTTTGTACTGATTATACGACGTGGCTATTAGGTATACCTGTTGAAATGGTTGATATGGAGCCAACTGAGCTTTATTATGAGCCGATTAGAGCTGATGGGGTAGTTTTGCTGAAAAATGACAGTTTGATTTGTCATTGGGAGTTTCAGACTGACCCAGATTTGGATATGGCTTATCGAATGATTGATTATTATGTGCGGTTGAAAGGCAAGTATCCAAATCATCGGATTATACAAATTGTTGTTTACTTAAGAAAGACCGATTCTGAGAAAGTATTTAATAGCTGCTATCAGGATACAACTACGTTTCATGAGTTTAGGGTTGTGCGGTTATGGGAAGAGGAGCCAGAACAGTTGATGGGTTTGCCAGGTTTGTTGCCATTGGCTGTTTTGGGGAAGACAGATGATGAGGTAGGCTTGTTAAGACGTGTGGCAGAATTAATTGAACAGGTGCCTGATGGCCGAGAACGAAGTAATTTAGTGGCTGGTGCAGCTATCTTGGCTGGGCTAAGATTAGAAAAGAATGTAATTAATCAAATTTTGAGGCAAGACATTATGAAGGGGTCAGTAATTTATGATCAGATTTTTCAGGAAGGCGAACAGCGGGGCGAACAGCGGGGTGAACAGCGGGGTGAACAGCGGGGTAAACAGCTCGGTGAGGCTCGTGGGAAGAGAGATTTGGTTGTTAAGTTGTTGACAAGGCGAGTAGAGGGGGTGTCGGCTGAGATGCTGGAACGGATTGAAGAGTTGTCCATGGAGCGGGTGGAGGATTTGGGGGTGGCGCTTTTGGATTTTGTTTCTGTGGATGATTTGGCTGGTTGGTTGGGTTAGGGGTTTTTGGGTTTCGTTGGAAAAGCCCCAGGGTTTTCCGGGGGCTTTTGGGGAATAGTGTTGAGTTAGCAGGAGGAAGAGTATATGTCAGCTTTTTGGATGTTACACGCTCTAATGTTCAAGGTTTGGATGATGAGAAGCGGAGTCCGAGTATTGAAGAGCTTAGGTTTTCTCATGACTTGTCTGTGTGCAGGTGGCTATTGCTGAGACTGAACGGGCTAATGCTGAGGCTGAAAAAGTTAGGTTTTTGAGGGAGAGGCTAAAAGAGTTGGGATTTGATTCTTCGGAATGATTTAAAGGGTTTTAGCCTGATGTGTTAACTGAGTGAAGGATTTGGTTGGTTGGGTTGGGTTTTCTGGTTGGGAGCCAGGAATGGTGCTGGGGGCGGCTTCCCCCAGTCCCCCCGTTGAGGGGACGGAACGCCTCCCCTCAAACTCCCCTACGTAAGGGTTGATCTTGCTGAGTTGCCGCGTTGTCTTTATTGATCAAATCAAGTTGGGTTAACACCCGCAACTGCGCGACAACGCTGGTTGACAGGTATGGAAATTAAATTAGTGTTGGTGAGTTTGAGGGTTATTTTTGGATTTCGTTGGAAAAGCCCCAGGATTTTCCTGGGGCTTTTGGGTTTAGGTTACTTTTTGAGAGTTACCATTGAACTTGGAAGTCGTTGACGGTTAGGGCGGGGCGGCCTTGGACTACGGCGAATTGACTGCCGCTGCCTAAGCCTGCTGTTGCGCCGTCTGCATTGTAGTAGAGGTCGCCGTTGCTGGAGTTGTAGATGATTTTGGCGCTGCTGCCTGCGGCGGCGTTGAATTCGCTGACGCTGGTGACAACTGCGAAGTCGGCGGCTTGGAGGGTGCCGTAATAGCCAAAGCCACCGATGAGGCAAGAGCTGATGCCAATTTGGTCTTGGCCTTGGGTGAAGTCGGTGATAGTAGAGATGCCGACGGTTGCTGCGTTGTAGCCCGATAGACCAGCGGGGGCTTCAAAGCTAAAGATGTCGTTGCCTGCGCCGCCGGTAAGTACGTCGTTGCCTTGGCCGGTGACGAGGGTATCATTGCCGTTGCCGCCGAGGATGCTGTCGTTGCCTGCACCACCGTAGAGTTGGTCGTCGCCTTCGCCGCCATCAACTAGGTCGTTGCCTGCTTCACCGGAGAGAATGTCGTTGCCTGCACCACCAAAGAGTTGGTCGTTGCCTTCGCCGCCAAAGATCTGATCTTCGCCTGCGTCGCCAGAGAGTGTGTCATTACCGGCATCACCCGTGATGAAGTCATTGCCTTCGCCAGCAGAAATGCTGTCGTTGCCTTCGCCACCATACAAAAGGTCGTTTCCGGCATCGCCAAAGATGGTGTCATCACCGGCATCACCATATACTACGTCTTCACCAGCACCACCAAAGAGGTAGTCGCCACCGTTGCCGCCGATCAGGGTATCGTTTCCTTCGTCACCGACTAGACAATCATGGTCTTCACCACCATTTAACAAGTCATTACCTGCGCCACCATATAGATAATCTTGACCAGCACCACCATTGATAGTGTCGCTTCCGGCATCTCCGTAAAGAACGTCATGCCCGTCATCACCATCAATACTGTCGTTGCCTTCACCACCCATGATGGTGTCTTGACCGGAGCCACCAAAGATGGTGTCATCACCTGCGTCACCAGACACTACATCATTGCCGTTGCCGCCAAAAAGATAGTCGCCGCCATTGCCACCATTAAGCGTGTCGTTTCCTTCTTCGCCGATGAGACAGTCGTGATCGTCACCACCGTTTAACAGATCATCGCCTTCACCACCATTGATAAGGTCTTGACCAGCACCACCACTGATGATGTCATTTCCTTGACCGCCAAACACCACATCATGGCCTTCTCCAGCATCAATGCTATCGTTTCCGGCATCTCCTCCGATTAGGTCGTTACCTTCGCCACCAGACATAGTGTCGTCGCCTTCACCACCATAGATGGTGTCATCACCAGCATCACCAAAGATGTTGTCGTTTCCAGCATCTCCAAAGACTAAATCATTACCGTTGCCACCTAGGATGTAATCGCCTCCGTTACCGCCAATCAAAGTATCATTACCTTCTTCTCCGATTAAGCAGTCGTGATCATCACCACCGTCTAATAGGTCGTTGCCATTCCCACCAAATAAAGCTTCTGAGGAAGCGTTACCATATACGATGTCGTTGCCTTCTCCTGCATATACGTAATCACCATTCTGAGCGAGAATTGAATCGTTACCAGTGGTGCCAAAAATGTCTGCCATGTTATTACTCAACTGTTTTGCTTGTCTGTGTTTATATGGCTAATGTATCCAGAGAAGTCGCTTCAAATTTGTGATTTGATACATACTGAGCCGTGATTTATATCACTGTCATTAAGCTAATGGTCAGTCATGTGGCGCCTTAGAGTGAGTTTAGAAAAATGTATGATCATGAGTTCAGCAAAACATCTCAGAGCAGAACTAAGCCTTGTAGCTTAGAAAACAGATTTAAAGCTCATGCTATGTATTTTAATGGTGGGAAGTCAGCAAAATATCCACCTAAAATGTCTGAGCTATCCAATAATTTATGGCAGTATCCCGGGACTTAGCAAATATTGCGACTTTAGCAGTGACTGGTTTACCGGATGGGGAGGTGACTTGGGATGCCAACACTTCTGCTGTGAATGAGCAAATTAGTGGTCGTCGTTATGGCTCCAATGGGGTTGAGGGCAGTGAGTTTAAGGTGAATACCTTTTTTCAGACTGCGGTGGGAAATCCGGCTACGACTTTTTTGGCTAATGGTGGCTGGGTAGTAACTTAGTCTTCTTTTGGTCAGGAAGGTGATAGTTTTGAGATAGGTGGTCAGCGCTATAACTCTGACGGTACAGCGGCTGGAGAGGAGTTTTTGGACTTATGGAAGTGTTTCGCAGAGTGACTCTACAGTGAACGCTTTGGCGGATGGAAGCTTTATGGTGCTGTGGTACTCTAATGCGCCAGATAATAGTCTTGACAGTATATATGCTCAGCGCTTTAGTGCTAGAGGGGTAAAATTAGGCGAAGAGGTACAAGTGACGGCTGATGGCTTTGTTGCGGGTGTACTAGCATTGACGGTGTTGAATGATGGAGGAGTTTGGTAGGTTGAAAGTCTAATGCTACGAATGGTAATAAGTCTAAACCGGCTTTTTTGATAGATTCTCCGTCGGGGGGATTTGATTCGCCTTGTAGTGATTTGCCAAAAATTCCTTCATAGTACAATCTTGAAAAGTGATGTTTTTTTTACAAAACAATGCCGAGTACAGACAATTGAGTTCTTTTGCTTCAGGTAAATTTTTCCAAATATCTTAAATGTCTCGCATCAAAACCGTCAAAAATGCCTTTGCAAACTTGTGCCGTGGTGGTGCAGCAGCTTTAGTCACTCTAATATTGCCACCATTTCTGACTAGAATTTTATCTCCAGACGCATACAATACTTGGCTACTAATTTTGCAGTTAGGTACATATGTAAGCTTGTTAGATTTTGGCATTCAAACTGCTGTTGGTAGATATGTTGCCCATTGTAATGAATTAGGTGACAAAAAAAAGCGTGATAGTGTTGTAAGCACAGCTATCGGGATTCTAACCTTTGCAGGTTCATTAGCTTTGATCGGAGTAGCAATAACAGCTTGGCAGCTATCAAATTTATTTCCAAATATGCCAATAGCCCTACAGCAAGATGCTAAGTTGGCTTTACTGGTGGTGGGAAGTTCATTAGCATTTGCTCTGCCTTTCAATGTATTCGGTGCCATTTTTATTGGTTTGCAGCGATATGACGTTCCGGCTTGGATTATTGGTACAAGTAGATTACTGGGAGGATTCTTTGTAGTATTAGTCGCTAACACTAGTCATAGCATTGTAATGATGTCTCTGGTTATGGGTACCGCCAACTTGCTAACAGGAATTTGGCAATACTTAGCTTGTAGACAGATTGCTAGAGAAATTCATATTTCTACTCGAAAATTATCTAAGACAACAGCAATCGAAATAATCAATTATTGTGCGGGGTTACTGATTTGGACGTTGGGAATGTTACTAGTTAGTGGACTGGATACTGCGGTGATTGGCTATTTTGATTATGAATCAGTAGTCTATTATACGCTAGCTGCAAATGTAACAATGTTTGTTACGGGATTACAAAGTTCAGTTCTTTCGACGATTTTACCAAATGCCACTGAAATTAACGCAAGAGGTGATCGGATAGGACTTGGTAAATTGCTAATTTCTAGTACTCGATATACAACTGTAATGCTTGTTTTCACTAGTATGCCCCTATTGTTGGGTGGAAGAATGCTTTTGACCTTGTGGGTTGGAGAAAATTATGCATCTAATACAGTAATGTTGCTGTATCTACTAGTTATTGCTGGATTTATTCGACAATTGGGCGCACCTTATGCAACGATCATGATGGCGGCTGGAGAGCAAAAATTGATTATGCTGTCTCCATTAATTGAAGGGGTAGTCAACCTAGCTAGTAGTGTTTTTTTGGTCAGCAGAATTGGGGTGATAGGGGTAGCTATAGGAACTATCATTGGTGGATTCATTAGCGTTTCATTACATTTTTTTTACAATTTACCTAGAACTAAGTGTATTGTTCTACCTGATGTTTACCCGTTGATTGTGGCTGTCGGCAAACCGATACTTGCAGTGCTGCCAACGTTAGTTTTATACATATTAATACCTAACTCAGATCAATTCCCTACAGATATATTTGGTTGGTTGCAAATAATAGCAAAACTGACTGTGGCAATGTTTTCAACTGCGACAATTACTTACTTTTACGTGGTGACTGGTAAGGAACGCTCACAGTTTATAAGTTTCATTAAAAAAAGATTGAGCAAAAATATGGCATAACCACTTGATTTTCGGACAAAAGTTAGGATATTGTAAATTAATTATTGGAGATATGCAATGAGTTCCCTAAAAGAAAGATATCAAACCAAAGAGGAAGAGTATTACACCGGTGTAAGAAAGGATATCTTACCATTGGTGCCGAAGCACTCTAAGCGAGTCCTGGAGATTGGGTGCGGCCAGGGAAACACGCTGGCTTACCTGAGGGATAACGGATATTGTGATTGGACTTGTGCAGTAGATTTGTTTCCGGAAGCGATCGAAGCAGCCAGGGGCAAGGTGGATGAGGTGCATCAGGTAAATATTGAAGAGACGACATTGCCGATTGAGCTTGGTTCCATCAACATGATTTTGTGCCTGGATGTGTTGGAGCATTTGCTGAATCCACAAAGAGTTCTGGAGTATTTGGATACACTATTAGCGCCAGGGGGGGTAATAATTGCCAGTATTCCTAATATCCGTCATTATTCTGCTTCTTTCCCATTGTTGTTTCAGAACAAGTGGGAATATAAAAGTTGCGGTATTTTAGACAATACTCATCTGCGCTTTTTTGTTCGGGATACGGCAGTCAACTTGATGAAATCTTCTGGACTAACTTTGGAAAAGGTGATGCCAGCAAATTTAGGAAGAAAAGGGACAATCCTGAATCGCTTATTGCTTGGTTGGCCGGAATCATTTTTGGCGATGCAATACTTGGTGATGGTGAGCAAACCAAATGCAAATTAATTGTTGTGCAATAATGGTGAGTTATAATCCCACCTCTGAAATTGGGTGCAATGTTAGTGCTTTAATTGGACAGGTAGCGGAGGTGATGATAGTAGACAATGGCTCTTCTGATATAAATTCTCTAGAGATTCTAGCCGAGTTAGCTAAACAAGAAACAGTGAGAGTGCAGTATAATCCAGCTAATGAAGGGATTGCTACTGCCTTGAATCAAGGTATCCGCTATGCTATCTCCCAGGGGTATGAATGGGTTGCTACTTTTGATCAAGATAGCTTGGCTCCAATAAATTTCGTTGAGACCATGTTAACTGATTACCAAAGCTTTGCAAAGAAAGACTTGGTATCAATTGTGTCACCTCGTTATCAGATGAATGGTGAAATAAAATCTTTTGCGGCAAAGAACATAAACAAACAAGAATGCGTTGAAATACATACTACTATTACATCTGGTAATTTAGTGAAAGTTAGTGTTTTCGAAGAAGTCGGCTTTTTTGATGACTCCTTTTTTATTGATTATGTAGATCATGAGTTTTGCTTGAGAGTCAGGAGTAAAGGGTTGTTAATTGCTGAGTCATATAATTCTGTTTTGTCTCATAATTTGGGGGATTCCAATAAACACAAAATTTTCTCAATGGAACTAGTAACAACTAATCATTCACCAATTAGAAGATATTACAAATATCGAAATCTAGTTAAGACTTTCAAAAAGTATTATTGGTTTGAACCACTGATACTGACTTTACAATTCAGATCCTTACTTGTTGAACCAATTAAAATATTGTTGTGGGAAAAAGAAAAATCAACCAAAATATTATCCATTTATAAAGGTCTCTGGGACGGAATTGTACAAAAGAATTCAACATGATTCCACTGTACAACAGGGAACGGTATTTTCAGAAAATGTATTGTATATAGCAATCCTAAATCAGGTACAGAATTAGCTTAATGCCATGTAAGGTTTTGAGTATAATCTGGTTCATTAACGGGATTCTTTAACAGAAATTAATATCACATACATTTATTACAGGTAACTCTCAACCACAATATGCAATAATCACTTAGACTATGACACTGGTTAAATATAGAGGTTTTTAGTAATGTGATGATTAATTAATCACTCACACAATTCAATACTAAACCAAAAAATGCCAATATTTTTATACTAGTCAATCTACCAAAGGGTTACTTATGAAGCGTAGAATTTTCCTGAATTTTTTCGGATTGAGCTTTTTAGCTAGTATCTATTCCGTCGCATGTGCAAATACCAGGAAAAGATTGGCACATCCTCAAAAAATATATGTATCCACCGATGGCAATGATAAATGGACTGGAGAAAACCCAAGTAAGAATGGTTTGAAAGGACCTTTCGCTACAGTTACAAGAGCAAAAGCAGAAATTTCTCGAGTAAAAAGTCAGCAAGGGGGAGTGTTGAAAAAACCCGTAACCATTTTTTTACGTGGGGGAACTTACTTTGTAAATAATACTATTCAATTTACTGAAGAAGACTCGGGAAGTGAAGAAACACCCATAACATACAAAGCATTTGAAAATGAAAAGCCCATTATCAGTGGGGGCAAAGCTATCAAACAGTGGACTCCAGTTAAAATCAATGGAATCACTGTTTGGTCTGCTAACGTACCTGAGTTAAAACAACGGAGTCTTTCAATTCATCAGCTTTGGGTTAATGGCAATCGGGTTCGTTTATGTAGGCATCCGAAAAAAGGATATTTAAAAGTAGAAAAATCTCTTGATTCTACGCCAGTTTGGAATAAAGGTCAATCTCGCTTCCAGTACTTCAAAAATGATTTGAAGTATTGGAAAGACTTACGACACAGTGAAATAATTATCATGTCGCGGTGGCTAGAATCTCGATTGCCAATAAAGGATATTGATTATGAAAATAGAATTATTTCTTTCAGAGAGCCTACTCCTATTCGTATTGATGAAGCTAACTCGAACTCATCTGGAGCTGCAACATACTATATTGAGAATGTCGTTAATTTTTTAACTGAGCCAGGTGAATCATTCATCAACTATCATACTGGTCAGATTTTTTACGTACCTACCAACAAAGATAAGATATCTGATTTTCTAGCAGTTATTCCAATAATATCAAAGTTGATCGAGTTCAGAGGAAATTCAGAATCAGCAAAGTTTGTTGAGCATATTAATTTTGAAGGGGTAACATTCTCACACACTGAATGGTATTATCCTGATCAAAACTATGCATCTGGAAAGATTATAAACAGAGTAAACTTCTCTGGACAACAAGCATCAGTGAATGTACCAGCATCCATTTTGGCACAATCAACACGATGGTGTAGCTGGAAAAAGTGTGAATTCTCACATATTGGAAGCTACGCATTAGAGTTTGCCAGTAGTAGCAATAACAACAAAGTTATCGATTGTGATTTTCATGACTTAGGTGGTGGAGGAATAAAAATCGGTAGCATAGAACATTCCAGTAATGGAAGCACTATGGTTCAAAACTGTCATTTGCATAATTTGGGAAATTTGTTTCATAGTGCTGTTGGTATATGGATAGGAAAGTCTTCAAATAATAAAATATCAGGCAATCATATTCATCATTTATACTATTCTGGAATTTCAATTGGATGGACATGGGGATATACAGATAAGCCTGATGCGAGCGGAAACATCGTGGAAAAGAACCATATTCACCACATTGGCAAAATATCTAAAGATGATGGCGTACTATTAAATGACAAAGGAGGGATTTATACTCTGGGTGTGCAACCAAGAACCGTTATTTCCAATAATTTAATTCACAATATCGATTCTTACAATTATGGTGCTTGTGGAATTTATCTTGATGAAGGAAGCTCTGATATTTTAGTTAAAAATAATATAGTTCATGATATTAATGGCTATAGCTTTAACTTGCACTATGGTCGAAATAATTTGGTGAAGAACAATATCTTTGCATTTGCAAAAACCGCACAAATATTATATTCACGAGGTGAAAAAGAATATCGAAGCCTAACATTTGAAAACAACATAATTTATTGGAATGATGGAGTTCTATTTGCTGGGGATTGGAAAAAACCAAACTTCTATTTCGATAAAAATGTTTACTACAACCCTAAAACCAAACTCCTAACGAGGTTTGATATTTTTTCTTGGCAAGAATGGAAGCAGAAGGGAATAGATGCTAATTCTCAATTAATTGATCCGTTTTTTGTTTCAGTAGAAAAAAGAAACTTTGAAGTTGGTTTTAAATCTCCAGCTTTAAAACTAGGATTTAAAAACATACAACCTAAAGCTAGAAGCTTTAGATGACAATGAAAACAATAAACTTTCTGCTATATGCTGTCGTCATCGAAATTTCCTTGGGTGGTGGAGGAAGATTTACTTCAGTGGGGAATTTTTCAATTAGAATGTTCCTTTTCGTTGTGAGCATGGTTTGCACAGCTTTTCTTTTTCAAAAGATAAAGAAAGAATATTTGGGGCTAACTTATATTTTCTTTTTAATCCAGCTTTTCTCTTTTTATGTAGGAATTGTAGAGAATGCAGAAATTGATTTAGTCCTTGAGGATGTCAAAATACTATCCTATTTCCCAATGCTACTTTTCTATTCTGTCTCTCTTGACTCTCAGGAAAAAGTTGATACTTTAGTTAAGTTAATTAAAATTTCTTCAGTATTTTTATCTATTTCCTACATAATAACTTACTGGGGCTTGCAAACCGAAGTCATAGACAAACAATTATTTTATGAATTTACATACGATTATGGTGAATTATTTTTCCGCAATGAATATGCATTTTTATACAAAGGGTTGCTTTTTTCGTCTATCGGATGCTTCTTTTTCTTTTTCAGGGATGTTCCAAAAAATAGAATGGATAACGTCTTTCAACTTTTATTCCTTGCAATAATTATTTATGCTGTGTTTATAACATATACGAGAGGCCTTCTTATAAGTGTATTTTTGAGTGGACTAATTGGATATGTCAGTTATACTTATAGCAGTAAGCAGACTTATAAAATCATTTTCTTTGCAATCCCCATAGTACTATTTTTAATATCATCATTAGATAGTATGATTACATTTTTTTCAAGCCTAAGAGATTTGAGTCAACAAGATGAATCAGATTTAGTCAGAGTCTCTACCTTTAATGAAGTTGTTAATGCCATTACCCCTCTTTCCATTTTTATTGGTCACGGTTTTGGAATAGGAGTTGCCAGTAGACCCATACATATGGAAATCTCTTATCTCGAAATATTTCATAAGCAAGGAATTCTGGGGATATTATTTTACTTACTATTATTAAAGAAAGTGATAAGCAACTATATAAAAGTTGCTTTCAATAATAGTCAAACATCTGTGGCTAAAATGCAAGCCCTGTCATTTACATGTTCTTCAATTTTTGTGTATATTCAATCGGCAAGTAACCCTCTTTTAAACAATCCAATTGGAATTTCAGTTGTGATAATGTCCATTGTTTCAACAGATATTATACGGCAACGGTATAATGTTTTCTCTAGCACAAAAATGTACTAAGTTAAGTTAATTTTGGGAGTATATCGCGGTCATTGAATATTTTTTATTCATAGCACTATGCAAATGGCTTTGATCACTCAAGCTATATAATCGCTGAAGTTAAGTACAACCTTTGGAATTAGAAAATCACCTAATATCTATCTAAAGAAACTTACAACCTCTCAGATCGGAGTAGCTTGACAAAAAATGCAAATCATATATGGTATTAATATCCAGTAGAAAGAATCAATAATACATTAATCCAAATGAGTATCTCATGAATATTAGCGTTTGTATGACCTCTTATAATGGAGGTAATTATATTGAGCAACAAATCAACAGTATTATTCATCAATTAAGCAATGATGATGAAATTATTATTTGTGATGATGGATCCACTGATAACACAGTCAATATTATTAAATC
This sequence comes from Synechococcales cyanobacterium bin59.metabat.ball.084, assembly GCA_013297675.1. GTDB lineage: Bacteria > Cyanobacteriota > Cyanobacteriia > Cyanobacteriales > Chamaesiphonaceae > JAAFHZ01. The sequence goes on along the minus strand of JAAFHZ010000071.1, from coordinate 6,219 downwards.
CATTGAAGATCAGCGAATTAAGCTATTCGTTAATTCTGTTAATTTGGGTGTTCTCAAGAATTATGCTCAATGTCTAAATCAAGCAAAAAACGACCTAATATTTTTATCTGACCAAGATGATGTTTGGATGGAGAACAAAGTCGATGAGATAAAACGTGAATTTGCTCAAGACCCTAAGATAACGCTGGTTTTATCTAATGCTTCCATAATTGACGGTGATGGAAAATTAGTTCAACCAACTTTCTTGAAGCTTCAGGATGGTCAATATTTAGGGGGAATACGTGCAGTTGATAATATTATTAAGAACAAATACTTAGGAGGTGCAATCGCCTTCAAACGCCATATGCTTAAGTACATATTGCCATTCCCCCCCACCTTACCAATGCATGATATGTGGATTGGCATAATTAATGATATTTATGGTAAAACATCCCACATTAGTAAGCCGCTGATTCAGTATAGAAGACATGGTAACAATGTCAGTCCATACAAGCACAAAAATATTTTGTGGCGATTACAGTGGAGAGCTAATTTAATTTACTGTATCTATCAAGCTTTGTGGAGCAGAAAAAATGTTAAGTGATTTCTAGGGATTTCCGTACCAATTTCCTTGCGTTCGACATCCAAAACCCAACTCAGTAGTCGATACTGAGACTGACTTTGCTATCTGAAAATCATCTTAATTAAATTTCTTTCTTTCTTTCTTAAATAATGAATGTCATAGTTGTTTCTGCTGTTTTCCCTCCTGAACCAGTTGTATCTAGCCAAACCAGCTCTCAACTAGTAAATGCATTGATTCAAAAAGGTCATCAGGTTCAGGTAATTGTACCCTTTCCTAGTCGTCCTTCTGGTCAATTATATGATGGATACCACAGGAAGACATTTGATACTTTTATTGATGAGGTTGGGTGCAAAGTAACGCGCTGTTGGTCTACAATTTCTCCTAAGTCCAGCATTGCAAGTAGGTTTCTAGAAAATATTTCGTTTGGAATATTTAGCTCATTAGCCCTACTATTTGCAGCCAAGCCAGATGTTATATATAGTAACAGTTGGCCGATCTTTGCGACTGGTTTAACAACATTAGTTGCAAAGATAAAAGGAATACCAATTATCATTAGTGTTCAGGATATCTACCCAGATTCACTGGTTATTCAGAGCCGATTATCTGAAAATAATCTAATTACTAAGATTCTAAAAAAAATTGATGTCGCAATTGCTAGCGCGAGTAGTCATCTCATCGTTATATCTTCTCAGTTTTCTGATATTTACAAAAATGATCGAAATGTCCCAGCCAGCAAAATATCAATCATTCCTAACTGGCTAAAAAAGGACTCATCTTTTATTTCAGGTGATAATCGAAAAGATGTAAAAGTGGATTATCGCGCAAAATATGGTATCCATCAAGATGATTTCGTTGTCATGTATGGAGGGAATATTGGTGTAGCAGCAGGCGTTAAAACGCTTATTAAGGCATTTCAATTAATTGCAGAAAGTTCTGACAAAACTTGGTTACTAATTGCCGGTGGTGGCAGCCAATTAGAGGAATGCCAGAGAATAGTCCAAGATAATAATATACCAAAAGTTGTATTTCACCACCCTTGGCTCAAAGAAGAAACTGCCGAAGTTTTAAACATTGCCAACTTAATGATTTTACCCACAATGGGGCAGCAATCTTTAGTTTCAGTTCCATCTAAATTAATTTCTTACATGCTTTCTGGCAAAGCAATTTTATCTACAGCATTGCCTAATTCTGAACTTGCTAATGTTGTTGAACAATCTAGCTGTGGCTGGCATATAGAACCAGAGAACCCTAACTTGATAGCTGAAGAAGTTATCAAAATCAGCAAGCTACCCACTTCAAATCTATTGGCTTGTGGTGAGGCTGGACGCAGATATGCATTAGAAAACTCTACAGATGAGGTTTGCATTCCAAAAGTTATCGATCTAATTGAAAGCTTTCATAGCAATAAATAACTAATTCACCAAACAATGCATGAGTAATTCATCAATCCGTATCATGAAACATCAAGATGTCAAAGATGTGGTTGACATCCACCTTGATAGTTTCAAAAACTTTTTCTTATCATCTTTGGGTTCAGAATTTTTGCGATTACTTTACACTACAATTATGGAGGACGAATCTGGTATTTCTATTGTTTATGAAACTGAAGGCAAAGTTTCTGGCTTTGCAGTAGGTACCGATCTACCCAACGGATTTTACAAGAAATTAATTTCCAAAAAAATAATTTTATTTGGATTAGCCGCTTTACCCGCAGCAATCAAAAGTCCAGGAATAATACCTCGCTTATTTCGATCATTACAAGTACCTCAACAATATCAAAAGCCCGAAAAACAGGCTAACCTTATGTCTTTAGCTGTATCTCCAACAGCACAAAATCAAGGGATCGGGGGAGCATTGATTAAAGAGTTTGCAAATCAATGTTACCAGAGAAAAGTGGATATTATCAATTTAACCACAGATGCTCAAAACAATGACAAAGTAAACAATTTCTATCAGAATTTTGGTTTTGTTTTATCAAATGAATTTACTACTGCTGAAGGCAGAAAAATGAATGAATATCAGATGCCAGTGAAAAAAACGCTATAGACTTGGGTATAATAGCTCTAAACATTGACGATAACCATTCTATTCACCCCAACAACAGCACAATGCCTCGTTCTACTTTTCTCCCTTTTGCCCTTCCAGACACCGATGGAACAGAGTTGCAGCAAGTAGCTGAAGCTCTGGAAAAGGGTTGGCTCACCACCGGTCCTAAGACAAAACAGTTTGAAAAAGAGTTTGGTGATCGGGTTGGTGCGAAACATGCGATCGCTCTTAATTCCTGTACTGCGGCAATGCACTTGGCATTAGAAGCCATCGGTCTACAACCAGGGGACGAGGTGATCACCAGTCCCTACACTTTTGCTGCTACGGCCGAGGTAATCCGCTACTTTGATGCTACACCTGTATTTGTGGATGTTAGCGCTGGCTGTTTCAATATGCGTCCCGATTTGATAGAAGCCGCCATTACAGCCAAAACCAAAGCTATTATTCCGATCCACATTGCCGGATTACCAGCAGACCTCGATCCGATCGCCGAAATTGCTCGTAAATACAATTTAGCAATTATTGAAGATGCAGCTCATGCCTTTCCATGTCATTATAAAAACCGTCAAATTGGCACTGCTCTAGATGGACTCAAACATTTCATTTGCTATTCTTTCTATGCAACCAAAACCATTACGACTGGTGAAGGTGGGATGTTGTGTACCGATAATGATGAGTTTGCAGATCGTTGCCGAATTATGGCATTACATGGAATCAGTCGTGATGCTTGGAAACGTTACACAGCAGAAGGTACCTGGTATTATGAGATTGTTGCCCCAGGATACAAATATAACCTCACGGATATTGCTTCTGGTCTGGGACTAGCTCAACTGGCTAAAGCCGATCGCATGTGGCAGCGTCGGCATGATATTGCCCAGCGTTACCACCAAGCTTTCCAAAATCATCCAGCATTTCAACTGCCAGTAGATCGATCAGATTGCCAACATGCTTGGCACTTGTATATTTTGCGTCTCAATTTAGACAATCTCACTATTGATCGGGCAAAGTTTTATGATGAATTGAAGTTACGAAATATTGGGGCAAGCGTTCACTTCATTCCTTTGCACATCCATCCATACTATCGTGATAAGTATGGCTATACTCCACAGGATTACCCTGTAGCTTATGGCGAATATACTCGGGCACTATCCCTACCAATTTATTCAAAAATGACGGATGGTGATGTAGCTGATGTGATTGAGGCTGTTTTGGATGTCGCCAAGATGTATGCAACTGAACAGTCAACCACTGTGCAGCCCAAAACCTGTTCTAACTGCAAAATTCCCTGTTAGAAAAAACAAGTTTTTCATTTTTATAGACATATGATCAAGCGTCTTGTAGATATACTAGCTTCAGCCATCGGCTTAGTGCTTTTATTACCTTTATTTCTGGTAATATCAATTGCCATCAAAATTCATGATGGTGGCTCTGTATTTTACCGAGCTAAACGTATCGGTTATCAGGGAAAAGATCTACTGCTTTACAAATTCCGCAGTATGGTGCAAAGCGCCGATATCAATGGTCCAGGAATTACCGCCAGCAACGATACCAGAATCACCCCCATCGGCAAATTTTTGCGGAAAACAAAGCTTGATGAATTGCCTCAATTAATCAATGTTTTCAAAGGTGAGATGAGCTTGGTTGGTCCACGCCCTGAAGACCCCCGCTATGTCAGCAAATATACTGTTGAACAACGTCATATTCTGGATTATAAACCCGGAATAACTAGTGCAGCATCTCTTTCATATCGACACGAAGAAAGTCTACTTAGCGGTGAGGATTGGGAAACACAGTACCTAACAAAGGTCATGCCAGACAAGATTGCGATCGATATAGATTACTGTACTACCTCTAATATTTGGCAAGATATTGTTTTAATTACCAAAACTGTTTTTTCAATGTTCTAGATATAATTCAAATTGTTCAGGAGGATAACAATGTGCTGTTTTTTCATGCACTGTCTTCCTATCGAGTGATTGACCAAATTTTCTGACTGACATCCCTCATCAACTAAGGGTTCTAGAAGTCATCATTCCTTAGCGGGTCAGTGCCTTTTTTCATAAATTATAGCACCCTAAACAATCGACCATCTCCAGCATCTATATCCAAAGTAATTTTTCGGTTACTATTAATGCTGCTAAGTTGTTTCCATTTCCCAGTCTTACGATCCAGTTCTTGTACTTTTGAACCAGGCATCTCTATTTTGATATCTGCCTGCTGTTTTCTACGATAATTTCGGTTGGTGAGCATAAAAGTATTATTTACTTTACCATTACTAAATAGACCTAATACAAATTTACCTTGAGAAATAAACTGTATTGGCGATTTTTGAGAAATTGCTTCACCACCAATTGGTAATGGCTTAGAGTGATAAACCCCTTGGGAATTAAGAGCTAATAGCACAGGGCTAAGTTTACGAATTTCACTATTAATCACGGCCACATCTTTTGCTAACTGTGTCTTTCGGCCATCACGATATAAACCTTCTTCTTTTTCAGATTCCCAATAAGTAAAATAGCTGATCCCCTTACCACCGTAAGCCAGTGTGGTGTACACCTGAAATCTGATTTCTTTCGCTGTTGGCAATCGCCAATATTTAAAAAATCTACCTGACTGGATCACATTCATAAATGGGATCTTTTTCTCTTTTGAAACTTGAGAAATCAACTCTAGGTTCAAAAAATATTCCTTTCCTTCACCTTTTTCATAAAGGTGATAATGGTCATAACTAATAATGTCAGGATTCACCACGTCCACAAACTGCCTAAGATGATCTAAATAAGCCACAATAGCTTTACTTTTGGAGCTTATACCATGCAAATGTCCAGGATATCTAATTCTACCCCTATCAACAGAACTAGCAACAACACCTAATTGCTCTTCGGTAGCATACAAAGGAAAAAGATTAATATAAGTAAGTCTAGTTGGATCTTTCTTGCGAAGATAAGATACTATTTCTGCATATTTACTGAAATCATTAGCAGTTGGCTCATCAGTAATGTGGTAGGCTTCCAATGCCGTTTTTTTCTTTAATATATCGATCAAATCATCTAACTTCTTAAGATTCATCGGATCTCGCAGACTAGGCCAACCAATTAGTGGATCGCCAAAGATCACTTTGAGTTTATTTTTCTCTGCAACATCCAAGCCTTTTAATGAACCAAATATGGGAATAGAATTATAGTTTTCACTAGCTAGATTTGAATAAGCCGAAGGATTTGGTTGAGTAGAGTTCCAAACGGTTATTATTATTTCTTTTTGCTTCCATTTAGAACCAGCTTTTTTCGTAGACTGAGCTATTGCAACTACTTTACTAGTGGTAGATTGCAGTGTGACACTTTGCTTTAAGAAAGCCCAACTAGTCACTAGTAGAAAACTAATGGGTGCCAAAAATAGAAATCTTTTCTGATGATTATTCATATATTACTGATTCCCACATAATACACTGGAAATTATTATCACACAAATCAGCGGTAGATATAGCAGTTCCTTATCGGGTACAATGTATTGTACATCCAGAGTAGATATTTATAGACAATGAAAGCATATTCACTTGACCTAAGATGGAAAATCATTGAGACTAATCGTACTGAAATGATTACTCGGAAAGG
>JAAFHZ010000070.1 GCA_013297675.1 Synechococcales cyanobacterium bin59.metabat.ball.084 | reverse complement strand
CAATAATCCAGTGGCGACGCTCAATATTGCCCGGTATGTGGTGGCTGGCAAGCTGCAAAATACGCGCAATGTGCTGATGAGAGCTGCGCGAGAAGCCAAGGAGGGGAAGGACGAAACCAAGCTGCGATCGGCGGCGCAGGCTCATGCTGATGCCATTGAAAGCATTGAAAAATCGGTAGATATTGATCAGTTGCGGGGCATTGAAGGCCATGCAGCTAAGGCTTATTTTGGTGCTTTTAGCGAGATGATTCGGATGAATCGCGATGGTTTTGAGTTTAAGGAGCGATCGAAGCGACCACCGAAGGATGGTATTAATGCTTTGCTATCTTTTGCCTATACGCTGCTGGCTAATGAGTGTGTGGCAGCTTGCGAGGGGGTGGGGTTAGATCCGCAAATGGGTTTTTCCCATGTGCTGCGTCCGGGGCGGCCTTCGCTGGCGTTGGATTTGATGGAGGAGCTGCGATCGGTAGTGGCCGATCGATTGGTGTTAAGTTTGGTGAATCGGGGGCAGATCAAGCCTAGTGATTTTGTCGATCGTCCGGGGGGTGGGGTGTATTTGAAGGATCAGGCGCGGCAAGATTTTTTGACGGCGTATCAAAATCGTAAAAAGGAGGAGGTGACGCATCCTATTTTGGAGTCTAAGGTGCCGGTGGGGTTGCTGTGTCATGTGCAGGCTCGTTTGTTGGCGAGGCATTTGCGGGGTGATATTCCCCAGTATCCACCGTTTATTTTGCGAGGTTAGGTTTCGACTCACTTCGGCTCCGCTCAGTGCTAGCCGCTCAACCTACGTTAAATTATTGGAGAAATAAACGTATGAATATTTTGGTGACTTATGATGTGGGTGAAACGGAGTCGCGGGCGGGGGCGCGACGGTTGCGCAAGCTGGCGATCGTCTGTAAAGATTATGGTCAGCGGGTGCAGTTGTCGGTGTTTGAGTGTGAGATTGATGAGATGCAGTTTGAGATGTTTAGGGCGAAGCTGTTGAAGATTGTTGATTTGCAGTTGGATAGTCTGCGATTCTATAAGTTGATGGGTGGCCGTGATCGATCGGTGGAGGCTTATGGCATTGATAAGTATGTAGATTTTAATGAGCCGTTGATTTTATGACGCGAACCTCTAGTGCTGGTGGTTTTCCTGGGAGGTTCGCGTTGGCTTGCTGGGCAAGGGTTTGAGGTTGGTTGCTGTATGTTTGAGGGGTCTGGAATGATGTTGGATTTTGGGGGTTCGCGTTGGCGGGTGCTGAAGCTTTTGCTGCGTAAGGGTTTAAAATGGGGGCTGTAGCGATTGCCCTTCGGGGCGATCGAGGATTGGAACTTCTCCCTGCGCTCAAAAACTGGCACATAGCCCAAAGTAGCGATTGCCCTTCGGGGCGATCGAGGATTGGAACTCTAGCCTCGTCCTCAGCAGCTTGCCTGTCTGTAGCGATTGCCCTTCGGGGCGATCGAGGATTGGAACTTTATCGTTGGGTGCAGATATCGCCCTTTGTGGTAGCGATTGCCCTTCGGGGCGATCGAGGATTGGAACAATCATCCACCCTAAAGTAGTTATTCTTGGGTTATCAGGTAGCGATTGCCCTTCGGGGCGATCGAGGATTGGAACTGGACAGGTCAGCATCGCAGGTGGGTGCTGAAGTAGCGATTGCCCTTCGGGGCGATCGAGGATTGGAACTACATCCCAGCTCAGCTCATCTACCCAGTCAGCAGTGTAGCGATTGCCCTTCGGGGCGATCGAGGATTGGAACGTCTGAAGTACCTGTGTAAAGTCCAACGCCGGGTAGCGATTGCCCTTCGGGGCGATCGAGGATTGGAACCATTGGTGGTGGAAAGAAATCTCTTAGTAAATCCTTAGTAGCGATTGCCCTTCGGGGCGATCGAGGATTGGAACTATTGGTTTTAGAGAATGCATTGCGGACAAACTGCCGTAGCGATTGCCCTTCGGGGCGATCGAGGATTGGAACAAACCATGGAGGTAAAATTTAGCGTAGGTCGAAGGTAGCGATTGCCCTTCGGGGCGATCGAGGATTGGAACCGATCAAAACATGGAATTGCTCAAGAAAAAGAGTAGCGATTGCCCTTCGGGGCGATCGAGGATTGGAACATGGAGTGGTTCGTTGTTTTCGTCGAGCAGCAGCACGCAGCGATCAACCTTCAGGGCAGTCGAGGATTGGAACCAGGAAATGCTGAACAAAGCATTTTCCGAAGGTTTTCATAGTGATTGTTCTTCTGATTATAAAACCTGAGGTAATGTTTACTGCTGTTGAGGAGGTAATCGATCGAGCAGTAAGTCAAGCTTGTTGTTATTAGAGTTCAAGAGGCGAAGGATGGTAGGGCGGTCTTCATCAAGCGAGACAGTGAGATTAATTAGACCCGCAGATAGATTTTCAAGCCGCTGCATTCGTTCCTCATGATGTTTGGCGCGTTCTTGCGCTTCGAGTCGATCAGTAGCGGCTTGTTCAAGCATTGCTTGAATAGCACGACCATTAGATTCAGCAACTTGGGTAGCACGTTCAGCAACTTGAGTAGCACGTTCAGCCGCTTGGTTAGCACGTTCAGCCGCTTGGTTGGCACGTTCAGCCGCTTGGTTAGCACGTTCGGCAGTTGCTTTTGTCTCTACTATTTCAGCCTGAAACTGTCGTTGCGATAGCAGAATTTCTTGCAAGATAGACTGCATTTCTTCAAAGGACATCATCGAATACCTCTCTTGTAAGTTTTATAGCTTATTCTAACCCCGAATCTGCACCGGCATCACCAAATAAATAGTCTTCGCACCGCCCACTGGTGAAAATACCACCTGCTCCAAAACTCCATTGAGATTAATCGCTACATCCTGAGCATTAATATTTTTCAAACCATCCAGCAAATAGCGCACATTAAAAGCAATCTCAATATCATCACCCGAAACCTGAGCAGTCAAAGACTCTCGACCACTACCGATATCTTGAGCCTCTACCGAAAGATCTAATGACTGATTTTCATTGCTAATCGTGAACTTCACCAAATTATTATGCTGATCGGCCAAAACTGCAATCCGCTCCAGCGCCGAAACCAACTGCTTTCGATCGATCGTCACCTGCTTGCCAAAACTACTCGGAATCAACGCCCGATAATCTGGATAATTGCCCTCGATCGTCCGAGTAATCAACTGCTGCTGACCATGGGCAGTCTCCCAAGCAAACACCGCCTGACCCTCACCCAAACTAAAACTAATTTTTTCAATGGCCTGCTTACCCCCCAACATCTTCTCCAGCTCCCGCAAAGCCCGCGCTGGCACCGTCAGCTCCAAAGTGCTCTCCGCCCCCTGCTCCGCCTCTAAGAAAGTCTCCACCACCCCTAACCGGTGGCCATCAGTAGCCGCAAACTCCAGCTTCTCGGCCTCTAGCTTAAAATTCACCCCGGTTAAAATCGGCTTGGTTTCATCTTGGCTACAAGCAATCAACGCCCCCCGTAAACCATCAATCAAAGCCGTGATCGGCAAATGTTGAATCTCGCCGTCTTCTGGTTCGGGCAACTCCGGGAACTCCGTGGCATCCATGCCCCGCACCTGATAAGTACCAGTCTGAGATTTTACGGTGACAACAATGCCATCACCATTCTGAGAATCATTTTGTTCGATCGTAATCTCGCCGCTGGGCAGCCGAGAAACAATATCATTCAACAACTTCGCGGGCAGGGCAATCTCTCCTGCTTCGCTCACCTCTGCCCCAAAGCTAGTCTGAATGCCCAAACTCAGGTCAAACCCGGTCAACTGCACCCGCCCAGCAGTGGCCACCAGCTTGATGTTGGTCAAAATTGGCAGGCTGGGCTTACCCGAGACTGCTCGGCTCACCAACGAAAGACTGGAGCTAAGATCGGCTTGCTGACAAAGAAACTTCATGGCAGAAAAATATGGGAGGATTGCAAACTATATCCTAACCGGGAACCGCAGCAATCCGGCCAGCACGATCGCTGATTGTACAAATTAATGACACATTGAACTCTCTTTCTAACAAATAATGCTGGTTTTCACTCTGACCGTTATACTGGATAGATATACCCATTACTAATGAAATCATGGGAACCTCTGAAATTCTAGCAAGCTTGCCACAGCTAAACCCCATCGATCAGCTTAAAATTGCAGAAACAGCTCTGCAACTAGTCCAAATCAACCGCCAAGCACTGACCAGAGAACAAAGACGAAAACAAATGGGGATTGCCGCGACCACCGCAGTTGATGATTATTCCCAAGATATGGAGCTGCTGGCTTTTATGGCTCTAGACCAAGAAGAGTTTTTAGATTCATGATAGTTTTAAGATACTATCTATTACTCAATAAAAGGTAGGATTTACTAGTACTAATTTATTGTAAATACGAAAGTATAATGTTCCAAATAAATAAAAACAGTCATTATAGTGGTTCCGTCTCGGATGAAATGAATTTAGGTGGCTCTAAGCCCTGCTAGGCAACAATTACTTACACCGCATTCGATCTGGAACCGCTATATCATGTTTTCAGTGGTGTTAAAACCTTGAACATACGATCCTCAATCATTGACCAAGTCTGTTTTGAAACAAGCACCGCTGATTTTTTACATTTTACAATTAATTCATTCGAATACAGATATTTTTCTAGCCTTTCTCTCTCATCCTGCGAAAATCTTAATGTATCTGGTTCCAAATGAAGTGCCTCAAACCAAAGAGAATTAATACGAAGAATAAACTCAAAAGTTTGATCGCCCGCTACAACATCAGGTTGCAAACTCTCTATACTTGAAATCAAATTCGTGTAGATTTCGGGTTGAAAAATTTTTATTTTTTGATAATTTTGGACATTTGCAATAGCACGATTACGAGCCATGTAAATACCCTTCTCATCTGGGTTAACAAGATTATTATTTATCGTCGTAAGGTTGATTGCAAAGTTGAGTGCCCGATCACGAGCACGATCAATAGCGAGGTCGCGTTCACTGGTAAGGTCAATAGCAAGATTAAGAGCACGATTACGAGCACGGTCAATGCTACGATCATAATCGTAGATAAGATTTAGTGCTAGAAAAATGGCCTCTGATCGTTTAGTTGCAAGTTTACTTCCTTCTTCTGAAGTCATTACTACTGAATCTGCCCACTGTAAAAGATTTTGTAAATTAGAGCTGGATTCTAATACATCTTCATCATGTTTACATGAAGGGCTAATAAATTTTTGTGCCTGATCTTCCATTAACAATAGTAATTCATCTACTCCACCTCGCATGAGTCCAGCCACCATAAGAAACACCTCTTGCCAACGTGGATCAGTTAAATGGACTCTCACCAGATGTTTAATGGCTGAATTGTCACTAATATATTGAGCTGTTAGGTATTCTTGCAAAGTAAGGTGAGAAAAAGAATAAGCATCCTCAGCGCGCTCCACTAAAATACCTTGTTGAACTACAATTGCATTTAATATGGCTTCTCCATCCAATTGATTAGGAGCATTCAAATTATTAGCTAAAAATATCCTTATTCTGTCAATCAATTTGCCTTTGGAAAAAAACATTTGATTTGCTTCAAATCCAGTTGCTGCAATTTCAGATAATAAAATTTCCTCTAGATCTGTACTGAGTCCTTGATATATAGCATCTTGCAAAATTCGTTTATCCGCAGCCCATTCTTCCATTAAAATTCGTAGGGCTTTGCTATACAGAACACTGCGATTGATTGGAAATTTCTGTGAGCGGTCATAAACCAAACATAAAAATGTTAGTAATAATGGTGTATGAGCTAGTTCTTTTGCTCCCTGCTGCTCTGGCTGTTGCAAATCATTCCAACAGCGTTCTGCAGTATTGGCCTTTTGATCAACTTCAGACTTAAACCAGTTATTAATAAATTGTTGGATTTGATCATCTTCAAACTCTGCCATCTTTACGTTTACAAAACCACGAAACTCTTGGCGATAAGCAGCCGTACGACAGGAGAAAATATATCTATTTTTTGGATTGTTTTGCACAAAATTTATGATTTCATTGACAACTTCACTTAGGCTAGAAGTTGGTACTTCATCTAATCCATCTAAGAGTAATAGCAGTTTACCCTGATGTATCGCTGCCATTACAAATTCTTGAGCATCAGGAAAATCACATGATTCAAACTCCTCTACAATCAACTTACTTAGATCAACACTGATATTATTCAACTGTTTTAGTTCTATCAATATAGGAATACAAGAATGCTCGAAGAGTGAATTTTTACCCTTTAAAGCTTCTAATCCTATTCGACGCAAAAAAGTGGATTTACCAGCCCCAGGAGCACCTAATACCATTAAGAATCTTTGTTGGTTAGCAATATCTACTCCGCCTCTTTGACTACTCTTAGATTGAATATTTGTTTGTTTTCGATAAGCCTTCTCCATTTCCTGTAATGATTCAAATTGATGAATATCAATATCATTTAGCAATCTTACATCTGTATAAACCGACTCTAATTCTACTGGTTTACGCATCCCCAATACTTTCAAAAGACAGTAACGAGCTTTGTAATTCTCAACATACTTTTCAAAAGCATGACTAATCAATTGAGCATCAACAACATTATTATTCTTTTGGTTATAGTTACTCCCCATGAAAATCTTAAAGTTTAGGCGAATTAGATCTTGTCCCAGAATGTTTTCACCCTTTTGTGATTCAAGAATCCTGATCGCAACTTGCGTCAAGTACTCTGCGGATTTTAGCATTTCTTGAGAAGGCAAAGCAGGTTCAATTCTGATCGATTGATCAAAACTGGCATGGTGAACCCCCGTTAAATCCAAAGACTTGATAATTTGTTCAGCCGTACCCTCAATAATAATCACTCGACTAGTTGTACCACCATAAGTTTTCAAAGAAAGATCCTGCAAATCTTGAATTGTTGCACCCAAATTCGTCTCTAATCGAGCTTGTTGTTGCTGAATCAGAGCTTGTCGATAATCTACCCGTGAAGGAAACTGACCAGGATCGAGAGTGGGCAAAGTCAAAGTTTTCTCAGCTTCCAATGCTTCAGCGTTGAGCGTCATTGCCACCCGCAACACTTCTCCTGCTTTAGCGTGCATCAACCTATCAAGGAGAATCGGATCAGTTTTACGAAGATGGCTTTCATTTAGATTCACGAGTTGGCTCCAATTGGATCAATCCGGCACCCTGTCGATCGACCGGCTGTTTCAAATCCTGACACCTCAATAATAATTCTTCTCGCAGATCAGTGACAGTCATATTTGGATACTTTTCTAAAATCAAAGCCGCCACCCCAGATACAATTGGTGTTGCCATCGAAGTACCATCCCAAGCTTCATAGCCCCCAGTCACCACCGCAGAATAAACACTTGCCCCCGGTGCCACCAAATTTGGCACCGTATACTGATGATTCTCGATCGCCAAAGTACCACCGCTACTAAAACTAGCCACCAGATTTTGCTTATTTGCCGCCCCCACCGAAATCACATCCCGATAATTGCCGGGGCTACAAGTACGATTTCTGCCATCATTCCCCGTTGCACAAACTGGTAATACCCCGATTGCCAGCAAATCAGCAATCACATCATCCATCTGGGGCAAATATCCCCTAAAACCAGCAGAGATATTGACAATCTGAATTTCTGGCTGAGTTGCCACCCACTCCAAAGCCAAAATAAAAGTAGAAAGGTCTCCACGTCCTTTCGGAGTAATAATGCCACTAAACAGCTTCGCTGCAGGAGCAACACCAATCCGTTGACCAGCAATCAATCCAGCTACATGAGTTCCATGACCTTCCGTATCCAGTGAATTAGGCTTTTGAATAGTTTTCCAAGCTTGAGCATCAAACTCATAGGCACTCGCTACTTTTCCTCGGAGAGCCGGATGTGATGAATCTACCCCTGTATCTAACACCGCAACACCGATGCCTTGTCCTTCGCCTGTCAGACCTTTGCCTGGTTGGTAGCCGATCGCCCGCAGATGCCAAAGGTCTTCTACATTCAGCTCTTCTTCTCTCTTCGAGGTCGCAGTTAGCTTGACAGGCTGAATTAATTCGATCGGCTGATCTTTCAAAACGTAAATTCCCGATAAATCTTCCCGCATTCGATCAGCAACTTCATCTGTCATATCCAGAACGGCTGCTCCCGTTACCCCCGGCAACTTTGGACTTTTCAGTACCCGAATGTTACTGCCATGTTGTTCATCTTCTATCCAATGCTGAATCTCTTTCTGGATTGGATCTTGTGCTTGTAATTCAGTCACTTCAGCTACTTGGTCTTCTCGATCTTTCGAGGCCAGCTTTCTGGAAATTAAATCCATCGATCGGGCAACAGCAGTTTGTTTCGGTCTGATGATATAAATAGCCATACATTTCTAGAAGGTCAGAAGAAATCCACTGTTATTATAAAGGCATCAATTAAGTAGAAAGACATGACCACCGATTAATATTTGTGAACAGCTTGGTCTTGAATCAATAATTCCTGCATAGTGCATTAACTCTATAAAGCTAGCTCAGTGCATACCAAGTCGATCGACCTTGACCATAGCGAACTAATAGCTGATCGTCCGTTAACTGCTTAAGTCGCGCCTTAATTGTACTGCGACTTTCCCCGGTAGCCTGCTCAATTCCCTGAGTTGTTACCCGTCCATGTTCCTTCGCTAATTCTAAAATGCTCACCGATAGTGCAGGCAGAGTAGAAGCCATGATTTTTTCATTGTCCATCTTCACCTGTAAACGGTTTTTCTGTCGCTGTAAAGCTCGTAGAAAAAACAATAGCCATGGTTCCCAATTAGGATCTTGAAATAAAGTATTCTGAGTTTGACGCAAAGCTAAATAGTATCCTTCTTTGCTTTCTTCAATGATACTTTCTAGCGAAGAATAGGGTACATAAATATAACCGGCTTTCAACAATAGCAATGTGGTCAGTACTCGCGATAACCGACCATTACCATCCTGAAAAGGGTGAATCGCCAAGAACTGTACAATAAAAACACTAATAGTTAACAGCGGGTGAATCTTGGCTGTCAATAAATTCTCTTGTGTCCAGATCACTATATCGGCCATTCGACTAGGTGTATCAAAAGGCGAAGTGGTTTCAAACACCACCCCTAAACTA
Source organism: Synechococcales cyanobacterium bin59.metabat.ball.084 (assembly GCA_013297675.1). Taxonomy (GTDB): domain Bacteria; phylum Cyanobacteriota; class Cyanobacteriia; order Cyanobacteriales; family Chamaesiphonaceae; genus JAAFHZ01. Next base: position 13,511 of record JAAFHZ010000070.1, on the reverse strand, counting down.
TTCCCATCACTATCAAAAGCCTGGACACTATTAGAGAACTTCTTGTATTCACCCCGATGTCGTTCGTCTCGAAAACTATGTTTGAGCAGCATCTGATGCAATTGCTTAATGTAGTTTTCAGTAAAAGGAATCGCTTCCCAATTGGCAAAAACCAAATCCATCACCTCCGCATAACCGGCAACCTCTTCTTCATCTCTAGAAGCAAAGCTTTGCTTACCCAAATTTGAGAGTAGGGCTTGCACCTGTCGATCGGATAACCGTGCCCCTTCAATGCGCGTGGAAGAACCAATGCTTTCGATCGTCGCCACCTTGCGCAGCGCCGCTAATCGATCGGGTGCCAACGCATTCAGCGCCCGCCATCTGCCCTTAAATTCATCAATCTCCGCAATCAGCCGCAGAACTTCTTGACTGATCAGAATCTCTATATCTGTCACCAAATTAGCCACCATGTCCAATTAATGAGCCGATTATAGCCAATTAAGTCCAATTATGTCCAATTAGGCATCTAGTCCATATCCAGCAACAAAAATTCCCTGGAATCACCCGCAGGAAATTCCAGGGAAAGCCCATCAAGATTTTAAAATCTATGGATTGGCAACACTAACCAAAACAGGTATCTGGGCATCAGTCTTGGCCAAAGCATCCCGACGAAATGAGTCGATCGACACTAAACTATTCGAGGCCGCATCCCACAACAAGAAACCAAAGCAACCGGTTATATCTGCTAGGCGTAAAACCTTAGCCTTAGCCAAAAGATGAGCATTTTCTTGATGGCAAGCTGCTAAATTGTAATTAGGAATCCGCTCAGAAAGGTGATGAATATTGTGATATCCAATATCTGCCGAAAACCAATTTAAGATCGCCGGTAGCTTTAGATAGCTACTGCCTTCGATCGCCCCCAATAAATAATCCCAACCCTCGGTTTTGTGAGCGTAAGACCCCTCAAAGTTGTGTTGAACAAAGAATACACAAATAAAGATCGCTGCCGAAAAAGTCAGGGTAACTGAGTAAATACCTAAAAAGAACCCAGCACCCAGCCAGTTACTCAGAGTAATCCAAGCACCAACCACACAGATATTATTTAAGAGCAAATCCCAAAACTCAGCAGTCGTATACCAATTTCTAGATTCATAGGAAGTGAAAATTTTTGACAGGCTCAATCCTGATTGGTTTTTCCAGCAGGCGAAGGCATGGCGAATTAAACCATAAATGCCCAATATCAACTGCATTCTGGGCTTAATTGCCAGATAGAAAAAACCACCAGGAATAATCATCCAAGGCTGTCGCAGTAATTCGTAGTGCTTTTGTGCAGAGGTGCTGAGCTTAGCAAACTCTTCAGTTGAAACTAAGCCCGATGGTCCTCGATAGCGCTCCCAATCACCATTGGTTTTGTGGTGATAAGCATGTCCCCGTGACCAAGGATATTGAGGAATGGCATTAATTACCCCCAGGAAAAAGCCCACCACCCGATTGATTTTTTTGGAGGTAAAAAGCGAATAATGTCCGCAGTCATGCATCAAAGAAAAGCAGCGCACCGAAAAGAGCGTCATTAAAACCATAATTGGTGGCAGTAACCATAGGGAAACTGGTACAGCTTTTACTGCCAAAAACCACAACAATAGATAGGGTATGACCGTATTTAAAATTTGATAGGTTGCCCGCCAGTTACTACTCTTCATGTAGGGAGTAATCACAAAATCCGACTTTTTAATCACATCTGACATTTAATTAAAATACTCTGGTAAACAACTAGATTGAGGCATGATCAAGGGTATCCAGCATGAATTCATCCCAGCGATCTAGCACCTGCTCATAGCATTCCAATGGAGTACTAGCTAGATTTTTCAGCCAACAGACTTCAACTGACTTGCCACAGCGAATCAGAAGCATGATCTCTTGATAGGGATTGTATTGTTGAATTGCAGTCACCAAGGTAGTGACTTCCGCCGGGGATACAGCGAACTCTGATAAACAACCAGCTATATTTTGATTTGACACAAATTGTGGAATGAAGTTCCAGGTATGCAACATCAAATCAACATTTAACGGCAGGGGATCAATACTACAAACTAGTATTCCCCAACCTTGCTGTTTAAAACCGTTCCAAGCAAGATAGCCGATTACCGGAAAGTTATCGCGCACAAATGCTGCTTGCCAAGGGGTAGATTTTTTCAACTACTTACCCATTGGACAGTTAAAAGTGGCAAAATTCATTTTGATCATTATCTGTACCTCGCAGATATTTTATTGGTTTTGACAAGTCTCGGCGGGCATTCTGACTTAGAGATTCATTAGAAACTAATGACTCATCACAGTTGCGGGACAGCGGTAGATTATTACTACTCTTTCCCCATTACTTTTAACGGCTGATTCCCGTTAAAACCGAAACGAAAGTAAATACTATCATACTTATCGTAGATATTTCCTGATTCTGCTGCTTCATGCTCAGTTCGTAACGCGCCGCTCGATCGAACTTAATTTGGACTTGTCTTACCAAAATTATTTGGTTGCCGATTTTTTCAGCAGGTTATTCAGCATTGTAATTATTTTAGAATTTGCCCCAAACTCATTTTTTGCAGATTGATTCAATAGCTTATTCACTGCCTCTGGAGTAACTACAACAGTTTCGGCTTTGACCTCACGATTTACCGATACCTCTGCGGTCTCTATGACCAGCGAACCTGAATAAATAGCTTCAGCATCCACATCATAAGTAGGAATCTGGTGATCGGCGACACTGTGATCGTCTGTATAGTGCGATTGCTGCCAAAGTGGATTGGGTCGTTCGCTGACAATCTCTGCCTCCAACACTTCTGCATCTAACACATCTGCCTCCAAAAAACTGGTCTCGAAAACACCGGTATCATTGCTGTCTTGATTTTTAGTTTTTTTAAACCACCACCAAGCGCCACCCGCAGTAATTACTCCCGGCAAGGTCAGCCACAGTAAGTTAACAGGAATTTTGAAGTTAACAGGTATTTTGCTACCGATTGGGGCAGTGGTTTTAGCAGCGCCCTGCTCATGATTAGGCTCATGGGCAGGTGCTTGCAGAGACTGGGAATAAAGCTGAAAAGCGCGTTGAGTGACAACCTCATCACCAACAAACAGCCCAGATTTGACTTCTACAAAATCTCCAATGGTTTGACCTAGCTCCACGGTCACGGGTTGATAGGCAGTACCATTTTGCACATAGACCAGTTTCCGGCCATCCACTTCTACAATTGCGGTGTTGGGCACTGCCACGATCGGCTCAGTGATATCGTCAGTGACCAGCCGTAACTCTACAGACATGCCCGGTTTCATGTTTCCTGCGTTGCGTAATGCTACTTGCACCGGCAATACCCGGCTTTGACTATCGATCGCACTGCCAATGCGGCTGACTGTTCCGGTCAAAGTTTCCTTGCCAACTTTTACTCTGGCCTCTTGGCCTAGCTTAACTTTAGCCAGATCTCTTCCATAGATATTGGCTGTGGCAAAAACCTGTTGATCGTTGGTGATGGTCATAATTTTAGCTCCGGCTTCCGGCACCGATTGACCAGCCGTAATATCTCGATCTGCCACAGTGCCATCGATCGGTGATTTAACGGTAATAATGCCACTGGCACCACTAGTCCCAAGCTGAGTTGCCCGCGAGTCATAGATAGCAGCACTAGGGCTTTGCCGAGTTTGGGCAGCCAAAATTGCTGCTTTAGCTTTGCGCAGTTGGCGATCGGCTTCTATTAAAGCTTTCTGGTTCAGGGCTTTAGCCAGTTTACCTTTGGCCTCAACAACCTGTTTTTCGGCTGCTCGCAGTTCTCCCACTGGCAAATCATTTTTAGCCCTGCGCAGCTCAGACTCGGCCTGAATTAGTTTGGGTTGATCTAATGCTTTAGCCAACCCTGCCCGAGCTTCGGCTAGGCGGGCTTGGGACTCTAATGCTTGTCGGCGGGTACCAATGCCATCGGCAGCCGATTTGAGATCTACTTGGTAACGCTCTGCGGCAAAGTTAACCGTGGACTGTGCGGCGCTAATTTCGGCTCTAGAAATTTGCTGCTGGCGCAGGTAGTTAGTTTTAGCTGTCTGCAATAAAGCTCCGCCGTTGACTGACTGCTTCTCTTTGAGCAAGCGTGCTTGAGCCGCAGCTAGCTGACTCAGTGCTTGGTCTTGGTCGGCCTGAACAATTTGTGCAATGCGGCGATAGCCTTCTTGGGCAAGCTGTAATTCGGCTTGAGCCTGCCGTAAGCTGGCCGTAGGTTCATGTTTTTTTTCTGGGGCGGCTACTCGTAGATCTCTTGGTTCTGGATTGGTCATAGTGGCTACTGTCTGACCAGCTTTCACGGTGGCTCTTGGCTGTACCAATAGCTGCAAAATTTTTCCTTTGATCGGTGAGGTGATTTCTACTTTTTGGTTGGGCAACAGCTCAATTTGGCCAGTGGCCACAATTTCTACTGGCAGCTTTTGCCGTTGGACTGGTGTAGTTTTAATTCCTAGGCTCTGAGCCGTGGCGGCATCAAGGGTCACTTCTTTGCCACCAAATTCGTTGCCACGACTGAGTGCTACAGGGCTGAAAGAAACCCAAATGCTAAGTAGGCTCCAGAAGGCAATAGATTTAGCAAAAAAGTTAGAGTTCATCATAAAAATCAATAGGCTGACATTGAAGGTCAAGATATTGAAACTAAAACAGCATGTCAGAATCCTGGGTAATCAGAGGAAGTTACAGTAGCCCCTGGAAATTTACTTCATGGCCAGCACTCCCGCCATAGATAATTAAACTATTTTCCAACCACAAAGAAAACCTGTATCTTTTTAGCAAGGATACAGGAGTTACATAATAAATTCTAGTCACTTGATGTATCAGGTGTATCAGATCAATCAATCACTGCTCGAAGATCCGCTGTCGGAACTTGAACTATCTGAAGATGAGCCAAAGGAATTATCGGAACTCGAACTATCGCAAGATGAGCCAAAGGAACTATCTGAGCGATCGGACTCGGTAGTATAGGTTTCGGTATATTCTGAGGAGCTGTAGTAAGCAGATTCTTGCTCTATCCAGCCACTTTCGGCACTGAAACTATCTTGGGGTTGAGAGTTAGACTGCGCTAGCGATAGACCGAGAAAATCTTTGATCTGGTTAATTGCGGTTAGCTCATTACGTGGATCGCGAGTAGCATAGTCGCTCAAGAAGAAGCTCGATCTGCCAGACTGATGCACTAAAATTCGATCGTCCGCTACTTTCAGACTGCCACTCAGATCGATATTTTGGATGCTGGCCAGCTCACAAACTTCTCTCCGGCCTTTGACCAAGCCAAAAAATCTGGATAGTTGCACATTACAGCGCTCGGTATCTCGATCGAAGGACACTTCTGAAGTTTTGCGCAGCAAGAAAGCACCCAAAATTGATGCTAAACCGGCCAGACCCAGACTATTTGTCCAAAATCGGCTGCTTTCGGTTACTGTAATAAATTTAGAACTAGTATCTTCAAAAAACCAAGCTAGTTTACCAGCGGCTGCGTCTCTGGCTTCATAACCACCTGGCAAGCCAAGATCCATTTCCCCATCTTTGGTAATTAGTACCATTTTGGCACTGGATTCTTCGCTAGTATTATCGGTAGCGATCACATCTATCTTAGTGACAGCATCGATCGGAATAGTTCTTTTAGAATTGTCAGCAGCCAACTCATTATTGAGTTGGCACTGACCGCTAGCTCGGCTACAGATGAGAGTTGATGATTGACCACCAAGCGGCATCAGCAAAAATATACCTACCGTTGGCCAAAATAGGCAATGTCCATACCAAGGCATCCAATTGGTTTGCTTGAGCTTCAGCAAGCGAGGTGTTTTATGAACAACTTTCATTTAATTTGGTTATCCTTTTGCTTGATAGCGTTTTTCTACTTCAGCCCAATTCACCACATTCCACCAAGCTTTGAGATACTCAGGGCGCTTGTTTTGGTAAGTCAGATAATAGGCGTGCTCCCATACATCATTCCCCAACAGCGGATATTCGCCCACCATGATTGGACTATCTTGATTGGGAAAACTCGCTACTTTTAGTTTGCCAGATTTTTCCCGCGACAGCCAAACCCAACCGCTGCCAAATCTTTTCGCTCCAGCTTCATTAAAAGCAGTTTGAAAAGCGGCAAAGCTTCCAAAGGTTTTAATAATATCTTTGGCTAGCTCCCCTTTGGGTTCACCGCCCGCCTTGGGAGCCATCATTTGCCAGAACATGGAATGATTAGCATGGCCTCCGCCATTGTTCCGCACAGTGGTACGAATATCGGCAGGAATGCTGTCTAAGTTTTGTAACAAATATTCGATCGACTTGTCCTGTAGCTGGGGATATTTGGCAATGGCATCATTTAAGTTCTTCACATATGCCGCATGATGCCGACCGTGATGAATTTCCATGGTGCGTTTATCGATAAACGGTTCTAGGGCGTTGAAAGCATATGGTAAAGGAGGTAACGTAAACTGCGCGGTCTTTCCCGGAGTATCAGCGGCGTTAGCATTAGCACTAAAGTTGCTGATGCCCAAACTAGCCGAGCCTAAAATTCCTAACCCATACAAAAACTGACGACGTTGCATATAAAAAATTCAATTCTCTTATCGAGAAGCTCCACGAACAAACAACTGGGTATAGAATAGCACCCAGGTTTTAACATTGGCTGAGATCAATCTGGATCTACTGTCCATCCGAGAGAGCATAAAGTACGGTAAAACCTTCCCACAGGAATTTTTTTCAACGGTAGTAGCCCCGGCTATCCAAATAAAATCGACGCCCGATCGGGATAAGATGGGTGCTGAATTGTGGTTTGCTTCTTCATCTGCCCCTGAATTTTGCCTGGATATTTTGCATGGATAACGCTGCTCGGATCGGACTTTTGTGTCTGGCTTACATGGTGGGCTTGGCGGTGAGTTCTTATTCTTGGTGGAGTTGGGCGATCGCCGGATTACTAGTGGGTGGGTGGTATCTGGCCGAAGCCTGGTATCGCAGCCGCAAAAAAAGATTAAAGTTTGCCTTTGCTTGGCCTTGGCGAATGGGCTGGGCCTTAGTCCTCATATTGGCTAGCTTTTACGGTCAAATGCGGTTGCCCCATCTGGCCAGCCAAGATATCAGCATTTTTGTAAACTCGATCGAAGGCCGAGGCACCAAGCAGTTTTCTACGGTGCGGGGGGTAGTAGATAGCTATCCTCAGGCAACTCGCAGCGATCGGGCGCAGTTTTGGCTACAAGTTAACCAGCTCAGTCAAATTCAAGGAGATGATCCAAGTCCGGCCAGTATTCGGAAAGTGGATGGGCGATTGTATGTGACGGCTCCTTTGATCAGCGCAACGGGTCTTAAGCCGGGAGTGCAGGTGGTGGTGACGGGCACTTTGTATAAGCCCATGCCGGTGTTAAATCCGGGGGGCTTGAACTTTGAAAATTATTTGGCTCGATCGGGTAGCTTTGCGGGGATGCGGGCGAATCAGCTTTTTTTGACTGATGAAGAACAAATTCGTACTTGGGATTTAGCCAAGATTCGACAGCGAATTGTGGCGGCGCAGGTGCGGTGGTTGGATGTGCCGATCGGGCCGTTGGTCAGCGCCATGGCTTTGGGTAACGAGGCAGTAGATTTACCTTTTGACGTAAAAGATGTCTTTGTGCGAGTGGGTTTAGCACATGCTTTGGCGGCTTCGGGTTTTCAGGTATCGCTGATTGTGGCAGCGCTCATGAGTTTTACCAAGCGATATCTGGCGAAGAAGTGGCAGTTTGGTTTGGGTCTAATGGGGATTGTGGCTTTTGTGGCCATGGCTGGGCCACAGCCTTCGGTGCTGCGGGCAGCAGTAATGGGAATAGCGGTTTTAGGGGGAATGCTGCTATCACGGCAGTTGCGCCCCTTGAATTCGCTATTGTTAGCCGCCGTGGTGCTGTTGGTAATTGAGCCGCTGTGGATTTGGGATGTGGGTTTTCAGCTTAGTTTTTTGGCGACAATGGGCTTAGTGGTGAGTGCTACGCCGATTCAAAAGAAATTAGATTTTGTGCCGCCAGTATTAGCAGAGGCGATCGCGGTGCCTTTGGCGGCGACGATTTGGACTTTACCGATCCAGCTTTGGACTTTTAAGGTAGTGCCTTTGTATTCTTTGCCCGCTAATGTGATTGCGGCTCCTTTTATTACCTTAATTAGCATTGGTGGCATGGTGAGTGCTTTGGTGGCCGGGGTTTTTCCCCTAGCGGGCAGTGCGGTGGCTTGGTTATTGTTGTATCCCACTAAGCTATTGCTGGCGATCGTAGAATTGTTTGCCAGTTTGCCCGGTGCTAATATTGCGGTGGGCAGCATTCGTCTATGGCAATTATTATTTTTATACGCCGCTATTTTCTTGGTGTGGCAGCTTCCCTGGTGGCAAAAGCGCTGGCGGTTGGTTTTAGCCCTGTCTGTGCTATTGATTGCCGTGCCTTTAGCGGTGGTCAAAGGTCAAGAGTTTAAGATTACGGCTTTGGCCGCGCGGGAAGAAAGAATTCTAGTTATTCAAAAGAATTATCAAACAGCTTTGATTGATACTGGGGATAGTAGTACTGCCCGTTTTACGGTGCTGCCATTTTTGACTAATGAGGCAGTAAATAGTCTGGATCAAGCAATCACCTTACAGACCAGTAAGCCTCCAGGTGGAAGTGTAAACATTGTCAATAGCATTGAAGGTAGCGATGGATCGGTCGCCGGAGGGGTAGCGATCGATGCCGCAGCCAAAGGTTGGCAAACTCTCCATAATAATTTGCCAATTAACAGGCTTTATCATCCACCCCAAAAACCACTCAAAATTCCCGGAATAAATATGTCTCCCTTGGGTAAAGCCCAAGATCTTTTAGGCGGCAAAACCAATTTACTGTTTGCCGATCCGCCCTTACTTGATCTAGAAATCGGTGGTCAGCACTGGTTAATTGGGGGAGATATTCAAATTGACCAACAGCGGGAATTAGCGATGCCCGATAAGCTGCAACCAGTACAGGCGATTTACTGGTCGGGGGGGGTGCTGACTGATACGTTCATTAAAGCCATTCGTCCCCAGGTAGCGATCGCGGCCACCGTAACTCCCAACCCAGAAACTATTCAGCACCTAGAAAAATTGGGTGCCAAGGTTTTCATTACTGGTCGAGATGGAGCGGTGCAATGGACTGCCGGACAGGGTTTTCAGGCGTTGCTGGGTGCGGAGTAAAGCTGGCGAACACCGAATTCAACCCCTGTGCTAGTAATCCTGCTGGTAAGGCTCGGAGCAAAGCTTCCCGCTTTAGCGCTTTTTGGGAGTTTTCACCGGAATCAGTGGGGCTACACCTGTTTCGGTGGCACCAAGTTTTTGCAGCCGTTCTAGGGTTTCTTGCAAATCTTGATCTTTGGATTGCTCCCGATAAAGCTTAGCGGCTAACCGAAAATCTTGAATTGCGCCAGTTTTGTTTCTGAGTTTATTCTGGCGCAATACTGCCCGGTTGTAATAAGAATCGGCATCTTGGGGCGTGAGCTTAATGGTAACAGTGTAATCAGCATCTGCACCTTTGGGGTCATTGAGCTTTTCGTCTTTTAAGCTGGCTCGGTTGAAGTAGGCCAGAGCATAATCGGGCTTGAGTTCGATCGCCCGGTTGTAATCATTTAAAGCACCGGTAATATTATTGATTTTTTCTGAAGATTTTAGTAATGCTCGGTTATAGTAAGCCAAAGAGTATTTAGGATTAACTCTGATTGCCTGGGTATAGTCGGCTAAAGCTCCTTTGATGTCATTGAGATTTTCGTATTTTAAAATGCCGCGATTGTTATAGGCCAAGGCGTACTGCGGATTAGCTTCTACCGCTTTGGTGTAGTCGGCCAAGGCTCCTTTAAAGTCTTTGAACCTGTTTTTGCGCAGATTCGCCCGGTTGTAGTAGGCCAAAGAATATTTAGGAGAGTATAAGACCGCTTTGGTATAGTCAGAAAAAGCACCCTGGGCATCATCAAAACGGTTTTTTTTCAGGTTGGCGCGGCTGTTGTAGGCTTCGGCATATTTGGGGGCTAGTTCGATCGCCTGATTTAGGTCAGCCTGTGCTCCCGGAGCGTCTTCTAGTTTTTCATCTTTCAAAATTCCTCGGCTGTTGTAAGCACGAGCAGATTCTGGGTCGAGGATAATCGCCTTGTCTAAATCAGCTAATGCCTCTTGATACTTGCCCTTGGCAATTTTGTCAGCAGCAGAAGCTATCAGTTTATCGGCATCTGATACTACAGGCTTCGCCGGTTTAGCGGGCTTAGCTGCGATCGTTTGGTTTGGCTGGCGCGTGCTGGCCAAAGCTGAACCCATCTGGGAAGTAATTGCGATATTGGTGCTGACAATAACTGCCAAAATTGCGGAATAGCCTTGCATAAATTTTTAGAGGAACATCAGCCTCTGATAGTGACTACTTAATTTTAGCTTAATGTCGGGTTATCGGCTATTTTTTGCCCGTGGAATTTAATGAAAGTAATTATAGATAGATTTAGCGAGATTCTCGCCCACTCCCGGAACTTTTTGTAGTGCATCTAAGTCTGCTGCCCGAATATAGTCGATCGAGTGAAAGTGCGACATGAGCTGCTTTTGTTTGTATGCTCCCAAACCAGGAATCTCGTCTAGGTAGGATCTAGTCATGCGTTTGCTGCGCTGCTGTCGGTGGAAGCTCAAAGCAAAGCGGTGCGATTCATCGCGCAGGCGACGAACAAGCTGTACTCCGGGCTGTTCTGGTTCGGTAGGTAAAGCATTGCTTGCGCCAGGAAGAAAGATTTCTTCGTGCTGTTTAGCTAAACTTACCACGCAGAGGTGTGCCATTAGCTCCATTTCACTTAAGACTTTAACTACCGCCGATAGCTGGCCTTTGCCACCATCAATAATAACTACGTTTGGGAAATCGCTGTCATCCAAATTAACCCCACCGTTGTATTTGCGGAAGCGACGGCCAATCACCTCCGCATGACTGGCAAAGTCATCGGAGCGGCCAATGTGGATATCGGGATTCTTGATTTTATAGTGGCGATAGTATTGTTTGGCGGGTAAGCCGTCAATAAACACTACTTGGGAGCCTACCGCATCAGAGCCTTGAATATGGGAAATATCGTAGCACTCTACTCGCCGAGGTAGTTCTGGCAGATCTAAGATTTCAGCTAAGTCTTGCAGGCTGGCGGCTTCTCGCTCGGTCTGTTTGGTGATGCGGGCTAACTCAAACTCAGCGTTACGAGCAACCATTTCGATCGTCTCGGCTTTTACTTGACGTTGGGGAGAATCGATCGCTACTTTACGCCCGCGCTTTTCGCTTAAATAGGTGGCTAAAATATCGCTATCTGGCAAAGGATGCTGCACCAAAATTTCCGGGGGGATCTCCACTGGGTCGGCATATTGATAATGTTCTTCTAACACTCGCTGTAAAATCATGCCCAGATCCACATCGGTATGATTTTCGGGGACATCGGCAATGAACCCCAGCCTGCCTACTAGTTTTCCGGCTCTAATTTGGAAGAGCTGAATGCTGGCGGTTTTATCACTGGCGGCTAAGGCTACCGCATCGCGGCTGACCGTATCATCGGGTAACGAAACTTTTTGACCAGCGGTGAGGGAGCTGAGTCCAGTGATCCGATCGCGCAAGGCCGCTGCAATTTCAAATTCTAGGTTCTCAGCGGCCTGCTCCATTTGCTTGGTGAGAGTATTGATCAATTCGCTGCCGCGCCCCTGAAAAACCATGGCAATTTTCTCGATCGTCTTGTGATATTCTTCTGGCGTGATTTTTTGCTGGCAAACCCCCGGACAGCGACCAATATCGTAGTTTAAGCAAGGCCGATCTTTGTGCAGTGGCTGAGGTCGCTGACGCATGGGGAAGATGCGTCGTACCAGATTCAAAGTATCTCGCAGTAGTCGAGAGTCGGTGTAAGGCCCGTAATACTTATCTCGTCCTTTACCCAACCGCCGATTTCTGGTAATAAAAATCCGTGGATAGTCATGAGACCAGGTAATCACTACATAGGGATATTTTTTATCATCTTTGAGTAAAACGTTAAAGTGAGGCTGATGAAGCTTAATCAGATTAGCTTCCAGAGCTAGGGCTTCTGCTTCGGTATCAGTGACAATAAATTCAATTTCTACGACCTGCCGTACCATCAAAGCAATGCGCGGCGACAGATCTTGAGCTTCACGGAAGTAAGAGCGCACTCTCGATCGCAGTTTTTTAGATTTTCCGATGTATAGAATATGGTCGCGATCGTCCCGCATAAAGTAAACCCCCGGCTCCGGTGGAATTTCTTTAAGTCGCGCTTCAAGTTTTTCGGGTTGGCTGAGAAGTGTACTACTCATGAGCTAAATGTGCCGCTGCTGTTCCTTAAAACATCTTGGCACATTAGCTTCATTCTTGCTTAGCAGCTTGGCACTCTGCCAATCAATCCTTTCTTTAATCGATCGGGACGAGCAGACCAAGGCATTGCACCATCGGGATCTTGGTGGTACATTGCGGCACAAGTTAAAACATCGGCAGATAGATCAGCGAGAGAATCGCTATGATTCAGATCACCAAAAAGGTAGGTAGATTTATTGGGGGCAGCAAAGGCGATCGCGCAAGGGCGGTTACAGGCTCCCATGCACTTTACGCCTTCAATCTCAAACTCTTCGGCCAACGGCCAGTGAGCAGCTTTTTCGGCTAATTCTGACAGCAGCAAGTAGCCGCCGCTGTTACCTACTTGGCGACTGTCTTTCCAGACTCCGGCACAGGTTTCGCAGACAAAAATGGTGTGCTTATCTTTCATTATTTTCCTATCTGTACCACGCAGATTATAGGTTTAAGTGCAACTCGCCTGTGGTGCAAGCGATCGGCGGGCATTCTGACTCGAAGCAAGCTTCTTACAGTTGCGGGACAGTGTTGGATTTGCACCAAGCTTTCCCCGTTTCCTCTGATGGCTGAATCCCCATCAGAACCGACATGCGTTCTTGATGCTAGCATGTTTAGAGTAACAATTTGATAGAACCTGGCATTTGGATAAGTTTAGTTTTGCACTCGCTTTAGAATCGCAGGAGATACCTTATAGAGATGGCTGAATTTAAACTTCCTCATTTTGAGGCACCACCTGCCTCTTACCAACAACAGGTCTGCGCCTTGTTTCCTCATATTGATGGACGTTATCTCAGCAGACTGCTCTGGCAACGACAAATCCCAGAAAGTAACCTGCTTAGCTACTTGCAGTATTCAGCCTATCAGCCAACTGCTGCTGCCGCCTTTGGCCAAGAAATGGAACTGGCGATCGAACGTCTACTCCTTGCCCGCCAAGCTAAAACCCCGATCGCTATTTGGGGAGACTTCGATGCTGACGGCATCACTGCCACCAGCGTTTTGTGGGACGGATTACGTCAGTTCTTTTTGCCGGAAAACCTCAGTTACTACATTCCCGATCGACTCACCGAATCTCACGGTCTAAACATTCCCGGCCTCGATCGACTGCAACAGCAAGGCGTAAAGCTAATCATCACCTGCGACACCGGCAGCACCAACGCAGCCGAGATTGCCTACGCTCAATCGATCGGCAT
>JAAFHZ010000007.1 GCA_013297675.1 Synechococcales cyanobacterium bin59.metabat.ball.084 | reverse complement strand
GTGTCATTCAAACTTGCCGTTTTCAAGGTCGTTCAGCAATGGATTTTTTCTGCGCTGCTCTGATTGCCCATTCTTGTGGCTTGACTGCGCCTTCACTCATCCCCTTTTCCTAGACCTGAATACTTACACTAAATGTTTTTGACCAACATCATTTTCCAAGATTAAGCCCTGACTTTCTCCGTGACCAGAAAAATGGACGATCGACGGTGAGTGATCTAATAATCCCCGTCGTAAATCAGCGACCCGCAAAGCCACCAAACTAACAATCTTAAACTCATCTCGACAATTTGATCGTTTTAAAGATTCCTGAATCTCTCTCACTTCCTCGTCCAAACGCAACCGAGAAGTATCTACAGGATTTGCAGATAGCACTAATATTTTTTTCATTCAGATTGCACTTCAGATTTTACTGCCGCCATAAAAGTTTTCATCGCTTCTAACCGTGAAGGCATTTGAATACAGCGCACCAACAGGTCAAGATCTAGATCGGGTAAAAGCTGACTTCTTGCCATCAACTCATAGCCGTCAGCTCTTAAACAGTAAACCTGAAGCTGCTCTTTTTCCCATAGCCATACCTCTGGAATCTGAAAACGGCGGTATTTTTCTAGCTTTTTTAAGCTGCCGCTGGTCAAAATCACCCCGATCGCCAAATCTGGATTGTCTTTCTTTGTCCCTAAATAGTACGATTCATCGGGTTCAAAGGAAGTCCCTTTGGCTTTACCTCGACGGGTAGAACTCCCAACTGGGATAAACTCCATCTCGATCGCCATAAAATAAGTTTCTAGCAAAATAGCCAGAGATTTTTTAATCAACTCATGGGGTTCACCAAGGGTCATAAGCTCTATTAATCCATCCAAGTAAGTAATTCTTAAACCGGGCGACTCAGCCAGCAGAGCTTCTAGAGCCTCAAACTCTTCCCAATTATAGGTTCCAGGCATTAACAGCCTCTGTTCCAAATCATTGTCAGATTCTACTGATAAAGTAATAGCCACTTTTATGACCTCCCAAATAGATGATTAGCCACTGAACGAGAAGAATTATAGGGCATGACAGTATGGTCTAACTCTCCCTCTAGTTTAGACAATTTATCGAGAATATTTCACGCCTCGATCGCAAAAATTCAAAAATCCCCGCAGACTGATCTACGAGGATATCAAAAACTTAGGAGGAAAACCATTGAAAATTATCGAATTCATGGGGTGGGATTCGGCTTCGCTCACCCACCCATTCATTGAAGTCCTTGGCTCAATCTTCCAAATGAGCATAGCGATTGTACAGAAAATCTAAAGCCGAATTACGCAGTTCCACATACCGGCTACTGGCCATAATCGCCGATCGATTACGCGGTCTGGCAAACCCAATATCCATAATCTCCCCAATTTGGGCATTCGGGCCATTAGTCATCATCACCAGCCGATCGGCCAAATACAAAGCCTCATCAATATCGTGAGTAATCATCAGCACCGTCACCTGCTGCTGTCGCCAAATCGCCAACAGCTCATCTTGTAGCTCCTCCTTAGTAATCGCATCCAGCGCCCCAAACGGCTCATCCAAAATCAGCACCTGAGGCTGAATCGCCAAAGCCCGCGCGATCGCCACCCGCTGCTTCATCCCCCCCGAAATCTGTCCTGGCTGCTTATCCCGCGCCTCCGTCAACCCCACCATCTTCAACCGATCGAGCACGATCGAAGCTTTCTCGGCCTTAGACTTATCGGTATACACCGCATCCACCGCCAAATAGACATTTTCATATACAGTGAGCCAAGGCAGCAAACAATAGTTCTGAAACACCATCATGCGATCGGGGCCAGGTTCAGTAATTGGTCGATTTTGCAGAGTTACCTGACCACTAGAAGGCCGATTAAACCCCGAAACCATATTTACCAGGGTCGATTTACCGCAGCCAGAGTGACCAATAATGCAAACAAACTCCCCCTCTTGCACATCTAAACTGATATTATCCAACACCGTCACCGGGCCATCAGCAGTTGGATAGATCTTAGAAACCTGATCAATCTTCAAAAATGCTGATGCTGGACTAGGAATAACCGGAAAAGTAGCGGAAGACATGGGCTGTAAAGTTGTAGTCATAATTTAATTACCGAGTGCGGGCGAGTAAACGATCGGCGGCGCTATCCAAATCTATTTGCACAACAGGATAGTCGCGGCTAATTTTTTGTTGTCTGAGATATTCCAAAGGTCGATCGGGGTCGAACACTAAACCATCAAATAACTGGAAAGCATCTCGATCGGGTTCAATCCCCACCTGACCAAGCTGGCGGGAAGCCTCCAAGAAAATATCCACCCGCCGCACTCGTTCTAGCACCTCGCTCCAATTTTTCGGAAAAGGGGTGATATTCCAACGAGCCAATTGAGACAAGATCCATAGTCCTTCTACCCGACGGGGGCAGTTGCTATTATCTAAATGAAACTGATGAAAGCGCGGCAGCACCTGACCTGGATCAGTGCTCGATCGAATATATGGCCCTGTTAAACTAGGCGTAAGTGCTAATAAAGGCACACCTAAATAGTTAGCTCCACTGAGAATTTCAGCTACTTCAATGCGGTGCCGTGGCTCATCGCAAAATTCACAGGCTTCTAGCAGCGCTTTCACCAAAGCCAACATCGCTGCTGGATTTTTTTGCTGCCAATCTTCTCGCACTCCCAACACTTTTTCTGGATTACCCGCCCAGATTTCTAAATCTGTCGCCACTACAAAACCAATGCCTTCTACTACGGCTTGAGAACCCCACGGCTCACCCACACAAAAGCCATCAATTTCACCTTTGCGCAATTTATCTACCATAGTTTGGGGCGGCAAAATCACCAAATCTACCTCTTGATCGGGGTCAATGTTACCCGCAGCCAGCCAGTAGCGCAGCATCAAGTTATGCATCGAGCAATCATGCACTATCCCAATCCGATAGCGACGATCTTGATCCAGCGCAATCACCGATTTTAACTCACTTAAGCTCTGGGCACCGCGCTCATAAAGCTCTTGGCTGAGAGTAATCGCATTGCCATTGCGTGACAACACCAGCGATGTAGAAGTTGGCACCCCAGGCAGACCATTCATCCCGATCGTCATGGCCAAGGGCATCGCTGCCACCATCTGGGCAGCATCAAATCGCTGCTCGGCTACTCCAGCGGCAATATCATCCCAGCTACTGGTTTTTTGCAGATTTACCGTTAAACCATGCTTAGCAAAAAAGCCTTTTTCTTGAGCGATCGCCAAAGGTGCACAGTCCGTCAGGGGCATAAACCCTATATTCAAAGTAGTCTTGGGCAACTGGGGTACCATTACTACAGTAGAACTTTGCAGTTCGGCCTGCCGCTTCTTGGCGCGTTTTTGCTGATTCAAAAATTCAATAATTTCTGCCCGCATCGGGTAATAGTCAGGATGCTTCACCACCTGCATCCGCTGCCGAGGCCGAGGCAGATCCACAGTTAAAATTTGACCAATATGAGAAGCCGGACCGTTGGTGAGCATCACTACTCGATCGGATAGCAACAAGGCTTCATCCACATCATGAGTTACCATCACCGCCGTTACTTTGCTCTCTTCGCAAATATGCATGAGCTGTTCTTGTAAACCACCGCGCGTTAGGGCATCCAACGCTCCAAAGGGTTCATCTAACAATAGCAACTTCGGGCGAATGGAGAGGGCACGGGCGATCGCTACTCGCTGTTTCATTCCGCCAGAAAGCTGGGCTGGGCGCTTTTTGGCAGCGGGACGCAGATTTACCAAATCAATATGATGCTCGATAATTTCACGGCGATCGCTAGCCGATTTATCCCGATATACTTCATTAACTGCCAACGCAATATTTTCTCGCACGGTCAGCCAAGGCAACAAAGAATAGTTCTGGAACACCACCATTTTGTCTGGCCCTGGAGCCGTGATTTGCCGCCCTTCCAAAACCACCCCACCCTTAGAGGGCAGATCTAGTCCGGCAATCATATTTAACAAAGTCGATTTGCCACAGCCAGAGTGACCAATCAGCGAAATAAACTCCCCTTGCTTGATCTGCAAGTCAATATTTTCTAAGGCGATATATCTGCCACCGTTAGCTAACGGAAAGACTTTATCGACGTGATCTACTTCTACAAACATAGTTAATCTACCGTGAGTTGCGTAATTAAATTATTTTGGTTCTTGAGCCACTACTTTAGAAGCTATAAAACCCACCAGCCGATCGAGCGCGAAGCCCACTAGCCCGACATAGACCAGACCGATGATAATTTGACTCATCAAACTATTGGTGTAGGAGTCGAAGATAAAAAAGCCAATGCCCACGCCCCCAATAATCATTTCTGCTGCCACGATCGCCAGCCAAGATAGACCAATCCCAATCCGTAAGCCCGTAAAGATATAAGGCAAAGCCGCTGGTAGCAATATCTTAGTGATATAAGTGACTTTGGAGAGCCGGAGCACTCGTTTGACGTTAATGTAATCTTGAGGGATTTGCTGCACACCAACGATAGTGTTAATTAAAATTGGCCATACGGCAGTAATGAAAATAACGAAAATCGCCGAGGGTTCATTGCTGCGAAAGATCACCTGAGAGAGAGGCAACCAAGCCAAGGGTGGTACGGTGCGCAGAACTTGGAAAATCGGATCGATCGCCTTAAAAATCAGCTTGTTAGAACCTACCAATATCCCCACACTAACTCCCACGATTGCCGCCAGCGAAAACCCAGACATCACCCGCTGGAGACTGGCTAGCACCTGCCAACCCAAGCCTTTATTGGTGAGACCTTTATCAAAAAACGGATTGATAATGTAGGGGTCAAAAGTTTCTTTCCATACTTGGATCGGGCCAGGTAAGCCAATGGAGCCTTCGGGGCAAACAATTTGCCAAAGAGTCAATAATACTAGTAGTGCCACGAGCGGAGGCAGCACTGTTCCTACTAGCTTACCTAGCTGGGAAGGCTTCAATGATAATGATTTGGATTTAGGAATAGTAGCGGTCATGAACAATATCCAGAATAAATAGTTAGAGAGCTGTTGATCTTTGATGTTGAAGAGATCAACAGCAATAATCCAGAAGACATGGGTTTTAGGCAGCCTTAAACTTCAAGCCCTTTAAGTACTCTTCGGGCTTAGCCGGATCAAACTTAGTGCCATCAAAGAAAGTTTCTACACCGCGCGAATCGCTAGTAGGAATCTCAGCTTCTTTCACACCAGCCTGCTGAGCAGCCAGCTTCCAGATATCCGATCGATTCACTTTTTTCACTAGCGCCTTAATATCGGTAGTGGCCGGAATATAACCCCAGCGAATGTTTTCAGTTAAGAACCACAGATCGTGACTCTGGTAAGGGTAAGAAGCGTTGTTTGCCCAAAATTTCATGGCATTAGCAAAGCCTTTCACTGGTGGACGATCATCGCCGTAGTTCACATCGCCTTGCAACGGGCCTAAAATATCCGCTGGCGGTACTTTAAACCACTTAGCATCAGAAACTATTTTGACTAGCTCTTCTTTGTTTTCGGCTTTGTCACACCATTGCTGAGCTTCAATGATTGCTGCCGTCAGTGCCTGGGCAGCCTTCGGGTGTTTTTCTACCCAGTCAGCCCGCATGGCAAAAGCTTTTTCGGGGTGATCTTTCCATAGCTCACCAGTTACCAAGGCGATACTACCAACTTTGTTGTTAACCAGTTGGTTATTCCAAGGTTCACCCACACAAAACATTTCCATGGTGCCAGCTTTCATGTTGGCCACCATTTGGGGTGGTGGTACCGGAATAATCGAAATATCTTTGGTGGGATCTACGCCGTTGGCTGCTAGCCAATAGCGCATCCATAGGTCGTGAGTGCCACCGGGGAAGGTCATAGCGGCTTTCAGGTCTGGCTTAGCAGCCTTGGTTTTGCCTATTACTTCTTTCAGGTTAGGACTCTTGACCGTAAGTTTGGCATCTTTATAGCTGCTGGCAACCGAAATAGCCTGACCATTCGTATTCAATCTGGCCAAGATATTCATCGGCAGGGGTTGCTTACTTTTGGTTTTGCCCAACGTCAATAAGTAAGGCATTGGCGATAGAATATGTGCGCCATCAATCCCGCCTCCCGCCGAACCGACTTCTAAGTTGCCAGATGTGACCGGCCAAGATGCTTGTTTCACAACTTCTACATCGGTCATTCCATACTTTTTAAACAATCCTTTCTCTAAAGCAATAATTAATGGCGAAGAGTCAGTAAGAGCAATGAATCCTAGTCTGGCTTTGTTTGTTTCTAATCCATTGGTTGGTGCCTTACCGGGATCGGCTGCTGTTGTTGTTGCTTTGGGATCAGTACTTTTGCTGCTGGTACAGGCGTTTAGCAAGACACTGCCTGCTGCCGCTGCTCCAACGCTAGCGATAAATTTCCGACGTGTAAACTGGCTCATTTTACCTTTGATCTCCAACCACTAAAAATAGACTTATTTGTTTCAAACTTTAGTGATTATGAATTTTTGTGGTTGAACAAAACTGTAAAATTTGGCACAAAAAGAATATTTATAGCAATATTTGATACCTGCGAAACAGATAATATAAAACAGTGCTTTTTAATACATTTTTAATTTAAAATGCAATTAATAAATAACAGTATCGGTTAATACAAAATTTTCTAGAAATCAATTTGCTAATTGTAAGCAAAGATACAGTTGCTGATTAAATAGCAATGAAAGTGATATTCGATACAAAAACCCCATGCAAAAAGAACGCTGGATATCCAGCGTTCTTTTTCGAGGTTGATAAATTATTTCCAATTAACTTATCTCAAATTAATTTACAGGAGTCCGAGAATAATCATCTTCGATGCGTACAATGTCGTCTTCGCCTAAATATTCACCATTCTGTACCTCAATCATCACCAAAGGAATCACCCCAGGATTTTCTAGCCGGTGCAAAGTACAGGGCGGCACATAAGTAGACTGATTACAGCTCAAAACTTCTTCTTTCCCGCCACAAGTCACCTTGGCAGTTCCAGATACCACAATCCAATGCTCACTGCGATGGTGATGCATTTGCAGACTCAGACGATGATTGGGCTTCACCTCAATTCGCTTAATTTTGTAACCTTTGGCTTCTTCTAAGATCGTAAAAGAACCCCAAGGACGCAACTCAGTCGCAGCCACAGTACTAGGGGTTTCCGGCAGCAGTTGAATATCTGGCATGGCTCGTTTGGTATTCAGTCATTACTTCCGAATTTTAACTAAAAACGGTTCAGGTTGTAATCATCAATTTACCCCAACGCTGAAAAAAGTTCAGGGCAGAAAGATACCCAAGCCATTATTGACCTTAGCCGTAGTCGCAGGCGATCGATTCACCAATTGTCCACCCAAAAATAAACTGGTAGAGCTTCCTCCATCCAGATTTAAAGCATCCACCGCCCCCATTTCTTGCAGCATCTTGGCCAATTCGCCCAAAGTCGGCCCTTTGCCGCCTGCTCGATCGAGAGCGCTGATCACCCACAGTTTCCCCTGGGCATTGATGGCGATCGCACTACGCGCCGCGACTGATTGCGGGCCAAAACCACCGCCAAATTTTTCTGCCGGGGCATCTAACACCACCTGTCGCTGCTGCACTAGCCAAGGGCCTGCCCCCAACACGTTCGGCAGTCGATCGAACCCCGCCGGACTACTATTAGCGGCTATTTGCACGGTAGTCCCCACCACCCAATCGGCCAATGCTCCACCTCGCCCAATCAACAAATAGCCATCCCGAGGAATTGGCACAGTAACGGCAGCACTAGCCGCGCCCCCGCTGGTCACTTGCTGCACTTTGCCACCTTGAATAGTCAAAATCAACTCATTGTTAGTCAGCGGTTGATAGGCGTTGCCCCAATCGATCGAATAGCGGCCTACTGAGCCTTGGCTCAAACCGCTGTTCAATAAATTGTTCACCACTTGGCCGCGACTGCTGGTGATTTTTTCGCTGTAGCTCAACCGCCCAATTTGCCAACCGCCCTTCTCTTGCCAGCCCAAAGCTGCCCGCCCCAAAATCGGACTAGAGAGCCATTTACCCTTGACTTTAATGGCTCCCAAGGGCTGGCGAGTAATGCGATTAAAATAGCCCCCATTGATCGCCGCTGCTGCTCTATTACTGGTGGCAATATCGCCGATCGGGCTGCTGCCCACTACGTTGGCTTGCCCCAAAATTGGACGCAGACTGACTTTTTGCGGATCTAATTCCAAAATTGATAGCGGGAACTGCTGACCAGCCGAACTCTGCCATTTTTGCTGCCAGATGATTCCCGGTGCCCAGGCAATTTTCCATTCTGGCATGGCTGTCGGGGACATTTCGATCTTGATTCCTTTGCCGGTGCCGATCGCCCTTGCCCGACTGCCCAGTTTAATTGGAAACTGAATCACGGTCTTTTGATCTTGGCCAGTAACTTTAAAGCTGGTGTTGGTAATATTTTGCTCATCTCCTGGCTCGATGCTGCCGGGAACTGTCCCTGGTGCTACAGGCGCTTGAATTAAGGTGGGTTTCGCGGCGGTATAGATGGTCAAAAAACCGGAAGTAGCATCTTGGCTTAAGCGCCAGGGCACTACCGCCCCAGTTTCGATTTGAATTTCTGCTCGATCGCTGCCTAAGCTACTAGCATTAACCGCAGTAATTTCAGTTTTGGCGGTAGTAACTTGCAAGCGATTCCCGACTACCTGCCAGCGCCAACCCAGATTTTTGGCCAGAGATGTAACATCTAAATAGCGATACTGTCGATCGATCGTTGCTGCCAACGGCTGAAAAGATTTTACTGTACCAAAGGCATCCACCGGCTGACTACGGTAATTTTCTGAACTAGAAAGCCTTAATCCCATCTGATACATCAGACCCGTATCGCTCAGTTGTAGTTGATTACTACGAAGTCGCCAAGGAATTGAAACAGCAGCATTGCCATTAATAGTCACCTCGGTTCCCTGTTGGCTGCCTTGAGCCAGGGAGTATGTGGGAGTTGAGAAAATAAAGACTGTAGCCAAAATAATGCCGAAAGTTTTCACAGAGTTTCTCACAAGAATTCTAAGTTAATTTATCGCTGAGATTGCACCGTTTGTCTGCGGGCATTTTGGGTTGATAGTTGAGGTATTGAAATCACCACCTGACTAACGCATCGGGGCTAAGTTAATGGCTGTGAACTTGCACTTGGATAGCAGTTTCACATGTGGATCGATTAATGGACGTTATACTCCCTTCCTGCCATAAGAAGATGTCTGAAAAGTCAAAGTAATCGCCTGAAACGCTCATTTTGCCATTGACTACTCAGTAATGAAATTAGCGTTATCTTTTTGCACAGAAAACTTTTCAGACATCCTCCAAGAATATAGACGGAATGTGCGGGTATGAAGCCTTACTCAGAGCTAAAAGAGATCTATGTTCTTCTAGCGGGAAGGGCGTAGTGGAAGTAGCCGTGGAAGTAGCCGTGGATCGTAATTTTCAAGTGGTAGTGAAAGTTGTGTATCAAGTGAACTAGGTAGTAGTGATCTGGAAAAACGACAAATTGTTTTTGGGGTAATTGGGCAGATATCCTTTTTGCTAACTCGATTGCCATCAAGATCAAGCCTCTTCAAGTTAGTCAAATTATTTAGTACCTTAAAAGAAGCTATTGGATTACTTGTGATTCCTAAGTTAGTTAGTTCTCTTAAGCTAGCTAATGGACTTATATTGACGATTCGGTTTTCTCCAAGTGTTAAATTTTTTAAGTTGCTCAGGCGGCTTAATGGATTCAAATCAAAAACTTGATTGTTACGGAGATTTAGGTCAGTTAAATTAGTTAAGTTAACCATCGCTTTTATATCAATAACTCTATTATTACTGAGATCTACATAAGTTAAATTGGTTAAGTTGGCTATCGGCTTTATATCAACAATCCTATTACTGCCAAGATTTATATTAGTTAAATTAGTCAAGTTAGCTATAGGTTGTATATCAACAATTCTATTACCATTTATACCTAGTTGGGTCAATTTTGTCAAATTGATTAGAGGTTTTAAATCAAGAGTTTGAAGGTTTTCACTTCGAGTTATTCTATTAATTGGTACTATACTCGAACCATTCAGGTTCAAATAAGTCAAATTAGTTAAGTTAGCTAGCGGCTTTAGATCACTAATCGTATTGTCTTGAAGATCTAAATAAGTCAGCTTAGTCAGATTAGATATTGGGTTTAAATCACTGACCCGAAGACCGGCAAGATCTAAATAAGTCAAATTAGTTAATCCTTCTAAGGGTCTTAGATCTGCCGTAGGCTTATTATAATCAAAGAAAGAAAACCTTCCCAACGAACTCAGGTTGAGACTAGTAACGTAATCAATTCTGGTATTGGCGAGTTGACAATCTGTGGTGCCTACCCTTTCCAAAAGAAAATTAATAGTTTGTTGTGTTTCCGGTAGCACCAAATCTTTTTCTTTACACCATTGAGCAAAGCTTTTGATCTTTGATGATTGTGCTTGAGCTAGAGATTTGAGCGAGATTGATGACAGAAGTATTGGTAACAATATTGCGGCTAAAAACAAGGCTTTAATTTTCATGCTGTATTGATTACCTACATTCTTATCGAATTTTCATCACAATTATACACTAAAATCTTTGGATTGCTAATATCTTAAAGCCGAGATTGCACCACTTGGCGGCGGACATTTTGGGGTGATAGTTGAGGCATCGAAATCACCACCCTCCCACCACCTTGGGACTGATTACTGGCCGCAACCGTTCCTTTGTGTGCGAGAACAATCTGTTTAACGATCGCCAGACCCAAGCCATTGCTAGTGGTCATACTGTCATCGCGCTCATCTTGATGGCGAGAAACATCACCACGATATAGCCGATCGAACACATAAGGCAAATCTTTAGGCGTAAAACCCTGACCGCGATCTAAAATTTCAAGCTGGATATTATTATCTTTAACTGAACTATTGATGATGATCTCCGAATCGTGGGGACTAAATTTGATTGCATTATCAAATAAATTTATCAGCACTTGGGTTAGACGACTGGGATCGGCCAAGACTGAAAAGGTGCCTTCACCGGTTTGGAGTAAAGTAACTTGTTTTTGGCTGGCAAAAGGTTCCAGACTCTGCCAAGCGGTATTGACAATTTCATTTATTTCCACTGGCCGCAAAGTGATATTTTGACTCGGAGCTTCTTCTAAGCTATTTAAATCTAAGAAATCTTGCACCAGACGGCTCAGCCGATCGATTTCAGCTAGCATTCTCCCTAGCCAATGAACGCTGTCGCTATCTACTTTGCTTTCTAGGGTTTCGGCCACCAGTCGAATTGAAGTTAAAGGAGTCCGCAGTTCGTGCGCCAAATCGCTAGCCCAACGGGTGCGCTGCTGAGAAAGATCAATTAACGGCTGACGATTTTCTAAAAAGATGCCCACATTGCGATCGGATAAAGACACCGTTGAAGCCTTCAGGGTAATACCAGCACTATCGGTAGTTATATTGGTATAGCTGGGATAAAACTGCCATTCTAGAGTTTGATTCTCTTTCTTGGCACGAGTTTTTTGAATTAATTTATCTAACTCATAAGAGCGCACTGTTTCTAACAACAGCCGCTGTTGACCGGGCTGCCAGTTTTCCATACTCAGCAGCTCTTGGGTGAGGTCATTACACCACAAAATCTGATTATCTTCATCGAGCTGCAAGTAACCGATCGGAGCATTTTGTAAAAGTATTTGCCATTCTTTGAGCTGAGATTTTAAATATTCGCGCTCTTGTTGCAGTTGGGCAGCTTTGCGCCGCAGTTGCGAAGCCACCGGCAGCGAGACATTTTCGGGTTGCCGATAATCCAAAACTTCTAAGATCGATCGAAGCTGAGTCAAAGTTTTGGCTCGATACCAGGAAATTGCTGATACAGAGCCAACGGCGATACCCAACAGTAAAAATACCACAGATGCCAAGGTGCTATGCTCCCCGAGAAACTATTCCCGACCATTGAATTTTTTTCAGTTTTTCTCGCCGATAAGAGAAAAAGTTTTCGGGTTCTTGAAACGTGCAGTGGGGGGCGATCGAAATCTGCTGATCGGTCAAGCCTAGTTGGCGAAGCTGCCATAAATTCACTCGCCGCACATCTAAGCGAATCCGACCGGGTTGCTCATCTGGTAAGAGCGGCGAGTCTGAGAGGCTCAATGCTCGATCGATAATTTTATCTGGCTCAGCTCCCTGTAACTCCGGCAAAATTGAGAGACAAACTTCGGCTCCTACCCCAGTTGTAACCTGATAAACTTCGCCATCGATCGCGGGTCCGATCGCCACCCGCAAATTGGCAGGCATGGTACCCAAGGCTAATAGCTTATGGACTGCTACCCCTACAATTCCCTGAGCCGTACCTCGCCAACCAGCATGAACCGCTGATACCATCCCGGTTTGAGTATCGGCTAACAAAATTGGATTGCAGTCGGCGCTGGCTACCCACAGAGCTTGGTTGCCACCATCAGCAATTAATCCATCGGCCATTGCTAGGCCAGTTTCTTCTTCTTTTAATGGCGCATCGTTCATCTCAGATGGACTGAGCACAATATTTCCATGTACCTGTTTTACCTGATTACTACTAGCGTTCGGCGATATTTGCGCAGTAAGCTGAGGCGGATCAAGGGGGGCGAAATGCTTGGTCAAGAAGCCATGCTGCCAATCTAACAACAAGTCACAGGTCAGATAGGGACGATCTTGGATGTTTTGCCAGTGCCAGTTTGTCATGAATTTTTGTCACAATCGATAGCATCTAGTGTAACAGTCTTGTTACCAAAACCAGATTTGTTACAAAAATCAAAACTGGCCGAACCTTGAAGAGATGCCGAAGCAGCAGCTCTTGAAAAGTTCGACCAGCAAAGATCTTAAGTCAGTAAGCCAATTGGCTACTACTCGTTACCAACCTTTTTCAGATTGAGAAAGCACATAGGTTGCTACATCTTCGATTTGAGCAGCGCTTAAACGACCACCAAAAGCAGGCATCGCATTTTTGCCTTTAGTTACTTGGGTAGTAATGGCTTCGATCGAGTTCATACCGTACTGAGCCAAAGCTTCCTTTTTCAAGGTTTTGTTGGCCATAATTACGTTGTTGCCACCGGCATGACAAGCAGCACAGTTAGCGCTGAAGATTTTGCCACCGCTAGCCGCGTCGCCAGCGAATGCAGGAGCCGAAAAGGCCATAAATACCACTGCAAAAGCCACAGTGAACAGTGAAATTAGTTTCTTCAAAGTAGTTCTCCTCTAGAACAGGTGCTGCCAAGCAGCAAATATTTTTCTATCACAACATTTTAACCGGCAGAAGCCTTCGGTAGTTAATACCTAGGGCTTCTGTATCAAAACCTTAACAATTGATTCAGATCTTAACGAACGGTTTTACCACCACCCCACTGCTCACCCATGATTTTGGGCTGCATCAGGATATGGCCAGCGATCGCAGTTAAATCTGCATCAGAGAGATTTTTCATCTCAGTAAAAATATCCGCACTTTCAATGGCGGGGTGCAGTTCAGATATTGAAGTTTCCCCGTCGTAGGTGGTGGGGTGCTTCATATAGTCGATGAGGGCATTGATGTTGTTGCGGGCAGGAGTAGCACCCGACAAATCGCGGGGGCTAAGACCAACGTTAAAGTCGGTCTTGGTTACGCCACCAGCATGACATTGAGCACAGGTATCGCTGAACAATCTACGTCCAGTAACCACCTGCTTCATGCTCATGGTAACGGTTTCACCCTCTGGATTGAGCACCACAGTACGGGTTGCAGCGTCCAATTCTACGGCTTGGGCGGGAAAAGTAACGGACTGGAATGCGAACATCAAGGTTGCTATAACCAGCAGCAGGAGTCGCTTGAGCATGTTTCTCATGGGAAATTCTGGCTTAATAATGATGAATAAAGAACGCGATAAGTTTTTATAGATCGAGATTATCTCTTGGATGGTACACATCATCTCACTATCCGCTGTTCGATCGCTGCCCAAATCAGGAGATGAGTAACGAAACTTAACATTTCCTTACCAATGACGGATCAAGTGGGATCAAGTCGAGCCGCTTCGATCGAGCTTTTTCTCAGCAGGTATTAGGGGCTATTTGTCAAGTCCATAAACCTTAACCTCAGCACTGGATAAATTAGGTCAGAATTAAAAAGATCTGCGTTACCCGTAAGTTTTATGATCTTTTCTAATTGGCGTGTTGACTGGCGCAAAGTATTGATTCCGATCGTGCTTTCTTTGGTGCTGTTCATTCCTGGCTGTTTCCAGAAAGAGCCTTCTAAGTTTGCTCAGGTGCAAAAAGATACCACCGCCAGGGGAGCCGAAAAAGCCGTAGCTAAAGATGCGACTCAGGGCGGCGAGTTTAATAAATTCTTTCCTGCTGATGCTGACGGCTACGATCGAGTGTTCTCTCAAGAGAAAAAAGGTTTTGCTGAAGCCAAGTTAAACAAGGGCGGCAAAAATGTGGCGGTCTTATCTATTAGCGACACCACCAGCCTGCCCGCTGCCGCTAACAAATATCAAAAAAGCACCGAAAAGCTCAATGGCTTTCCAATGCTAGTAGAAACCCCTTTAAAAAGCACTGGTGTATTGGTGAAAAAATTCCAAGTTAAAGTTGCCTCCCGTGATGCTTCCTTTACCGCCGATAACCGGATGACTTGGCTGAAGAAGTTTAACCTAGATGGACTTAGCAAGCTGAAGTAACGACAATAATCTGTAAAAAACTAAGGAGTCTGAAACAATGAGTAAACCAATTTTTGAAGCCGTTGATAATCTAGCCACTGGTGGCATTACAGTAATGGCGCTCAACTCTCTCGATTTTGTGATTCCTGGCCAATGGCAAAACATTGTCGGCTTTGAAAACACCATTACGGCAGTCACTGGTACTGATGACCCAGAATATATTCAGGCGATCGGCGAACGAGCAGTAGCTCTGTATAACGACAAGTCCCAAGGCTACCAAACCGCCATGTGGCTCTACGAAACTGTCGATGCTGGGTCTAGCGCTCTGGGTGCCGCAGCAATGGCTAGTAAGGTGGGAGAAAGCATTCCGCTGTTGGGCTTTTTAAACAACCTGACTCCTAAAGCCGAAACGGCTCAAACGATCGACCTAGGAGTCAAACTAGTTGCTGAAATTGTGGCTTTCTGCCAAATCAACGGTATCCCTGGTGATAGCGTCGGCGACTTTTTAGCTGCCTTGGCCGATTACGGCGGCGAGTCTCTGATGCGGATGGCGGCGCTGATTTGCTTTGATGGTTTGGTGCCTCTAGGCCCAGACTTTATCATTAAGGCGATCGACGGCTTAAGTGGCATGGGTCCTGACCAATTAGAAGGTAACAAAACTTTCCAAGGCATCCGCGATGTCATTCCTGGTGGTGACAGCGGTGGTCAACTGGGCTTTATCAATCAGAGTATGGATTCGGTGCGCGGTTGGATGAGTGATTTTGTGGAGTCGCGTGGTCTTTCACCAGAAATGGTGGTGGGCAACCTGCGGGGTTTTGTCGAAGTAGCTGACGATAAGCTCGATTACCTCGGCGCTTTTATTGATGTGTCTACCAACTACTATTCTCATACCGGTACTCAAACTTTAGCTCGCCGTTTGATTGAACGGGCTGCGGCAGAGATGTAGATCTGGTTTTTTTGATATTCTTCCCCTCTGCCCAGCGGAGGGGTTACTTATACAGAGAGGATCTCTATTCTGGTTTTTGGCAAATTGCTACCGTGAATTACCGCAAAATTGAGTTCATGTATTTACCCCACAATTGAGCAGACTGAGCACTACTACTACTCACACTAGCCGGAGAGTTATCATCGTTGCCCAACCAAATCCCAGTGGTCAACTTCGCATCGGGGACAAAGCCAATAAACCACAAATCCACATTTCGATCGGTCGTTCCAGTTTTACCAGCTTCCCCCAAACCCAAAGCTGCATCTTTGCCCGTAGCACCCAAGACCCCCCGCATTAAGCCATACATAGTGCTGGCTACACCAGGGCTAATGACTCTGCGATTGTGCTGACCATCATTTTGGTAAGAATACATTTCTCTACAGGTGCGAAAATTGTTGCGATCTTGACAAGCACTGCTGTCATAGACTCTTTTGATCACCCGAGGCTGATTCCACACGCCCTTGTTGCCCACTGCCCCATAGGCACCAGTCATTTCTAATACAGTCACCCCACTCTGTCCCAAAATCAGGGCAGGCACTGCTTCTAGCTTCGATCGCACCCCCATTCTTTGGGCTAGTTCCACCACCTTCGATAAGCCAGCATCTCGCCCGACTCTCAGCGCCGTAATGTTTTCTGACAGCGAAAAGCCGGTATACATATCGGCTGCGCCACTGGCCCCATGACTACAACCCTTAAAAGTTCGTCCTTCCCAAGTCATCGGATCGCAGGAATAAGATTTGTTTGGGGAAATGCCTTGCTCGATCGCCGCAGCATAGGCAAACAGCTTAAAGGTAGAACCGGGCTGCCGTTGGGCAACTGCTGCACGATTATACTGACTTTTTGGATAATCTACTCCACCCACCATTGCTTTTACCAGGCCAGTGGTGGTATCCATTGTCACCAGACCACCCTGAGAAAATCGGTAGCTTTTACCAGTACTGGCGACATGATTTGCCAAGGCCGCCTCAGCCTTGGCCTGCATCTTTAAATCTAAACCCGTCTCCACAATAAAGTTGCCTTCTTTGGCCATCTCACCCCCCAAAATCTGCTGTAGTTCTAAAAAAACGTAATCGTAAGCATAGGGCGCTTTGGTGTTAGTAAAAGATTTACAGGCTTCTGGGTTCACATTCAAGCGCGATCGACGAGCTTCTCTAATTTCCGCAGGGCTGGCTGCGCCGGTTTCTAGCATTCTCTCTAGCACTAAGTTACGGCGGGTAATAGCCTGGTCATTAACCGCGCCACCACAGGGTTTAAAAATATTTGGCCCTGGTAAAATTCCTACCAAAGTCGCAGATTCGGATAGGGTGAGATCTTTCGCTGATTTTTTAAAATAGTATTGGGCCGCATCCTCAAAACCAGAGGTGTCTTCGCCTAAAAACACCCGGTTGAGATAGAAGCGCAAAATTTCGTCTTTACTATAGAAAGTTTCTAGTTTAAAAGAGACTGCTGCCTCTTTGATTTTGCGCCCGATCGAATCTTCGGTACCTACATAACCCCGAAACAAACTACGCGCCATTTGTTGAGTTAAGGTACTGGCACCCTGAGTAAATTTACCTTTCCCTCGGGCAACTGCCACCGATCGAGCAATCCCCAAAGGATCTACGCCAAGATGCCAATAAAACCGCGCATCTTCAGAAGCGATCAAGGCTTTGGGTAAATATGGCGAAAAACTATCGATCGTTGGTAAATCGCGATGGGCAGTGGTGCGCGGCTTGCGCAAGGTTTCTTCCATACCATCACCAAACACCACCACCGGACCAGTGCTATCTGGAATCAGGGAAACCGAAGGAGCTTTGGCTACTTCCATTAAAATGAAGGTTAACAAAATTCCCAATATTCCACTCACACCGTAAAGGCCAAGGCGCATAGTCTGTAAGTACCAAGGCGGTGGGTCTTGAAAGCTGATCGTAACGGCAGCAGCTAATTCTGGCGGACCTAGAGTAAAGCTATCACCATGACGCAAAATGAGGCGATCGATTCTTTTTTTACCCCGATAAATGCCGTTGGTAGAGCCTTCGTCTTTGAGGATAAAAACTTTAGGACGGCGAGGATCTTTACTCACCGACAGGTGGGTGGTGCTGACCACCTGGTTATCTACTACAATATCGCAGGAGCTACTGCGCCCCAGCAAATACTTTTCGCCCAGCAGCGGATATTTATCGGGCTGGGGGGCATCGGCATCTTGAACCAAAATTTCTGGCACCCGCGCATTGCGTTTCAGAGCCGGTGGCAGGACATTGGCTTTACCTTGCAATACCTGAGTAATTTGATTGAGAACGGTTTTCCGAGGGGGCTGAGATGACATTTGATTCTTTAAAGTGCTTCCATAGATCTTAACTTACAGGATCACAAGGAGATCGATCGGGCACAGCTTGCTCATGGCTGTCTTTTACTCTGTGCCTCTCTAACAATGTCGTTACTAATTTTGCTAAATGTAGTTCTAAATGCAGTCATCGATACAATTATCTAATAAAAAATCCCTGGCTCGGTAAGAACCAGGGAAATCCAAAAAATGAGTAAACAAGCTGAGACAATTAGGCCGTGAAATAAAAGTTAAATTTAAATTAGTCTAAACTTTGAAGCTGAAATTTATAACATACTTAAGCTGGGAGTTCTGAACCGCCTTGTCTTCGCATATATCTAAAGTAACTAAGTAATCTACAAAACCCATGAGCCAAATTGCGTATTTTTTTGTAATTTAACTAAAATGCTATAGAAAACTTTCGGGTACCAATTTGGTATATCACCTCAAAACCGCCTTCGCTATATCGAAGACGGTTTCATGAGGGGCAAATTGAGCGAAATATTAAACTAATGCTTCTTCTTTGATTAGCTTGTCCCAACCTAAATCTTTCAGGTTGTCATTGCGGCGGAGAGGACGAGTCACCAATTCTAGAATATCTCTGGCGTTAGTGAAACCATGCATCTGAGCAAAGGTGAACTCCACCGACCACTTGGTGTTGATACCGCGTGCTTCTAGGGGGTTAGCATGTGCCATACCAGTAATTACTAAGTCCGGCTTTAGCTCATAGATCCGCTGAAGCTGGTTGTAATTATCGGGTTTCTCCATAATTGTAGGCAATGGTGAACCCATTTCCCGACAGGTTTTTTCCAGTAACTCTAGCTCAGCCGCTTGATAGCGCTTATCCATGTAAGGAATGCCGATTTCTTGCACCGTCATACCACAGCGCACTAAGAATCTAGCCAGAGAAATCTCTAACAGGTTGTCACCCATAAAGAACACCGACTTGCCCCGCACCATAGAAACATAGTCTTCCAAGCTTTCCCAGATTTGAGCTTCCCGTTCTTCTAAGCCTTGGGGCACAATGCCTAACACCGAGCAGATTTTTTCAATCCAAGCTCTGGTGCCATCTGGCCCGATCGGGAACGGCGCACCAATTAATTTGCACTTGCGACGACGCATGAGGGTACTAGCAGTCCGGCTGAGGAAGGGGTTTACGCCCACCACATAGTCGCCTTCGGCCAGAGTCGGAAGTTCGGTAAAGCGTTTAGCAGGCAGCCAGCCGCCTACTTCCACACCCTGCTTTCTCAGTTCTAGAGTCAGGTTAGTGACCACGGGATCTGGTAGAGAACCAAACAGCACCAAGTTAGGATGAGCCGGAGCCTTGGCCTCTTCTTTGGGACGACCGAAGCTCAACAGCTTGCCGATGCCGTTGCGTTCTTCTTTTTCCGCTTGAGTATTCGCTTCTTTTTCCGGACAACGAGCAGCCATAGCAGCCAAAACAGTATCTTCACCCTGAGTAAAGGCGTAGTCTAAGCCATTGGCGCGGGCAGTGACGATCGGGATGCCCAATTCAGCTTCTAATCTAGGAGCCAAGCCCTCTAGATCCATTTTGATAATTTCGGTGGTGCAGGTACCAATCCAAACAATTACGCTGGGGTTGCGATCTTTTTTGATCTGGGTACAGAGTCTTCTTAGCTCTTCGTAATCATTGAGCTGGGCTGAAATATCTCCTTCTTCTAGCTCGGCCATGGCGTAGCGTGGCTCGGCGAAAATCATTACACCCATGGCATTTTGTAAAAAATAGCCGCAGGTTTTGGTGCCAATTACTAAAAAGAAGCTATCTTCGATTTTTTGGTATAGCCATGCAACACAGCTAATTGGGCAAAAAGTATGATAGTTTCCAGTTTCACACTCAAAGTTGAGTGCCTGAGGTTCTTGGGCCTGAGTGGCGACGGTCATAGAAAAGCCTCTTATATACTTACTATTCTGCAAAATTTTGTTAAAGAACCCTCACCCATCCCCTAATCTTTAGGGACAGATGAGGATTCTAGTTTCACTAAACCATCAAAAGCTGCTCAGCACTGGCAGTCACCGGCGGCGGAGTAGTGTTACCCAAGTAGAAGTCCGAAAGCAAAGTAAATAGCTCCCGATCGGGGGTGTCATTAGGTACTACGCCTTCGGGCATGGCCAAAATTTGGTCAGCAATGTTCAGGTAGTAGTCACACACATAGTTGAGGGCGGGGTCTTTTTCGGCCATCTCAAACAATGTTTTGCCCTTAACTCGGGATACCCGAATATCTTCAATCAGGGGCAATATATCTAAAACAGGCATGGGCACTGCTTCTAGGTACTTATCGATCAAGTCTCGCTTAGAAGTGCGGTTGCCGATCAGGCCAGCCAAACGCAAGGGGTGAGTCCGGGCTTTTTCCCGCACTGAAGCAGCAATCCGATTGGCGGCAAACAAAGCATCAAAGCCGTTGTCCGTGACAATCAAACAATAGTCGGCATAGTTTAGGGGAGCCGCAAAGCCACCGCAAACCACGTCGCCCAATACGTCAAACAAAATCACATCATATTCATCAAAAGCGTTTAGCTCTTTCAATAATTTGACTGTTTCGCCCACCACGTAACCACCGCATCCCGCACCAGCAGGCGGGCCGCCTGCTTCTACGCAATCCACGCCGCCATAACCTTTGTAGATCACATCTTCAGGCCACACATCTTCGTAGTGGTAGTCCTTTTCTTGCAATGTATCGATAATCGTTGGAATCAAATATCCCGTGAGGGTAAAGGTGCTGTCATGCTTGGGATCGCAACCAATCTGCAAGACTTTTTTCCCGCGCCGAGCTAAAGCGACTGAGATGTTGCAGCTAGTTGTCGATTTACCAATGCCGCCTTTTCCGTATACTGCTAGTTTCACTTACAAAACCTCCGCTGGCCGACTGTATCTTATAGGTGAAAATTATGGCGCTAAGTAGAGGCAAAGAAAAGGAGCTGACATATTCGTTCATACTAATAGTTTGTCAGCTACTATTGCTTGCAGACTAGTAGGATGGCGTGTTTAAGCGTAAATACCTATAATTGATCGATATTTCTATCAGTAAAGATGCTACAGCTCACCTTATTTTCAGCCCTAATTGTGGATATTTTATTAACCTTTTCAGCATAAAAATACCGAGTTAAAAGTCAGTGCATTAGCTTTTAACTCGGTAACAAAACAACACAATTGCGATAGTCTGACTAAGATTTAATGCCCTTAAATCTCAATCTCCTTAGAAATCTAGACTAGTAGCTAATTTGCAGAGTGACGTTGGCCTGTACTTCTTGTTCGCCGCCTACGATTTGGGTAGGAGCAACTGTTTTAGCGGCATCGAAGGAACCATTTCGACCAAAAGCAACCGGTATTGGCGCAGGGCGAGCGGCATCATTGATCTGAATTCCCACGATCGCCTTTTGCTGGAGACCCAAACTACTTAAGGCTGCTAATGCTTGCCGCTGGGCATCTTTGGTGGCCAATTGAATCGCCTGAGACTGAGCACTTTCGATCGCTGCATCTTCGGGCACCGAGCTAACGCTATCTACCCGAGTAGCTCCGGCATTGACGGCGGCATCGATCGTTACTCCGGCTTCGGTAGTGGGTGTTCTAAAAGTGACGCTATTAGTAGCGGTGTAGCCTGCAATTCGCTGGCGGTTGTTTTCATTGACATAATTAGGAGTGAGGGTGACAGCGCTGGTTTGAAGTTTGTCAACCTTACGTAAGCGCAGCAACTGTAACACTCTGGCTGCGCGGTTGGCAGCTTCTTTTTGCACGGTTGTAGAGTTTTTACCGGTGACTTCTACTCCTAAACTAACTTGAGCTAAAGTGGCGGCGATCGAAGTGGTGCCGCGCCCAGTTACCGAGAGCACCCGCTGCTGCTCTGCCGTCCAGCCAGGAGAGCTAAGGCCAAGAGTTAATAATGCGGGTAGAGTTAGGCGCAAACAAGATCTAACAAGGGTCATGGTGCTGGTTGAAACTAAAATAGTATTGTTTTCTGTGACCGTCTTACAGCCTAAATAGTTTCTTCTCTTTAATTTTTAATGCCTTGATTTTTAGCCAAAATAAAACCCGCTACTGCGGGTAATAAATTTTAGTTTTTACTAAAACTACTTGTTGCTGTTAGCGTAAAAGCTCACATGATAAGCAAATGGCTTCCAAGGGTGTTTATGAACATCTTGTACTACTACTTTGCCTTTCCAAGAAAGCTCAGGAATAGTAACTTCTACCATTGTTTTACCCGGCTGCGCTTTTCTGAGCAACATGTCTAAATCTTTAGTGCTGATGGTCAACAGCTCCGATTCATTGCCTTTGTGACCATACAAATTAGCTGGTGTACGACCTTCACGGCGCAGTTGGTTTGGTTTGCTGCCAGCTACTCGCTGTTTGCATTCGATCGTGAGTTCCATAATGAATTTCTCTAGTTATTTTTTAGAATTTTACCAGGTTTTATTTTACCGATCTAGTAAGTTAGATCGGTTTTGGGCACCGGTATTGTGCTAGGGCTTAGCCGCATCTGGTTTAGATCGGCCATTGGCATAGCGTAAAGCTCGCTTCGGCCCATGAATTGGGTCTTCTACCACAATTGTCTGATCACGGCTAGCCCCGATCGACACAATCGCGATCGGTACTTCCATCAATTCAGCCAAGAAGTACAGATAATTCTGTGCTTCTGCGGGCAAATCATCTACCGATCGACAGTCGGCTGTAGAGCGCTGCCAACCCGGCAGGGTTTCATAGATGGGCACACAGGCAGCAAACTCAGCAGTGGAGTTAGGAAAATCTTCGGTACGCTTACCGTCAATTTCGTAAGCTACGCAGACTTTAATTTCTGGTAGCTGGTCTAACACGTCTAGCTTGGTAATCGCCATACAGTCCATGCCATTGATCCGTACCGCGTAGCGGCCAATGACTCCATCAAACCAACCACAGCGGCGTTTTCGACCGGTGGTAGTGCCAAATTCGGCACCGATTTCGCAGAGATGTTCACCTACTTCGTCAGTTAACTCTGTAGGGAATGGGCCTTCGCCAACTCGCGTGGTATAGGCTTTGGCCACTCCGATTACTCGATCGATCGCCGTTGGGCCGACCCCGGCACCAACACAGGCACCACCCGCGATCGGATTAGAAGAAGTCACATAGGGATAAGTCCCGTGATCTAGATCTAACAGCGTGCCTTGGGCACCCTCAAACAAAATATTCCGCCGCAGGCGAATCGCATCATAAATTTTCAACGAAGTATTCACCACATAAGGGCGTAGCCGATCGGCATATCCTTTATATTCGGCAATTACTTTTTGGGGGTCGAGCAAGTCTTTGGCCTCATAGCCATAGAGCTTCTCTAAAACACCATTTTTTTGTTCGATCGTCCAGGCCAGCTTTTTGGGCATAACCTTTTCGTCCATGATGTCTTGGACTCTAATACCCATGCGTTCAGACTTGTCCGCATAAGTTGGTCCAATCCCTCTGCCGGTGGTGCCGATTTTATGAACGCCCCGTCTTTCTTCTGAAGCTTGGTCAATCATGCGGTGATAGGGCATGGTGACATGAGCTGTCTGAGAGATCAACAGATTATCGGTAGACACATTGAGCGCTGCCAACTGGTCTAGTTCGCCAATCAAGATTTTGGGATCGATCACTGTGCCGCAGCCAATGATGCAATCTGTGTCCGGATACAACACCCCCGAAGGTATGAGGTGCAGTTTAAAAGTCCGTCCCTGTACGACTACCGTATGGCCAGCATTTACGCCGCCTTGGTAGCGCACCACCACATCTGCCGACTTACTGAGTAAGTCGGTGATTTTACCTTTGCCTTCATCGCCCCACTGGGCACCAATTACAACAACGTTAGCCAAGGAGTTCCACCTGCTAAAGTTAACACAATCTCTAATATTACCACAGGTTCTGCATTTTGACTGGATATTTTGGGCACAAGCAGCAATTCAAAATTCAGATATTTCTGGCCGCAAACAAATAGAGGCGGCAAATCAGCCACCTCCAAACAGAATTACGCAACTCGATTAAGTGAATTTACCACTGGTCAAAAGAATTAAACTGTAGCCAAAGATATTTTTTGACTCGCTGCTAACACCGCCTGCCGCGCCCATTCATCCATGGCAATAATGTCAGCCAAGGCAGGCTGTTGATTATTATCGGCACTATGCCGATCGCACACCTGCTCAATTAACTGCGGAATCGCCAAAAATGGAATTTTTTCATCTAAAAACAGCGCCACTGCCTGTTCGTTAGCTCCATTCAACACCGCAGGCATCGTGCCGCCCGCTCTGCCCGCTGCATAGGCCAAGTTAATACAAGGATACTTCACGCGATCGGGTTCTCGAAAGGTCAAATCTCCAGCTTTTACTAAATCTAACTGTGGCCAATCAGTAGCAATCCGCTCTGGCCAAGACATAGCATAGAGCAAGGGCAAGCGCATATCTGCCCAGCCAAGCTGCGCCAGCACCGAGGTATCTTGCATTTCAATCAAAGAGTGAATAATGCTCTGGGGATGAATCACAATATCAATATCGTCGTAGTCCAAGCCAAATAAATAATGAGCTTCGATCACTTCTAAGCCCTTGTTCATTAAAGTAGCTGAATCGATCGTGATTTTTTTGCCCATCGACCAGTTCGGATGCTGCAAGGCATCTGCAATTGTTACATGCTGAAGCTTCTCTGCTGGCCAATCTCGGAACGAGCCACCAGAAGCGGTCAAAATAATCCGGCGGAGTCCACCAGCGGGCACGCCTTGTAAACACTGAAAAATTGCCGAATGCTCAGAATCTGCCGGTAACAGCTTCACGCCATGCTTCGCTACCAGCGGCAAGACCACCGGACCACCAGCAATCAAAGTCTCTTTATTGGCCAAAGCAATATCTTTACCAGCTTCGATCGCTGCTAAAGTTGGTAATAACCCCGCACAGCCGACAATTCCTGTCACGACGCTCTGGGCATCACCATAGCGGGCGACTTCTACCAAGCCTTCTTCGCCAGCCAAAATTTCTGGATGGTAATCTAAGCCGCTGAGTGCCTCTTTTAGTTCCGCAAACTTAGCTTGGTTGGCGATCGCCACGATCTGCGGGCGAAATTCTTGCACTTGCTGCGCCAGTAGTTCTACATTGCTGCCAGCAGCCAAACCTACTAGGCGAAAGCGATCGGGGTGTTCACGGACGATATCTAGAGTTTGGGTGCCGATTGACCCGGTGGAGCCAAGAAGGGTTATCGCTTTCACAGTTTTTGCCAGAAGAGTTTACATAATGTTACCAAAGACTGCGATGAACACCTAACTTTTTCTTACGGACAAAACGAATACTTTGGACTATTCTCCTGAGTATCTGACCAATAATTTCGGGGGCTAGCATACGCTAGTAAGATTACTATGTGGAACTCAGTAAAATACGCTCAAAGCTCTGATGAGCAGCAAAGTTGGGTCAAAGCGTTACTATCTGAAGTGCAAAAACGCGGTGATGAAGCAATTTTAAATGTGGGCTGTGGCAACGGTAAAATCACGGCAGACTTTGCCAAAACATTGCCCGACAGCCGGGTTGTAGGGGTCGATAGTTCAGCAGAAATGATCGATTATGCCAATCGCACATATCCCAACACCATCTACCCCAATTTGTTATTTAATCAATTTAATACCCCTTCTCTAAATTTTCAGGCAGAATTCGATCTGTGTTTTTCTAATGCAACTTTAAATTGGGCAAACAACCATCAGATTTTTTTGCACCAGGCCAGTCAGGTTCTACGGGCTGGCGGCAGACTCGTGGTATCTTGCAGTGGCAAAAGCAATGCCAAAGAAATTCTCAATATTTTTGCCGAATTAATGTCGCTAGATCGCTGGCAAAAATACTTCCACGATTTCCATGACGCTTACTCTTTTGATCAAGATAAAGACTACCCTAGATGGTTAAAAGAAACCAATTTTAGGATAGAACAGTTAAAATTGATTCCTCAGGATGTTACTCATCCTAATCGGGATGAATTAAAGGACTGGATCTCTAATAATTGGACTCCCTTTACTCACAGCGTACCGATCGAACAACGAGATGATTTTGTCGATCAATTTGTCGATAAATATTTAGCCGATCACCCTTTGGATCAGTGGGGCTACTCTCATATTTTGATGGTCAAGCAAGAAGCTACTCTGATAAAATATTGAAGATAGCTGATTTCCTGGCAGACAAACCCCGATATTATTACCAGTAATTTCACCGGTTAGCCCGCCTTACCAAAAATATGATCATGACTTAGAATCCAGTAAAATATGCCCGAAATTCCGATGCTCAACAAAGTTGGGCTAGAGAGTTACTGCATGAAGTCAAGCTTCGAGTTGGTAAAATATTGATTATCTTTAACAGAGTCTGAAATCATGACGAATATAAGCCCAGAAAAAGCAAGCTCAGAAACTCTCTGGGCGGGTCAGCGGGGTGAACGGTGGTTGGCGAATGCCGATCGCTTTGAGGAGATGTTGGAGCCGATCGGTCGAGCGCTGATTGAACTGGCGGCGTGTCAACCAGGTGAGCGAATCATTGATGTGGGCTGTGGGACTGGGGCTACGAGTATAGCGATCGCTCGGCAGGTCAGTGCAGCAGGTGGGGTGACGGGGTTAGATATTTCGTCGGTGTTGGTGGCAGAAGCTAGCAAGCGAGCCGGAATGCTAGGTTTGGAGAATTTGCATTTTGTGCTGGGGGATGCGGCAATTGCTGAGTTGCCTGTGGCACAGGCTGATGCGGTGGTATCGCGGTTTGGTGTGATGTTTTTTAGCGATCCGCAGGCTGCCTTTATTCATCTGCATGGTTTCTTGAAGCCCGGTGGCAGAATGGTTTTTGCTTGTTGGGCACCAATGCTCCAAAATCTCTGGCGGCTGGAAGTAGAAAACATGATCAATGCACATTTCCCGTTGCCAACTCCGGTGCCGCGTGCGCCTGGGCCGTTTGCTTTTGATGAACCAGAGTATGTGCAGGAAATACTGCAATTGGCGGGATTTAAGAATATTAGGATTACACCATGGCAAAACAATTTGGGTATTGGTGGTGCTGGATCTAATGCTAGGTCTGCTGCGGAATTTTTGCTGAAGGCTTTGGGTAATGCCCAGTTGCCGGAGGATGTGCCTGCGGCGATCGGGATGGCGATTCAATCTGAGTTAGAAGAGCGATTGAAGATGTTTGAGACAAAAGATGGGGTGCAAATGCCTGCTGCGGCTTGGCTTGTTAGTGCTCAGTAGTCCCTCAAAACAGTTGGTGAATACCATTAGGACTCCCTGAACTCTGTGTTTGTTGTCAGCGATCGAAGAATAATGTGTGTGAAACTTTGAAGAATTCGCCTAGTGCCTTGGCTTGAGCTTTACTAATCGATCGCTTGCCGTTTAAAACTTCCGGGGCGATGCCCTGAGAGCCGAAGACTGGCAGTAAGTCTTTTTGTTTGAGTCCTCGATCGGTTACAAATTCCTATAAAGTCTCTTGAGAGATAGCTGGTTTAAGGGATAACTCTGTCTTGATTTTCCAACGTACCTTCTCACACTAAATCAGAGCGAGATAAAAGGCATTTAATTAAAATCATTAGCCAGAGCCATCTTGAAACACGAAGGAAGAATATCAGCTAAACAAGGTATTGCACTTTTGCAAGAGTATTGCTAAAGTAGGATAGTTGCTCAACAGGTATATCTTATGCTCAATAGTAATGGGAAGATGGATAGTCTCAAGGACAAGTTAAGTGACCTTAGAGAAACGGTAAGGGTACTGGAAAATAAGGTGGAAACCATCGAACGACAGTTAGAATTAAGAAACCGTTGGCTACAAGGAATTGGAATTGTTGTTGGTGCAGCACTGTTACTTGGAATACTCAAAAATGCTGTTGATGCTAATACTATTCCAAAATCACATCCCACCAGTGTTTCAGCTAATACTAATAAGGTGAAATAATTATGGCTAAGAAGAAAAAAGAAGGAGCAGTCACTATTATATCTGCTACAGAAGAAGACATCCTGACGGTAATTTGTGGCTATACCCAAGGAGTTTATGGTTTAGATATTCTTAGTAGAATCAATAAGGCTAATAAGCAAACTAATCGCCGTGAGATTGGTGTTGGAAGCTTGTATCCCGCATTAAAAAGAATGGAGCAACAGGGATTAATTACAGGTCGCTGGGGAGAAGCAGCTTCAGGCGAGGAATCTGGCGGGGCGAGAAGACGATACTATACGATTTCCATTGAAGGCGAAACTGCATTAACAGTAACGCAACAGTATCGTCAACAGTTAGCATCAAGTCAAACATACGCTACATAAGGGAGTTTAGATTAATGATTCTTATTTTTAGCATATTTATTCTTTGCACCAGGAATGCGGCTGGTGAACTTGTATTTGATCAACTTTACAATCATCCATCACCCATTGACGTATTTCTTGTCTCTTTATTAGTAATTGTAGATTTAATAACAATATCTTTAATTGCTTCAACGTCAAAAACTCCACAAAAGATTGATAATGATGAATCAGAAAAAATCGAAGTCTTGGTATCGTCAAAAATTTCACTCAATCCAAGTCAAAGTGAAACTGGATCTTCATACAATGTTCACAAATACATTGATAAAGCTTTGGAGCAACAAGAAGCAAGGCAAAGATACTTGAAGAAGGAAGTATTAGCGCAAGAACAAAGAAGAAAAGAATTTCTAAACCAGAAATTCCCAAGTTATGATTTCTCAAAGGAACAAAGCAAGAGGAGAATTTCTCCGGAGAATAAGTCAAGAATTTCTAGACATTTCTTTTTGTCAGATTTGCTCTCTAAAAATATTGATGAAGAGGGAGAAGCTTTTATTATTGACAAAACTTTGGAATGGGAGAAAATGGGACTGACACGAAATCAGATCAACAGAAAAGAAATACTGTTTATATTAGACCTATATTGGGGTATGTTCATCGTTTGGATACAAATTAAAATAAAAGCAAAGTAATAATTCCATTAATTAATGGAATCATTCATTCGGAGAGAATGTTTCATTACATCTATTCAGCAGAATGCAAACAGCTAATTTTTGAGAATCGTCAATTAATCCGAGACTATAAAAACTACCCAAACCAGAAAGCCATACCTATGACTACAACATCTTATAAACCAATCACCCGCACAGAAAGGGGATTAACCATCTCAGGCACTCGTATTACTCTCTACGACATAATGGATTACGCAAATTCGCAGTATCCAGCAAAATTCATCAGCTCATTATTAAATTTAACAGAGGATCAAATCCATGATGCACTGGCTTACATTGAAGCCAATCGATCGGAAGTTGAAACAGAGTACCAAATGGTTTTACAGCAAGCTGAAGCATCTCAGCAATACTGGACAGAACGAAACCGAGAACATATTGCCCAAGCTGCAATAATTCCAAAGCAAGGCAAAGAAGCTCTTGGGCAAAGTTACAAGCTCAAAAAACATGTGCAAAATCAAAATAACAAAGGAAATCAATAAAGGGTGTTCCCTGAGCAGAGTCGAATGGGACACCATTGAAATCACTGAATTCATGGGGGTGGGGTTCGACTCCGCTCACCCACCCCGTTTGATGTTTTTTTTGATGTCTTAGGAGAACTATGTTGCGACTAATTGTTCTTAGGAAATAGTTTCTGAAAAATCCAGATCAGCCAATTTTCTAGAGCCAACATTAATTTATCTAGCCATTCCATAAGCTGGACAAAGATCGATCGATGATAGCCCAAGTCGGAAGTAGGAGTCTCGATCCATTCTGGGGTGAACACAGTTTTACTTTGATTAGCCTGATGACGAGCCAGACTATGAGAGCCTTCGATCTCCCACTCCTGCGATCGATCATGCAGCGCCTGCCTCGCCGCCTCACTCCAACCAGCCTTCCGCCCAAACATCCCTTTAGTAACCGCAGAATCAACCGCCACCGCTAAATCGCCACTAGCACCGCGCACCAGACCGCCAGATTCAGGCACCGGCTGCGTAAACTCCCTAATCGGCAACACCAAGCTACTGGGTGCAGCCACCGTTATTTGACCAGCTATTTGACCAGCCTGTTCTTGCGCCGGACTATCGATCCAGAGATAATCACGATAAAAATTAAACCAATTACCCACTTTTTGCCATGGGGTAGGTGGAGCCGGGGGCAAAATTAGCTGACTAGCAGCAGAATTTAACAAACCAGAATCTTCAGCCGATAGCTCTGGTCGGCTGGCTTGATCGATCGACCACTGTTGCGCCAAAACCGGATCAATTTGGCGCTGAAGATGCAACTGCTGGCTAGGGGAAAGCACATCTAAGATTTGGTTATATCGATCAACTAAAACTATTGATCGATCGGCCAACAGCGAAGCCAACCCCCGAATCACCGGCTTAGTGCGTTGGGGCAGTGCCGCTTCACCCCGCAGAGCTAACTGACTTTCACCCAATAAGGTTGTATCCCAATCTTTAGCATCCACCACCGACCAATCTTCTCGCACCGGCATTTGCAGTTCACCATAGCCCGCTGCGGCCACTTCGGCCAAAATTATTTCTACCTCAATGCGCGGCTTGGTGAGGGTGGGCAATTCTTTCAGTTTTTCTTTGGCAGCAATTTGGCGGCTAGGATCTTGTCTAAATCGATCGAACCACCGCAGGGGCGACAGCAAAATTTGGCCAGTCCATTGCACTGACACCTTAACTTGGC
The DNA here is from genome assembly GCA_013297675.1 of Synechococcales cyanobacterium bin59.metabat.ball.084. GTDB lineage: Bacteria > Cyanobacteriota > Cyanobacteriia > Cyanobacteriales > Chamaesiphonaceae > JAAFHZ01. The sequence goes on along the minus strand of JAAFHZ010000007.1, from coordinate 39,875 downwards.
GCAGACCTAAGCCCACTCCTTCGCGCAAGCGATAGGCTTGCCGCTGGATAAATCCAAACAAACGGCTACGATAAACACCGGGCTTAGCTTCTTCCTTACTCTCTAGCGCACCAGAGATATCTGAAAGTTCTTTCATCACACACCTTGCGTTGCAATCAGAATTTGATTTTATCTGGCTATCAAGAAATTAGCTAGCAAAAAGTAGCCTACTAAACCAAAACTCTGGGTAGTCGGTGTTTAAAACCACAGAGAATTTCCCAAGAAATAGTGCCCAACAAATTAGCCCAGTCATCGGCAGTAATCTTTTCTCCCTCGGCTTCACCTAAAAGCGTAGCCACATCATTGACCTTAACTCTAGTTGAATCAGTGGATATATCAGTGATATCTAACATGATTTGATCCATGGTGATATTGCCAATTTGCGGCACTCGCTGACCGTGGAGAAGTAATTCAAGCTGTCCAGATAAACGACGGGGCACACCGTCAGCATAACCAATGCCTACGACGGCGATCGTGGTATCTCGTTGGGCGACAAAGCGATGACCATAACTCACCCCAGTCCCGGCACTAATGGTTTTTACTTGAGTGACACGGGCTTTGACGCTCATCACTGGCTGAAGACCGAGCTGATGGCCTAAATGGGGAGCGGGACAGAGGCCATACAACGCAATTCCTGGCCGCACCAAATCGTGATGCAAACGCTGGCTAACCATTAAACCAGCAGAATTGGCGATGTGCAGCAACGGCAGCCGCAGAAACAAGGGTTTGATTTCGGCAACAACCGTGGCAAAGCGCTGCTCTTGCAGCTCTAAGATGGTCGGATCTGGCTCATCGGGAGTGGCCAAGTGGGAATAGATGCTGGCAATTTGCAGCTTAGTAAGCTTACGAATTATTTGACAGCAATCTGCTGCTTTTTGCCAAGGAATACCCAGGCGAGACATGCCCGTATCAATTTTTAAGTGAACATCGATCGGCTGCGCTAAATGTTCTTGAAAGTACTGAGCCTGTTCTAAACTGACGATCGAAGGCTGCAAGCCCCATTGCTCGATCAATTCAATTTGCTCAGAACTGTTCGCTGCGCCCAGTAATAAAATGGGTGCCGTAACTCCAGCCTCACGCAGTTCAATTCCTTCGGGGACAGTGGCCACTGCTAACCAAGTAGCTCCGGCTGCTAAAACAGTCTTAGCGACTTCGATCGAGCCATGACCATAGGCATCGGCCTTCACCACTGCCATCAAAGCTGTTGCGGGTGCTAACAAACTGCGAAGCTGACCCACATTGTGAGCCAGTCTACTTCGATCGATTTCTACCCAGGCACGCTGTTGCGGCCATGCGTCCGTTAAGATCATTGTTCTTACCAGTTTTCTGGCCAGTTTCTCTGCTTATTTCCATCGCCATGCTAGCCCAACTTCGGTCGCCATGCTAACAATCCGTCAACTAGTTCAATACAAACAGCAGCAAAAGAAAATTACAGTCCTGACTGCCTGGGATTACCCGATCGCCCAAATTCTCGATCGCGCCGGAGTAGACATCATCCTCGTAGGTGACTCTTTGGCGATGGTGGCTCTAGGACACAACAGCACCCTACCCTTGACCTTAGATACCATGATTCACCATGCCCAAGCAGTGATGCGCGGAGTCGAGCAGGCTTTGGTCGTGGTAGATCTTCCATTTCTAACCTATCAGCAAAATATAACTACAGCTATCATCTCGGCGGGAAGAGTCTTAAAAGAGACTGGTGCCGGAGCAGTGAAGCTAGAAGGTGGTCATCCGCGCATGATCGAAACCGTGGCAAGGCTGGTAGAGATTGGGATTCCGGTGATGGGGCATGTGGGCTTAACGCCCCAATCGTCGAAGCAGTTGGGGTTTCGGCAGCAGGGGAAAACAGAAGTCGATCGACAGCGCATCTTAGCTGAGGCGGTGGCTTTAGAAGAAGCTGGGGCATTTTCGATCGTTCTAGAGCATATCCCCGCCGATTTAGCCCAAGAGATTAGTGAAAAATTGGTGATCCCAACCATCGGGATTGGAGCCGGGGGGTATTGTGATGGTCAGGTGTTAGTGACGGCAGATTTGTTGGGGTTGAGCGATCGGTTGCCGCCTTTTGCCAAGGCTTACGTTGATTTGAGGGGCACTATTACGGCAGCGGTGCAGGCGTATCAACAGGATGTGCAACAGGGCGGGTTTCCCGGAAAGTAGATTGTTTGGTGCTGGGGATCAATGTAAATGTTGTTTACGATCGAAGAAGTGATAATGTTTCTTGTGATAAATTCTCTTTATAAAAGCTATTAGGTTTATAGGCTAATGGAAACCGGTACCATTCCACCACACCAAGATCCCTCCCTAGGGGCAGAAATCAGTGACTACGTAGCGCATCTACAGTTGCACATGGCCTTGCAGGCCAAAAATTTAGTACCAGATACCCTGAGAACTGGCGATAAATTGCAGGTACTGCTACACGAAACTCAGGCTCAGTGTGAAAAACTTTCTTCTCGTCAAGGCCGCTAGACCAAAAGGGCAGCAGCAAGCATATCTGAGCTAAAAGATTAGCTGTTTCATAGTAGTGATTACTGGTGTTTTCGTTATGTTCATAATGAATGACCGACCAGCTACGTTGCACAACTAGCGTAAATTTCGGTATTGAGATTGACAAACATCAAGCAGCTTGCTATGCTCAATTTTCTAATTTTAAATGCGACCTGCTAAGAGACAGATGTTAGGAGGCGATCATCGCTGAAACACTCACATTGACAGTCAGCCTACGCGGTACCCGAGAACTCAAAGACACTTGTCAGGTATTTCGGCTCACCGGTTTGCTAGACGCTTTTTCGGAGCCGACTTTTCAAAAAGTTGTTGGCAAGTTCATCGAAGATGGACCACCGCATATTATCTTAGACCTCTCTAAGATCGATTTCGTAGACAGCTCTGGTTTGGGAGCTTTGGTTAAATTAGTCAAAAAAACCCAATCTATAGAGGGTTCTTTGCAAGTAATTGCCAATGCTCGGGTAATGCAAACTGTCAAATTGGTAAGACTAGAGAAGTTCTTATCAATTCAAACCTCCGTGGATGATGCTCTAGCCAATGTGCCAGCAGCTTAGAGAATTAGTGACTTCCGTAGCAATACGCCGATCATTCTAGTTTTCTACTCTACCGTTCAACAACAATGATATCGACCATTTGATTTGGCATTCAACTTGGCATTCAATTTTGATGGTCGATTAATTATTTAATTAGTTAATTTTGTGACCGATCTGGATGAAGAGATTTGGCCGAACCTCCCGGCAATTGGTGGGTTGTCTTTACCCATACAACAAGTATCGCCAGTGTCTTTGGCATACATTGGCGATGCCGTTTACGAGCTATATGTACGCACCAGCTTACTAATGCCCCTCAAGAGACCGCACTCCTACCATCAGGAAGTGGTCGCTCAAGTCCGAGCCGAGACTCAGGCTCGTCATTTAGAATTGCTATTGCCCAAGTTAACCGAGTTAGAGCTGTCTTGGCTCAAACGCGGTCGCAATGCAGCCAGCGGCGGCCCACGCCGCGTCAGTCCCGAGACATACCAGCAAGCTACTGGTTTTGAAACATTAATTGGCTACCTGTACCTCACCAATCCCCATCGCCTGCAAACACTGCTGGCAGAAATAGTTTTGGTCTCTGCTACCCTTTAAGCCGATCGACATTTGAGCGATCGAGTATTTTTTTATGCCTTTTAAACCCCGTAAAGCTGGTGGTAATTTTGGTAGTCGTCGTGCTGATGACACTACCCCCCGCGATTCTCTTTCAGAGACACTTCGTGAACGCAAGCCCCGCAGAACAGTAGGAACAGGTGGCGACGATAGCTTCGCCGACCGTGCACCGCGTAAATCTTTTGACCGGGATAGCAGATTTGGCGGCGACGACCGACCATCCCGCAAATCTTTTGGTGACAGAGACGGTGGTAATTTCTCAGGTGGTAACTTCTCAGACCGTCCAGCTCGTAAATTTGAGAGCGACCGCAAGCCATTTAATCCTAACGACCGGGCACCGCGCAAATCTTTTGACCGGGATAGCAGATTCGGCGGCGATGATCGACCACCACGTAAGCCTTTTAACCGCGACGGTGGCGCACCTAGCGATCGGCGCTTTGGTGGGGATGATCGAGCACCGCGTAAATCTTTTGGCGATAGAGAAGGCAACTTCTCAGATCGGCCAAAAAAATCCTTTGACAGCGATAGACGATTCGGTGGAGACGATCGGGCACCACGCAAATCTTTTGGCGATAGAGATGGCAGCTTCTCCGATCGTCCCCGCAAGCCATTTAATCCCACAGATCGAGCACCACGTAAATCCTTTGGCGACAGAGATGGTGGATTCTCCGATCGTCCCCGCAAGCCATTTAATCCCACAGATCGAGCACCGCGCAAACCTTTTGGTGGCGATGACAGAGCGCCCCGTAGATCCTTTGATGACGGTGGATATCAGGGAGATCGGCCAGCCAGAAAACCATTTGGAGGTGGAGATCGTCCAGATCGCAAGCCGTTTAATCCAAACGATCGTGCTCCGCGTAAATCTTTTGGTGACAGTCGCTTCGGTGGCGATGACAGAGCACCACGCAGATCCTTTGATGATGGCGGATTTCAAGGAGATCGGCCAGCCCGCAAACCCTTTAGCGATCGAAAGCCGTTTAACCCAACCGATAGCTCCCCTTACACCAAAGGTGATCGCGCACCGCGCAAGTCTTTTGGCGATAGTCGGTTTGGTGGTGATGATCGGGCACCACGTAGATCCTTTGATGATGGGGGATTCCAGAGAGACAAAGAGCCTCGAAAACCTTATGGAGACCAGAGATATGCTGGGAAGGACAAAGTAGAAGGCGACACCATTTATTTTGAACAACTCAACGCCCAAGAATCTTCGGCACCACTAGAACAAGCTTCCGAAGATTTTATCTACGGTAAGCATTCGGTATTAAGCGCATTAGAAAGCGGTCGGCAAATCAATCGCATTTGGTTGCTCCCCAAACTCCGCTACGATCCCCAATTTAATCTACTAGTTACCGAATCCAAAGGCACCGGTACAGTAGTAGACGAAGTAGATGTGCGTCGCTTGCATCAGCTTTGCGATGGCGGCAATCATCAAGGGATCGTGGCCCAAGTTGCCCCTTACCACTATTGGGATCTGACAGAACTTATTACCAAAGCCAAAGAAGGTAACGAGCAGCCAGTGATTTTGGTTGCCGATAGCTTAACTGATCCCCAAAACTTAGGGGCAATGGTGCGTACTGCCGAAGCCCTGGGAGTCCAGGGTTTAGTGATTCCCCAGCGACGAGCGGTAGGGATCACTAGCAGCGTCCAGAAGGTCGCAGCCGGGGCGCTAGAGCATCTGCCGGTTGCCAGAGTCACAAACCTTAGCCGTGCTCTGCAAGAACTCAAAGAAGCCGGATTCTGGATCTATGGCACAGTGGCTACGGCTCCGACGGCTATCCACGATGTCAAATTTACTGGGCCAGTCGTTATAGTTATCGGAGCAGAAGGTGAAGGACTCAGTTTACTTACCGAAAACACCTGCGATTTCTTGATCTCGATCCCGCTTTCGGGCAAAACCGCCAGCCTGAATGCGGCGACCGCAGCGGCAATGGCTCTGTACGAGATCCAACGCCAGCGATGGTCAAATCGGATCAGACTATAAGTAAATCGAATCGGCTCAGCTAGCATAAAACTATTTGAAACTTCATCTGCTTCGGCGGGTGGAGTTTTCAAAATTTAATCTAAATCGATCGACCAAGCAGCAAAGTGTTGCAGGTTATACCTTTCATAGATGAGAAATCGGATTATTTTGTTAAAACAAACTAAAGATTGTGCCTTAGATGGTGATTCTTATGAAGTTTGGTGAATATTGAGGTTGACTCTAGACTGATTCCCCCCCATTATTCATAAAGGCATCTGCGAAGAACCGCCCAGGCAAAGGCAAGTAGGTACTTTTACTAGATGATTTTGATCTAATAACTTTCTACTGTCATTGATTCGGTTGGCAAACTTTGCAGAGGGGAAAATCTTTTTCCTTGTCAACATTTATTGTAAATTTGATTTAAATAGAAAAATGCCAATGAAGCTCGGGAAGATCGGCGAGATCTGGACTAATACCCTAGATTTTTTGGGCCAAGCATGGTGGATCGAAGTCTCTACCACACAGCCCAAATGCACTTACTACTTTGGCCCTTTTGCCGACGTAAAGGAGGCAGAGTCAGCCATGAAAGGTCATATCGAAGACCTAGAAAACGAATCTGCTCAAGGCATTCAGGCAGTAGTCAAACGTTGTAAGCCGGAGCGACTGACGATCGACCATGATATGGGGGAGAATCGTGACCGCGAGCGGGCAACAGCGCTCAGCGGCCAACCATCTTCATCCTTGTTGTAGCAATTAGGTGGGGTTTGAGGCAGCAGCCCTAGCCTGTCTCAACTGCCCTTGCTGATCTTGCAATAGCTGCTTAGCTTGGGCTTGGCTTACGCCAGTCCAGTGCATCAGTAGCGAAACCTTTACCGATCGATCACCAGCTTCTAGTAACTCAGTGGCAGCCTGGTAATCAATTTCAGCCAAATCTGCCAACATGCGGATGGCTCGATCGTGCAGCTTAGAATTAGTGACAGCCACATCTACCATGCGGTTGCCATAAACTTTGCCAAGTTGCACCATCGCACCTGTAGAAATAATATTCAGCGCCATTTTAGTCACTGTCCCAGACTTAAGCCGGGTAGAACCAGTCAAAATCTCTGGCCCAACCAGTAGTCTAATTTCGATATCGGCCTGAGCCGGAACCTGTGCTAGCGGCACACAGGCAATAAACGCCGTGGTCGCCCCCCGCTCTTTGGCGGCTTTTAAAGCGCCATGGACGTAAGGTGTAGTCCCCCCAGCCGCGATCCCCACCAAGACATCGTTGGTGCCCACACCCCGATCGACCATCGCCTGTGCCCCATCGGCAGCAATATCTTCCAAACCTTCTGAGCTGCGCACCAAGGCTCCATCGCCTCCAGCTAAAATCCCCTGCACCATTTCTGGCGGAGTACAAAAAGTTGGCGGACATTCGGCGGCATCTAATACGCCCAAGCGGCCACTAGTCCCCGCGCCGATGTAAAACAGCCGACCACCTTGGCGCATCCCAGCAGCCGTAGCCTCAATCACCTTGGCCAGTTCTTCTCTAGCACCAGCAATGGCTGTAATGGTCTGATTATCTTCGGTATTAAATAAATCTACTAATTCGATCGCACTGAGTCGATCGAGGTTTTTGCTGCGCTCATTGACCTGTTCGGTGGTCAAGTACCCCCTTTGCGCTGAAGGCTGGATTGGAGTCTGGTCTGGTTGTTGAGTTGACTCTGGCATTTAAAGTAATCCTTCCAATTGACGACGAATTCGATCGTAGTCTACGTCACTACTGGCATCTTCATCCGCAGTCTCAGCGGTCTTCCGATGCTGACCATCGGCCTGCCAATCGGTATCAGTCAAATTATTCTCGGGCGGCACCACCAGCATACCTTGTTCAATCAGCACACATTCATAGTTGCTATCGGCGCAAAATTCTTCGATCTCCTGCGAGTCCAACGGCTCCACCGCAGGTGTAGGAAGATCTTGAGCCTCCAACATCATGGCGTAACGAGTGGCATCATCTTCATCGGCAAACATATAAATGAGGTCGTGACCTTCGGCACGCACAGAATGAATACCTTCATTATCGGTACGAGCGTTGAACAAAATGACGTATACGCGCATGGCAAAAACGGAACTGACTATTCGATAAACCTACCATAACGAGCTACCACTGATCCCACTCCATTATTCTCTTGACAGATCCAAGCCCAGAGCTGATCCCCCCAAGAAAAATGCCACCATTCTCCTGGATGCCGCTCAAAACCAGCCGCATTCATTGCTTGTCGCAGGATTTCTCGATGCTCATGAAAGACTTGTCCCTCAGGGTCGGTAGCAAAATGGTTAGGCCGCGATCGATCAGACATTTCATCGATCGGTGATCCCATATCTACTACATTCCCCTCAGCATCTAGCAAAGTGAGATCGATCGCCGCTCCGGTACTATGGGGCGGCGGTGTCTCTAGGTCAAAGCTAGGAATTGCCCAAATTTGATACACCTGTTGCCAAATTTCCTCAGCCTGATCAGGTGCAAGTCTTAAATTTTCTAAGCCCCGTTCAACTAAAACCTGCTTAAAAGTGTAATCCACCATATACTGCTGCACTTCTACTGGTCGATAGGCATCAAAGATTTGCAGTCGCCAGCCCGGTCGCAAAACTTGTAAATGCTGCTGAGCCTGACGCAAGCGATCGATCGATCCCTGGCGCAAAAAGTACGGCGATTTTCCACCATAGTCTGCGCCACAGGCCATGTAAGCATGGGGTGTTACCAAGGCAAACTCTTCGCCATATAGGGGTAACAGGGGTTCCTGACATTCTTCGATCGCAATTCTTTGATATGGCTTCATCAGCAAATTCTTAGAAATAAACACTCACTAATAGTCTCAGATTTTGACAGCCTTTTACTTCAGCAAAACTATCTAACAAATTCAGACACATCAATTTGATATAATGAAGCGATTTTCTGTTGAGGTTTAAAATGCTATTAAATAAAACTGAAGTTGAAAAACTGTGGGCAGCTTTCAGCATTTTTGATACAGACAATAGTGGTGCTATCTCTGCCATCGAACTAGGCGAAGTATTAAAATCTTTAGGACAATCACTGAGCGAAACCGCACTCCGTGACCTGATTAAAGAAGTAGATATTGATCGATCGGGCAGCATTGAATTCGAGGAATTCAAAACTCTGATGATTGCCAAACAAGGCGATCAACGCAGCCGCCTAGAGCTGGCATTTAGCATATTTGATAAAGATCACAGCGGCCACATTACCGCCCACGAAATGCAGAGCGTCATGAGCCAGTTTGGCCTGACTGATGCAGAGCTAAACGCCTTAGTTAAAGAAGTTGATGAAGATGGCGATGGCTCGATCGGCTTTACCGAATTTTGCCAAATACTGCCCCCCGAAACTCAAGCTGCTAAACCCAAAGCAGAGCAGATCCCAGAGCCATCGATCAGTAGCGAAGACACCAGTCCTGCCATAAATACAAACTCATTACCTATCAAACCAGACACCACTGTAGACTCAGTGCCAGATTCAACAACATCGCAATCTCCAGACGAAAAAAATCGAGGGACTTCTCGGTTTCAAATGCAAATCGGCATGTTCAGATTAATCCAAGGGGCAGCTTATCGTTGTTTTCGGGAGAGCTTCTCAGCCAATCATGAAACTCATCTGCAAGTCAAAAGCTTACCCTATCGCATTAGTGATTTCGTGGCTTTTGTCCAAACATCGATCGATTTATATAAAGAATTAAATATCGTAGAACCAGCTTGTTACCCCTTATTAGATGCCGTCGTGCAATCTATTAACGCAGAATATGCTCGTTCAGAAGCTCGGATCAACGATTGGCCAAACCTAAGCAAAACACCAGCAATGTTAGCTGAGGCAGAAGCCATGTTAGCTGCCCGCAGCAAATCGGCCAATGCCCGCGAAAAATTTGCTGCTGGGGTGGAATTTGCCATCACCATGAAAAAACAACGTTTGCAAGTAGGAGATATTATCGAAGGAGTATTAGCTCTCAACGAACTGAACCGGTTGCGCAAGCAAGAACTTGAACAAGAATTTACTCCGGCCTCAATCCCGGCAGGTGAAAATCCGCAAGCTTATTTGCAACAGTGGCAGCGAGTAATTCTGACCAATTCACTAGAAACCATCGATGGTGCCATGATGCCGGTGGCTTATTGGTACGAAGACTTTATGCCCAAGCTATTGACCGCCTTTAGTGTCAGCACCGCAGCAGATTTACCAGCTAACACCATCCCCGACGAAGCAAAGTTAAATGAATGGTACGCATCCACCAAAGCCGCTGGCGAATTCGATCGCTATGGTGAAGATGTCTCTGCCAATTTTACTGGTCTTACCCCAGCCCAAAAATTGACCGTTCAACAAGCTTGGCGCTTAACTCATCACTATCTCAATGGAGTACAAAAACGTCGAGAACGGATAGAATTTGGCCGAGAATCGGGGGTGTTATCTCAGTATGTGGCTTTCATTGATGTTTATCTTGGCCGCAACGATATCAAAGACTCGCAAATGCGGGTGAGTTTTCCTTATTATTTGGGTCCAGCAGTCTGGCGATTTTTTCATACTACCGCCGAAATTATCGATACCAAACCCCTCGATCGACAAATTACTTGCACCAATTTGTTCAAGAGTTTCTTTAAGCTATTTGCTAGTCTATACCCTTGCCCTTATTGTCGTCATCACCTCAATGCTTACGTTGTGCAAAACAAAGAAGTCGATATGTATCCGGTAGAATATTTACTGCTGGGTCAATCCTCTGGAGGAGGAAACTTCAACATGTCGATCGATGACAAATTAGCTACGGTAGTTGATGGTGCAACCTTGCGCTTGTTTTTCTGGAAACTGCACAATACTGTTTCAGCTTCGATCGCCCGTTCCGAAGAATGGTATCACCAAGATGAACAAGCCTTTTACACCACGCGCCATTGGCCTAGCTTAGATTCAGAGTTAGCCCGAGCCAACGCCCTCCAACAAGCCACTATTGCCACCGATCGACTATATCGAATTTATGGACTACTGCGGCCAGTCTCTCGCTTAGCTAGTATTCGCTTAGAGCTACAGCAACTACTCAATCAAGGCGATCTGGCCAGCCTCACCAAAGCCTGCCAAATCGCTCAAGACCATATCAATAAGCTGGAGTCATCGATCATTAATGGACGATTTCTCCAAGAAACTTACTTTTTTGACCCGAACACTGTCGATGAAGCACCTGCTTTTACCGCCGCCGAGGAGGCTTTTGGTCGCAGTGGGCTATTTGTGGAAACTTAAATGATCACTACCGCATAGTCACAAATTCTTCGGCAGAACTAGGATGAATGCCAACGGTAGCATCAAAGTTGGCCTTGGTGGCACCCATTTTGACGGCGATCGCTACGCCCTGAATAATTTCTGCGGCATGGTCGCCCACCATATGAGCACCCAATACCTTATCGGTAGCAATTTCTACCACCAGCTTCATCAGAGTCTTTTCTTGTTTGTCTGGTAGTACGTAGTACATTGGCCGGAACTTACTGCGATAGACCTTGATGGCATCTTCGCCATATTGCTCTTTGGCCTCTGCTTCAGTTAAACCCACGGTTGCAGCCTCTGGATGGGTGAAAATTGCCGTAGGAATATTGGTATAAGACATCAAACGCGGCTTGTTGCCAAAAACCGTATCAGCGAATGCTCGGCCTTCATTGATGGCCACTGGAGTAAGTTCAATGCGATCGAGGCAATCACCCACCGCGTAAATATGCTTTTCGCTGGTGCAGTTGTATTCATCTACTGCTATTGCACCATTTTGCACGGTTACTTGAGTATTTTCTAGTCCTAATTTATCAATGCGGGGTTTGCGACCTAACGCTGATAAGGCCAAAGCATTAGCTTCCAGGGTTTCGATCGAGTCGCCAGTTTTAATTTTCACCAGTACGCCTTCAGCTACTCGCTCGATCGCCAGCAGCTCAATTGAATGACGAATGTTGATGCCGTGATTAATCATGCCAGCTTGGACTTCTTCTCGTAACTCTTGATCAAAGCCGCGCAAAATTAGGTCACTGCGAATGAGCTGGGTGACTTCACTGCCCAGACCATTAAAAATACTGGCAAATTCAGAACCAATATAGCCACCGCCCAAAACAACTAGTTTTTTGGGCTGCGTGGGTAAGTTAAAAATCTCATCGGAAGTTAAAGCATGTTCTATGCCTAATACTGCCGGTTTAATTGGTTCTCCGCCTACCGCAATCAAAATTCGCTCGCCGGTATATTTTTTGTCGCCAACTGCCACCGTGTGGCTATCTACAAACGAACCAACTCCGGTAATCACTTCCACCTTAGAGTTATCTAACATTCTTTGGTAGATGCCATTCAGTCGGACTGTCTCACCATGGACTTTCTCAACCATCTGTGGCCAGTCTAGTTTGCTCTCTACTTTACCCCAGCCATAGCCTACGGCCTCTGCCATCAGTCCTGGAAAGTGAGAAGCGTAGACCATCAATTTTTTGGGGATGCAGCCGCGATTTACACAGGTGCCACCCAGTCGATCGTATTCAATCACCGCCACTTTTGCCCCGTATTCGGCGGCGCGGCGGGCGGTGGCAATGCCGCCAGACCCAGCCCCAATTACCAATAAATCGTAGTCGTAGCTCATATTGACCTCAGTAAATATAGGAAATGTGGGGCGGTGTCAGCATTGAATTTTAACTGTTACTTAGCGCTTTTTAAGTAAGCCAGCATGGTGTTGGCATCAGATACTTCAAAGGGGTCGGTAGGGCAGTTGTCACTGTAGCCAGCTTCAGCAAAAATCTTTTCGATCGCCATGTCTTTGACCACCATAGAATAACGCCAAGAACGCATCCCAAAACCAAGATTGCTCTTATCCACCAACATTCCCATCTTGCGCGAAAACTCGCCGCTACCGTCAGGCAACAAGAAGACATTTTTCGCACCTTGGCTCTTACCCCATTGGTACATCACAAATGCATCATTCACTGAAATGCAGATTACTGCATCTACGCCCTGAGCCTTGATTTCGTCATATAGCTCTTCATAGCGGGGCAGGTGAGAAGTCGAACAAGTAGGGGTAAAAGCACCGGGCAGGGAGAAGACTACAACTCTCTTGCCTGCAAACAGGTCTTTCGTTGTGACATCTTGCCAGCGAAAAGGGTTATCACCACCTATGGATTCATCTCTAACACGGGTCTTAAAGGTTACATCAGGAACGTGAGTAATTACAGCCATAGTAGATCTCTTAAGTGAATGTTTTTTGTAATCTGTACATATCTCAGAATAATTCTGATGTAAAGATAAGTCAAGGATAAAAATAAACTTTATTTTACAGCCATTCTCATCATGGAAGATCTATAATTAAGAATCAGAATATCTCCAAGCTGGATAGATATGAACATTTCGCCTGATGGTATTGTCCAAATTTTGAAAGATCGCGGGCTGCGGGTTACACCCCAGCGTTTTGCAGTGTATCGCAACTTACTCGATCGCAAAGATCATCCCACCGTCGATAAGCTGTTGCTAGATCTCAATGCCCAAGGACCGGTTTCTTCTCAAGCAACTGTGTACAGTGCCCTACAAGCATTACAGACTGCCGGACTCATTAGAGAAGTACACATCGAAGCAGGCATGAGTCGGTATGATGCCAATGTACATCCTCACCATCATTTTTGCTGTAATAGCTGTGGCTCGATCGAAGACCTACCCTGGCAAACTTTCGCTGAGTTAGATTTACAAAAAATCAAGCCCGAGCTGCAAGCCCAGACTTATGAAGTAGTGGTACGTGGTTTTTGTGCCGCCTGCCACAAATAATCTAGGCGCTCTGCTTCGCAATACCATTCAGCAGCCACAAAGAAAAAATCAAGCCAATGAAGTGAGCAAAAATACTCTGGGTATTAGCCAACACTTCTAGCATTTCCATTGGTTGAATTGTAATATTCGCCATAGTCGAGCCGCTATTCATCACCTGGCTAAGAGCGAAAGGATTAATCAGCGCCAAAGATTTACCAAATAGGCTCAAAATCAGACCTTGTGCTCCTAAAATTGCTAGCGCCAAGCCAATAATATTAATCACAGATCCCACCTGAATCAACTTCACCGTATCTGCTTTACGGGGTCGAGTATTGGCATCAGCAAATTTCCGCGCAGATAAACTGTATCGCAGAAACCAAAAAACCCCCGCAAAAGCCAGCGCTAGGGATAAAACTGTGAAGACTAATCCCCCGCCGGTATTTCGATCGGTACCGATCCCTGCCGGATTTCTACTGGCTGCTGTCCAGGCGATCGCAATCAATAATGACAGCCCAGAAACCACTGCTGGTATCAATTGTCCCAACAGACCAAAGCGGCCAGCGAAGCGCAAGTTAGACGCAATTTTTTTAGCGGCTACCGGAGTTGAACTATTGTTAAGAGATTCTGTCATGATATTTTCAACAAATCGAAAGAAAAGTATATATAGAAATTCCCCAAGGGGAAGGATAATCGAGCTAACCTTAAAACAGGCATCCACTCAGTCTAAGTATTAAAACCGATCGGCAGTAAAAATAGCTAGATCGCGAATAAGTAGAGTTACGGTTTGGCAAATTTATTGAGCTAAACAGTAGGCTGAGATCGATGCTGTTTGAGAAGGGGTGTGTGAGGCTAATCGCTACGATGATTATACCTACCCAAGATTTCAGTACTCTAAAGCATTCTAGTGGTCAAAACTATGAAATTTGATGACATTTACCGCTTCTTTCAAAATCCACCGCCACTTTATCTAAACCAAGAACTAGCGGTTTGCTACATCCTGGCTGTTTTGATGGATGGCGATTCCTACGGCACCGAGTTGATTTCTCGCCTAGAAAAAGACTCCGAAACTTTCCGGCTTTCAGATACGGTGCTATATAGCGCCATCAAGTTTCTGGAAGGCTCTGGCATGATTTCTGGCTACTGGAAAAAAGTTGAAGGCCGAGGTCGTCCTCGTCGAATGTATAAAATTCATCCAGATTGGGAATCTAAAGCACGGGAATTTGCTAGCTTCTGGAGCAGCTACAGTGAGGCTAGCCTCAAGCAGCCCTCCGGCACCATCAAACCCATGATGTTGGTGTGATCAGGCAAGCAATCGGAGGCACCCTTGCCTCCCGTTGTCTTCTTATGATATGCTGTGTTAACTGATTGCGCGGGCGTAGTTTAGTGGTAAAACCATAGCCTTCCAAGCTGTTGTTGTGGGTTCGATTCCCACCGCCCGCTTAAAATAAGAAAAGCAAAAAATACTCCCTGACCGCAGTTGGTGGGTATTTTTTATGGTGTATGAGAAAAACATTCTCGGTTAATATTTTCTTTATAATTCTATTCAAACCCTTGCCAGTAGACACTTTTAGCTCATGCTGGCTCCGGTAAGCACCGATTTAGCGCAGATTAAACGTGTCAAATTGTAAATTTTCTGCTAATTTTGTTAAAGAATAGAAATTATATCTATCCAAATTTAAAATAATTCTCAATCACGCAAGGGACCTAGAACATGACCATTGCATTAGATAGAGGCCAGGAGCGGGGACGGTTTGACGTTCTTGATGACTGGCTCAAGAAAGACCGCTTCGTATTTGTGGGCTGGTCTGGCATTTTGCTGTTTCCTACAGCCTTTTTGGCTTTAGGCGGCTGGATGACCGGTACCACTTTTGTTACCTCTTGGTACACCCACGGTTTGGCTTCTAGCTACCTCGAAGGTGCTAACTTCCTAACCGTAGCAGTATCTACTCCTCCCAACAGCTTGGGTCACTCCTTGCTATTTTTGTGGGGTCCAGAAGCTCAAGGTGATTTCACTCGCTGGTGTCAGTTGGGTGGTCTGTGGGCATTTGTGGCTCTGCATGGCGCTTTCGGCTTGATCGGCTTCATGCTGCGTCAGTTTGAAATTGCTCGCCTGGTCGGAATTCGTCCTTACAACGCTCTGGCTTTCTCTGGCCCGATCGCGGTATTTGTCAGCGTTTTCTTACTTTACCCATTGGGTCAATCTGGTTGGTTCTTCGCTCCTTCTTTTGGAGTGGCCGCAATCTTCCGCTTCATCTTGTTCTTGCAGGGCTTCCACAACTGGACGCTCAACCCCTTCCACATGATGGGCGTAGCCGGTATTCTGGGTGGCGCTTTACTCTGTGCGATTCACGGTGCCACTGTAGAAAACACCTTGTTTGAAGATAGCGAAAACCCCAATACCTTCCGGGCGTTTGAACCTACTCAAGCTGAAGAAACCTATTCGATGGTTACTGCTAACCGTTTTTGGTCTCAGATTTTTGGAATTGCTTTCTCCAACAAGCGTTGGTTGCACTTCTTTATGCTGTTTGTACCAGTAACTGGTCTGTGGATGAGTTCTGTGGGCATTGTTGGTTTGGCTTTAAACCTCCGCGCCTACGACTTCACTTCTCAAGAGTTACGTGCTGCTGAAGACCCTGAGTTTGAAACTTTCTACACCAAGAACATCTTGTTGAACGAAGGTATTCGCGCTTGGATGGCTCCTCAAGATCAGCCTCATGAGCAGTTTGCTTTCCCTGAAGAAGTTCTGCCTCGCGGCAACGCTTTGTAAGAATTTTAGTGAAATCCTTTGGATTTCTAAGATAAAAACCCTTCGCTGAAGCGAGGGGTTTTTATTTTCTTAATAATATTTTCCAATGGTATTCAGAAGATTTATGGATTAATGGAAGGATATGAATTCGTGGATACTGTGTGGTTTTAGATCGATCCCTGATGGGATCGTAGTTTTTAACTTACGGCCTTTACCTGCTTCACCCTCCCCACACCACTCGCCTCTTCCGGAGATCAAAAAAATATGCGAAACCACAAAATCAATTGTTCTAACTGCGGCAGCGATCGAGCAGAGCGTCATTACATCCCAGACTTAGAACTAGTACGCAGCCAATGTCCGGCTTGTGACTATCTGTTAGTCACCTGTGCTGCTACCGGTAAGGTAATAGAATCCTATGCTCCAGGCATTGCCGCTGTTCATGCCAGATAGCCTAGCTCTGGGGCTGAGGGGATGATAGAATCGTAAAGAATTGTAGAAACTAATCACTTCATCCCCCATCCGCTCTATATGGCCGTGCAGATTCTGGTAGAAAAGAAAAAATTAGATAAATCGCCCCTCAGCATTCATAAGTTAGGCGATCGGGTACTCCGGCAGCCAGCTAAACGAGTCAACAAAGTTGATGATGAACTGCGTCAAACGGTGGTGCAGATGCTCCAAACTATGTACACTGCCGACGGAGTGGGCTTAGCGGCCCCCCAGGTAGGTATCAATAAGCAATTGATTGTAATCGACAGTGAGCCAGAGAATCCGGCAATACCACCGCTGATTTTGATTAATCCAGAAGTCAAAAATTGTGGCAAAGTCTTAGCCAAAGACCAAGAAGGCTGCTTAAGCGTTCCTGGCGTGTACATGCATGTAGAGCGCCCAGAAACCGTAGAAATTTCTTATAAAGACGAAAACGGTCGTCCTTGCCACCTCAAAACCGACGGCTTTTTGGCCAGAATTATTCAGCACGAAATGGATCATCTCAGCGGCGTGTTGTTTGTCGATCGCATCGATGACAGCCTCACCCTCACCGCCGAATTGAAAAAGCATGGTCTTTCTATTCAAGCCGTTCAACCCGTTAGTTCAGGAGTTAGTTAGTGTTTAATTACACCCCCTTGGGGAGCATTTGTCTGTTAGGAGCCTGTATTACAGCGATCGCTGCTGTGGGTTCGGTATTTGAGCTGACTTCTGGCACACCAGAATATGGCACCACCATCACTGGAACCATTCTAGCCCTGAGTATTCCCCTAACAGTTGGGTTATTTTATGTGGCTGTGCGTAGCACCAACAAAGTTAATAAGTAATCAAGTTAATAATTAATACTATTTTGCAGGAAGCGGCAGTTCCTTTCAACTAAAATGGTTTGGCTATTTGTACGTATTTTTTAGGGTGAGGAATGATCATGGATTTAGATATTCAAGCAAAGATTGAGTGGTTGATGAAAACCCTGGGCTATTGGAGTTACCTACCAATATGGTTTGTGATCTTTGCTGAGTCTGGACTCTTCTTTGGTTTTTTTCTACCCGGCGATAGTTTGTTGCTGACCACCGGCTTTTTATGTTACGCCAATCCAGGAATTTGGAGTATTGCTGTAATGTGCTTTGGCAGTTTTGTGGCGGCAGTTTTGGGTGACAATGTGGGCTATTACACGGGCAGAAAGTATGGTCGTGGCCTATTTGAAAAAGAAGACTCCGTAGTATTCAAGAAAAAATACCTGATTGCTGCCCAAGATTTCTATGATAAAAAAGGGCCATTAGCAGTGGTTGCCGCGCGATTTGTGGCGATTGTGCGGACTTTTGCACCGATTGTGGCTGGCGCTGCGGCCATGAAGTACAAAACATTTATGACCTACAACATTGTGGGTGGATTTTTGTGGGCAGTTGGCCTCAATCTCCTGGGATATTTTGCTGGCGAAGCATTAGAAAAGGCTGTCGGCAAAGGAAATGTTGAAAAATATCTGATATTAATTACTTTGTGCGTAATTTTGCTATCTTTTATTCCTTCAGCAATTCACATCTTGCAAGAAATGAGAAAAAACAAGAAGCATTAATTTTTGGTCAGGCTGCGCCATCGGCCAGCCTCATCGCAGCAAAGTTTACTTATGCCTATCAGCAAAAGCACCCCAGTCAAAATTTGGTGGGTCATAATCGTCACCAATAGCACTACCTGATAAGCTGCCGCTAACAGCGGAGTCATCCCCGCTAACATCGCTCCAGCCATCCAGCTTGGTACTGTCACCAGACCAGTCAAAGCCAGAGTTTGCAGCGCCGGTTGGAGGCTTTGGTACAGAGCTTGGCGCTGGTATACCTGCAACCATTGATGGCCAGTCGCTCCTAAGCTCAAACGAGTTTCGATCGCCTCCTGCTCCTGCAGTAAAGATTCTAAAAACCTTTGACCCACTGTAATAGTCACGGGCGGACTAGCCGCCATTAAAATGCCAACTAACATGGGCAAATAGCCGATCGAAATCTGCCCACGACCCACCAGCAGATAAACATACCCCAGCACTAACCCAGTACTCAGCAAAAATATCCCAAAAATCAGCGGTAACAACTGCCGCCAAGATTTCCCTAACCGACTGCTAGTGGCCACTGCTACCACAAATATTAAGACAAGGGAACCGATCTCACTCGCCCAGGGCTGTGCAGTGCGCAAAATCAGACTAAAAAAGATCCCCAGCATCAAAACTTGCAGAGCGGCTCGCGCCACCGAGAGGAACAATTGCCCAATGAGCTTCATCCTTAACCACAGCAGTAACCCAGCAGCCACCGCCACCAAGCCACCCATCACTGCCAAATCGGTCAAACTTAATTCAGGTAATTTTTCCACGAGTACTCAATTGTGGGTTAGCCACGGTTAAAATAGTTTACATATTTTCGGACGCAAACATAGTGAGTACCATCCCCCCCCTAGACCTCAAACGACAATATCAGGCGATCGGAGCCGAAATAGATGCCGCTGTGCTCTCTGTGCTGGCCTCTGGTGCGTATATCGGCGGGCCGGGAGTGCAAGCGTTCGAGCAAGAATTTGCCAAATATGTGGGCACTGCTGATGCCGTAGGCTGCAACTCTGGTACTGACGCTTTGTATTTGGCCTTAAAGATTTTGGGAATTGGCGCGGGTGACGAAGTAATCACCACCCCTTTTACCTTCATTGCCACTGCCGAAATGATTAGCGCGGCTGGTGCAAAGCCAGTTTTGGTAGATATTGATCCCAACACCTATAACATTGACTTAAACAAAATTGCTGCGGCCATTACGCCCCAGACCAAAGCAATTATGCCTGTGCATTTGTTTGGCAGACCAGTAGACATGACTGCGCTGATGTCGATCGCCAACAGTCATCACCTGAAAGTCATCGAAGACTGTGCCCAGTCTGCTAGCGCTGAGTGGGCAGGCCAACAGACCGGCAGCATTGGCCATGTGGGCTGTTTTAGCTTTTTCCCTACCAAAAACTTGGGTGGTTGCGGCGACGGCGGAGCCATTACGCTCAATGATCCAACTTGGGCGGCTGATGCTCGGATGTACCGGGAGCACGGCAGTCGAATGCGCTACTATCACGAAGTTGTAGGCATCAACAGTCGGTTAGACGCGGTGCAAGCAGCCATACTATCTATTAAACTGCGCTACCTAGATAAATGGACTGCGGGCAGGCAAGCCGTGGCCGATCGATACCAGCAGCTCCTCAGGGATATCCCCGATATCATTCTGCCCCAGCCTACTCCCGCACCGGGCAAATCGGCCTGGAATCAATACACCCTCAGAATTTTAGGCGGCACCGACGGCAGCCGCCGTGATGCAGTGCGGGCAAAGCTGCAAGAAGCTGGCATCATCTCGATGATTTACTATCCTTTGCCTCTGCATTTGCAAGCAGTCTACAAAGACCTGGGCTACAAGCCAGGAGACTTCCCCGTTACCGAAGAAGTCTCCCATCAGGTATTGTCGATTCCGATGTTCCCAGAAATTACTGCCGCAGAACAAGAGCGAGTCACCTATGCCCTCAAAGCCGCACTCTTGTAGGTAGAGGTAGTCAAAGCATCTACTAAGCTGCGCACGGTGGCAATCATCGCTAGCTCATCATCGAGCTTATTGATGGCGCTGCCAACTCCCACACCGGCAGCTCCAGCGGCGATCGCCAAAGGTGCTGTAATACTAGAGATTCCTGAGGCACAGAGCACCGGTACGCTCACTGCCCGCGCAATTTCGATCGTGGCGGCCAAAGTAGGCGCAGCTTTTTCGATTAAGCCCCAAGTACCAGGGTGGAGAGGATTAGCACTAGTACCACCTTCTGTTTGAATGATATCGGCACCCAAAGATACCAAGGTTTGAGCTAGCTCCACCTGTTGATCTAACGCTAAAATATGGGGTACGGTCACAGATAGTAGAGTGGTTGGCAACAGCTTACGAGTGGCTTGGGTTAAAGCAATCACCTCAGCCGCTTCAAACTTAATACCCTGCTCATAAAAACTATCGAAGTTACCAATTTCTACCAAATCAGCACCGGCCGCTACTGCTGCCGCCAATAGCTCCGCATCAACAGCCGAGGCGCAAATAGGTAAGTTAGTAAGCTGCTTAGCCATTTTCACTAGCTGAGGACTGGCTGCAATGTCGATGAATGTGGCATTACCCCGATCGGCAGCTTTTACCACTGCTGCTACTCGTCCGGCATCGAAGTTGTTTAAGCCACTAATTACTTTCAAAGCTCGACGCTGAGAAAAAGCCGCCTGTAAAGAATCAAGATTAGACATGAGCTATTGCTCCAGAATGATTTGAATCAGTATTTTAGCCGAATTCAACCCTTTCATCATAATCTCCTTGATATTTAGGAGAAAATATCAAAAGTGTGTGGTCTATTGATTTATTTTTTTATCTCAATGGTGCTGTTGACCGATAACTGCCAATTTGCCGTTTACCCAGTTTTTTTAGTTTTCGTGGGTATGTCTCCATGTCTAGCTCTATTCCTACTCAACCATTAGCAGGCAGTTCCCTTTTCCTTTCTGATAGTATCGAATATCCGATAGAAAGCGGTGACTTAGCTGATGATGAAGGGCTGTTAGCGAATCGGTATCAAATTTTTAAAATTTTGGGCAGAGGTGGTTTTGCCATTACTTACCTAGCGCGTAATGTTTATTTACCTGGCCAGCCCCTCTGTGTAATTAAGCACTTGGTACCCAAGTTTACCAATCCGGCTCTGTTGACGATCGCCAAGTGGCGTTTTTATGTAGAAGCCCGCACTCTGAGCTATTTGGGCAGCCATAGTCAAATTCCTTTACTGATCGATTACTTTCGCAAAGATGGTGAAATGTATTTGGTGCAAGAATATATTCCCGGTGATACTCTTTTTGCAGCTATTCGTGCGCAAACCACCAAAACCGAGGCCGAAGTTCAAGATTTTTTGGCAGAAATGCTGCACCTCCTTATTTATGTTCATAGCTGTCGGTTGATTCATCGAGATATTAAGCCCCAAAATATTATTCATTGCCCTACCGATAATCGGCTAGTACTTATTGATTTTGGGGCAGTGGCCGATCGAGAAGGTTCACATCAAGACGATAAACGCTTGACCATCAAGGCGATCGGCACTCCTGGCTACGCTCCACCTGAGCAGATTTCTGGACAGCCAGTTTATGCCAGTGATATTTATGCTCTAGGCATGACCTGTATTTTTCTCCTCACTGGCAAAGAGCCAATTTACTTCACAGTAGATCCTCGCACTTCGGAAGTTCGCTGGCGATCGGAAGTGCAGATCAGTGAAGACTTAGCCGATATCATCGACAAAATGATTCGGATATCTTTAACCGATCGCTATCAATCGGCAGTGCAGGTGTTACAGGCGATCGACAGTCGGCAACTGCGTACCAAACTACGTCGCTATATTGATAGCAAGTATACCCAGGGGATGAGTGATCATCAAACTATGGTCAATGATGTAAATTTACCCCCGGCTGTGCAATGGGCGATGCGGATAGCCAGTCAGCAGGAGTGAGTTAGAGTTGATAAGATTTTGCCATCAGTTTTTCCTACTGAAACTTAGATCTAACCCAGTAAGTCCGCGATTTCTGTTGTAGATGCTAAGATCTAGCCAAAGAACGTCACACAAAATTGCCGTGCAAGTAACTTTTCTCGGGACATCTTCTGGAGTGCCCACCCGAGGGCGCAATGTTTCTAGCTTGGCACTGAACTTACCCCAGCGAGCAGAGGTATGGCTATTTGACTGTGGTGAAGCAACCCAACACCAAATTTTGCGCTGTGATGTAAAAATTGGCCAAATCCGGCGGATTTTTGTCACCCATTTACATGGCGACCATATTTTTGGCCTGATGGGCTTGCTAGCGACCTATGGCATGGCCGGAAATCCTGATCGAATTGATATTTATGGCCCACCTGGACTGTCAGAATATCTCCATGCCAGCCAGAAATATTCTTATACTCATTTCAACTATCCAATCAAAATCCATACTGTCCAAGAGGGGATTGTGTATGAAGAGGCAGATTTTAAGGTAAGCTGCATTCCTCTTAAGCACAAGGTGCCCGCTTTTGGCTATCGGGTAGAAGAAACCGATCGACCGGGCAAACTGGATGTGGCCAAAGCCAACGCCTTGGGCGTTCCGGCTGGGCCAATGCTGGGTCAACTCAAAAATGGCGAAACTATTACCTTGCCAGACGGACGACAAATCAACGGCAAAGATCTCTGTGGCGCTATGGAAAAAGGCAGAGTGGTGGTGTATTGCACCGATACAGTGTTTTGTGAAAACTCTATTACCTTAGCTCAAGGAGCCGATTTGCTGATTCACGAATCGACTTTTGCCCATGCCGATGCCCAAATGGCCTTCGATCGACTTCATTCCACTTGCACGATGGCGGCACAGGTAGCTTTGAGTGCCCAGGTCAAACAATTAGTGCTCACTCACTTTAGTCCTCGCTATGCTCCCGGCAACCCGATCGGCTTAGAAGACTTGTTAGAGGCGGCTCGTGCGATTTTTCCAAATACTGAGCTTGCTCAAGACTTTTCTACTCACAATATTGCTCGTCACCATTAAGCTGTGCGCTAGGTCATTGATTATTCAATAATGGCTCAACCATCAGAGTTTCTATTCTAAATTTACTTAACATGGCGTATGCTTTCTCCGCTTTTTAGCGCTATATATCAGTCGATTGGCTGAAGTTAGCAATAATCAGTTACTTTTGCTAAAACTTTTATCTAGAGAGCCTTTCAGGCTTTTGCCTCTACTTTTCAGGATTTTTCTTTCATTTTAACTGGTACGAAATTAAGGTGTGAGATATCATATCTCTGGCTATTAACTTTAATGTTAAAAAAATGGTGCAATCTACTTAATTAAGCTGTTTAAACACATAGGATTGAACAAAATCGATGTCTAAGAAAAATAAAAGCTCTAAAAAATCAAATAAAAGCTCGAAGAGATCTAACAGAAGTTCGGGCAGAAATAATTTTCCCACACCTATTCCATTTCCACTGCCTTTCCCAGTACCAACGCCAACTCCCATACCAAGGCCAAATCCAGTCCCAACTCCGGTACCAACACCAACTCCGGTACCTACTCCAACTCCGGTACCCACTGGTGCAACAGAAGGAAATGACACTCTCAACGGCACCAATGGCAACGACACTATTCGAGGCTTAGGCGGAGACGATCGAATTTTTGGTTTGGATGGCAATGATCGGTTGTTTGGTGATGCTGGCAACGACTTTATTGATGGTGGTACCGGTAACGACACCCTTGATGGTGGCACTGGTAACGATATTTTGGTTGGTAACGATGGCCAAGATATATTGTTTGGTGGAGATGGCAACGATTCACTTTACGGTGGTAACGATAACGACTCCATTGATGGCGGTGCTAATGACGACCTCATCTTTGGCGGTAACGGCAACGATACCTTAGTTGGCAACGATGGCAATGACTCTATCTTTGGCGAAGAAGGCAATGACTCCATTTATGGTGGTAATGGTAACGACTCATTAGATGGCAATGCTGGTAACGACTTGCTGTTTGGTGGTGCCGGTGACGATACAATCGTAGGCAGTGATGGCCAAGACACAATCTTTGGTGAAGATGGCAACGACTTCCTGTACGGCGGCAACGATAATGACTCGATCGAAGCTGGCAATGGCGATGACTTTGTTCATGGTGGCAATGGTAACGATACTATTGTTGGTGCCGATGGCCAAGATCGGTTGTTTGGTGAAGATGGCAATGATGCAATCTTTGGCGGCAACGATGATGATCTAATTGGCGGTGACGCTGGCGATGACACCCTTTTTGGTGGCAATGGCAATGATACTGTCTACGGTGGCAGTGGCAGAGATCTACTATTCGGCGAAGATGGCAATGATGCTCTCTATGGCGGTAGTGAAGACGACACGATCGCAGGCGGGAATGGCGATGACTTGATCTTCGGTGAAGATGGCAATGACATCTTACAGAGCAATGCCGGTATCGATACCTTATTTGGCGGCAATGGTGATGACTTCTTGGTTGGAGGAAGTGGCGATGACGCACTTACTGGCGGAGCAGGTCGTGATACTTTTGCCTTCAGCTCTGGTGGCGTAGCCTTTGATGCAGCCGGTCTAGGCGTAGATAATATCTCTGACTTTAACAACGCCGAAGACTTCATCTCCTTGAGTAAAGGTACTTTTGGTGCGTTACAAAGTTCTGCTGGTAACGGCTTCAACGTGAGTAGCGATTTTGCGATTGTTACTAGCGATGCTGATGCAGCCGAATCACAGGCATTTATTGTCTACAACTCCAGCAATGGCTCACTGTTCTACAACGAAAACTGTGGCGGTCATGGCTTGGGCAGAGGCGGTCAATTTGCCTCTGTTGCTCCAGGCACAATTGTCACTGCTGATTCTTTTAGAATTACTGGCTAGTTTTGATTAAGCTTTAAAAAGCCCCCAGAAATGGGGGCTTTTTTTAGGATTTGCTAGCTATTAAAAGCCGACGGCGACTTATATATAACAGCATAGAACCCTGAATCAGCACATTCACTACTTCCCCGATCAGCAAAGAATAAGCTGCGCCAATTGCCGACATTCTGGGTACCAAAATTGCCAACAGTGCAGCAATAAATACCAAATTCCACACCGATACATAGGTAATCCACCGGTAGTGACCAAAGGCTTGAATCATGCAGGTAAGACTGGCGCTAGGTGTCCGAAAAATAATTGCGGTGGCCAACACTTGCAGAATTGGAATCGAATTTTGATATTGGGGTAAAAAAGCTTGAATCAAAGGGGGAGCCACCAGCAGCAAAAATCCACAAATCACTAAGCCATAAGTCAAAATCATTGAGCCATATTTCACAATAAATTTATTGGCTTCTTGGAACTTATGCTGGTCTAAAATCGCTGACAAATGACTGTAGGCAGTAATTGCAAAAGCCGAAGTCACCAGTTGAAATGGCTCTGTACAGCGAAAAGCCACTCCATATTCCCCGACGATCGACTTATCAAAAAACTTCTCTAAGACAATTACATCCAGGCGGGTGTAAATAGCCACAATAATGATCGAAATCGCGATCGGCAGCCCCTGGCGCAGCAAAGCCCACACGTCCGCTCGATCGATTTGCTTTAACTCTAATCGCACATTCTTACGGAAATATAAGTACAAAATTAGGGCATTCACCGCTTCGGCTCCGGGCAAAATGGCTACCCCCAATAAAGCACTGGGGTATACTGTCAGTAACAAAGCCACCAGCGCCAACGCCACTAAGTTATTAGCAATGATCGGCCACAGAATTTCTGGAATTCTTAACCTGGCCTGAAAGTAATTAATCGAAAAGTTACTAAATGAAGTCGTAACCAGCAATAACCCTGCTACTATCCCAATCAAAGCATTTGGTAAAGTCTCTACCGCCACAAAGTAAGTAGATAGGCTAGCATATACCAGCAAACAGCAAATAAATTTAGTATGGGCAACAGTCCCAGCAAACCTGCTCAAACGCTGAGGCTCAGAAGCGATCGCATATTCTTTTAAAGACAGAGTATCAGTGCCAAAATCGGCTGCTACTTTGCCAATTTCGGCCAGAGCAACCGCCACCGAAACCATGCCAAACTCTTGGCTATTGGTGAATTTGGCAATTACAAACAACGCCGCAATCCGGGTAAAGATCGTAGTACCCCGCAATAGCAGTACCGCGATGCTATTGGAGAAAATATTATTGCGAAAGATTTTTTGCATGAAGGCAGCGTTAGGTAGCAACGGAAGACTTTGCTCCATTGTATGCTGTTTTAACAGTCGATCGACCACTGCCATCCGGCTGAATTATGCAGAGTTTACCAATCACTGTTTACCAATCACTTCATCGAAATTTTTAACCTTTTATGGCTTGAACGATCGAGCGGCTGGGTACCATAGCATCGTAGCCGTTCTAGCTCCAATCATGATTGCACCATCTATCACCAAACAGATTGCTCGTTACAAAGCCGCGATCGCCAAGAGCGATCTGGCTAGCAACTATTGGTGGTTAGGAATTTCTTACGCTCTCAATAATAATTTGGCAGAAGCTGATGCCACTTGGTTGATACCCTTGGCCAACGCCTCTGACGAAGCAGCCGCTGCTCAATTAGCCACTGACCTGGGCAACACTTTGCTGATTGCGGCCCAACAACAGACCGAGCTGCGTAACTATCGAGGAGCATTGATCTTAAGAGAATACTTTCAGCAGCTTCATGACACTTGCTTAGAAAATGTTTTGCAGTTAGTCTTGCTGACAGACTGCTGTACTCAACTACACCCAGCACATATTTTGGAATGGCAGCTAGCCGAAGCTATTGCTGAAGCGGAGGAGATTAATCAGCCCCTGTTAGCAGCGGCTTTTGGTAAAATGTTGGGAGTAATCTGCACAGAAAATATCTCTCAGGTTTTAAATTGCTTGCAATATAGCGATCGAGCAGAAGAGCTGCTGAGTATATTGCTGGTACAGGCTTTTGGTATAGGTTTTCCCTACCTGACAGATCGAGGTATTTCGGTGGCTGAATATTGCCTAGAGCTATTCCCCCAAAATTTAGGCTTAAGGCATTTTCTCTCTGTGACTTATCCGCAAGTAAATCGCTATGCCGATAGTGCCCAGATGGCTCAAAAATATTACGAAGGCTGTGTTACCGATCTAGAAAAAGTGCGCGGCTATTATTTATGGACAAGGGCTTTACTAGAAGCCAGTGATTTTGCACAAGTGGCAACAATCATGCCTGCCTATCGCAGCTTGGTAGATCAGATTTTGCAGAATCCACCCCCAGATATAGATTTAGAAAACTGTAAATCGATCATCAGCACCACCGGCTTTTTTCCTTATCTCCAAGATTTGCCCGCCGAAAATCATCACTATCAAAATCGCGCTGGTCAGTTATATCAAGCCTGTTTGAAATTAGAATTAGCCGATGCCAAAAAACCTTATTCGGCAAAACCAAAACACCCCAAAAAACCAGGGGTTTTAAGAATTGGCTATATCGGTGGAACGCTGCGCTCTCATTCTGTGGGTTGGTTGAGTCGCTGGCTATGGCAGTATCATAATCATGAGAAATTTGAGATTTTTACTTATAACATCAATACTCCTGAACATAATTCCTTTAATGCTCATTGGTTTGCTAGCAAGTCTGATGCCAACTACTATCTCAATAATAATCCTGTAGAAATTGCTGATTTGATTCGTCAAGATCAAATAGATATTTTAGTAGATGTAGATAGCATTACCTCTAGTGTCACCTATGAAGTTATGTCGCGCAGAGCAGCTCCAATTCAGATAACTTGGCTAGGCTGGGATGCCTCTGGCTGTCCAGAAATTGACTACTACATTGCCGATCACCAAGTTTTACCAGCCGATGCCCAAGCATACTATAGCGAAAAGATTTGGCGGTTGCCCCAGACTTATTTAGCCGTGGATGGTTTTGAAGTCGGGACAGCTACGATATCTCGATCGAGCCTAAATATCCCCGCAGATGCAGTGATTTACTTCAGCGCCCAAAAAGGCTACAAGCTCAATGCCGCCAATATTTTGGCACAAATGCAAATAGTACGACAAGTAGCTAATAGCTATTTATTAGTCAAAACCCGCATGGACGAAGATACTGCTTTACGCTTATATCAATCTTTAGCAGCAGCAGCGGGCTTAGAATGGTCAAAAGTTCGCTTCTTAGGCGAAGATCCCAACGAAATAACCCATCGCGCTAATTTACAGATCGCCGACGTGGTTTTAGATACCTTTCCTTACAATGGCGCAACTACTACATTAGAAACCTTGTGGCTGGGAATTCCGATGGTTACGACCATTGGTGAGCAGTTCGCCGCCCGAAATAGTTATGGTTTTATGACCTGTGCCGGTATTACCGAGGGGATTGGGAAATCGATCGTCGAATACATTGAGTGGGGCATCAAGCTGGGTAAAGATCAGAGCCTTCGTCAACAAGTAGCTAGCAAGCTCTTAGCCGCACGCTGGACATCTCCGCTATGGAACGCCCATGATTTCACTCTAGAGATGGAGAAAGCCTATCAGCAAATGTGGCAGATTCACCAAGCCTAGCCTTCACCAGCTAACTGTGACAGTAACCAATCGGCTACTGGCTCACCATCTTTGCGCTTGAGCACAATTTCGACTGTTTGGACTGCGCGGGAACCGACTGGTGCCGGTTTTTTGTTGAAAGTAATACTGTAGTCTGCCGGATCTTCACTGCGCTCTTTCAGCCAATCTTGGACTTTAATGCTGGCAAACATGGCTTGTCCATCTTGAAACATCCGCGAAACCTGCAACTGGATGTTGTAAGGGGTATGTCTACTCATATTCTTGATTCTCTGATGGGAATGGGTCTAGAATAATTCTAATCGATTCTCGTAATTGAGATGCTCTAGATCATCCGCATACTTAGATCTAACCAGGGCGATCGAGTAATTGGCGCACTTGTAGAAATATAATCTACCCCAGTTTCGGCCACTGCTCGAATAGTTTCCAGCGTAATATTCCCCGAAGCTTCCAACTTAATATGTGGGGCGTGTTTTCGGCAAGCATCTACCGCCACCTCCATCATCGGCACTGGCATATTGTCCAACATAATAATCTCTACCCCGCACTCCATCGCCACATCGAGCTGCTCGATCGACTCTACTTCTACCTCGATCGTCAACGGATATGGCAAAGATTCCCGCACCAATGTTACGGCCTCCCGAATGCCCCCCGCTGCCGCAATATGATTATCTTTGATCATCGCTCCATCATCCAAACCCTGGCGGTGACTGATTCCCCCGCCCACAGTAGTTGCATACTTCTCTAAAATTCTTAAACCGGGCGTAGTTTTGCGGGTATCTACCAACTGGGTTGGCAAATCAGCAATCTGCGCCGCATATAAACTAGTTGCTGTGGCAATGCCACTCAACCGCATCACCAAATTCAACGCCGATCGCTCACCCGTCAACAAATCCCCGATCGATCCAGTAATTTCGGCCACGATCGTCTGAGCCTCACAATCAGCTCCCTCTGGTACCAAGGCCACAAAGTCTACAGTCGGGTTCAACCGCTGAAAAATCCGCGCTGCCACATCTAACCCGGCAATTCTTCCTGCTGATTTCACCCGCCACTGGGCGGTTCTAATACCTGTTAAACCAGCAGTTGCTCGATCGCCACGCCCAATGTCTTCTCGTAACCAGCTATCTAGCAAGGGATCTAGCACGATCCAAGGAGGTAAAACAAACGGAGCCATAAAGAAACCAAAGAACCAACAGCCTCTAGTTAACCACAAAAAAAGCGCCAAAAAAAACAGCAGGCACATTGTGTCTGCTGCTGTTAACTAAACCCCAATTCCCCCGGTATAGGGAGGCTAAACTCGCTAATACCTAAAGAAGATTCAATTTGATTAGCCGGGATAACTTCTTGAAAATTAAGTTGTATCTCAGGCTGATAAGACAAATATATCTCACTAAATTTGTGATCTCCATCAGCCATTTACTGGATCTCAGCTTGGAACCTAACATAAAAAAATACCAGTGAACCAAGATTTTGAACAGCCAAAAGAATGGCAGACACCTTCTGTGCCTGCCATTGTTAACTAAACCCCGATTTCCCCCGGTACGGAGAGCTTTAACTCACTAATACCTAAAGAAGATTCAATTTGATTTGCCCGGACAATTGCTTTAAATTTAAGATGTATCTCAGGCGCATGAGATAAATATATCGCACTAAATGTGTGATTTCCATCAGCCATTTGCAGGAGTTCTGTTTGTATTACTATCCTACCGATCCGCCATACTTCTTACTGGTAGTCGGTTTGTTCATGGGCATAAGCTGCGGTGCAGCCTTCGATGCCACTCTTAAAACCAACGTCAAAGCTTGGTCTGCCGATCGAGCCAATATTCGCTTGGCCAACTCGGGTAAACTCCCTCTCCAAGTCCCTTTTGTGGGTATTGCTGCCGGGGTGGGAATTTTCTTGACCTCAGGACTGTCCATTTTTGGCTTTCCAGATATCTTGGCCGCCGGATTGGCGATTCCAATGACCCTACTGACCACTCTGTTTTTGTGGATTCAGCTCAAGGGTGTGTTTAAAGAACTCGATCAGGGTGGCTCTGCGGCACTCGATCTGGATTCTTGGGGAGAGTAGCCTGGTTGAATTTAGGATCTATGATGGTTCAAGCTGCATAGCAAATCTTGAACCATCATAGATCCTAATATTTTGTAAGGAGTCGTTTTGCCATCATCAATTGTTCATTGAATACCATTGCTATAGATTGCAAATCAAGAAATTAATCGATCATCAAGACCTACGAAGCTATCCTACTTTTGTCACCTTGCCATCACGAGTAAACCGAATTTCGATCCGACGGCGACGACCATCCTGTGGATCGGCAGATTCAATATCTCGGGGGAGAATTAGCTGACCAGCAGAGTAAGCTCTGAATTTGACACCCTTCAGATGACTTGAACTAGACTGGATATTCTTCAAAATCTTTACCACTGTCAAAGCTCTCATTAGACCTAAGTCTGCGTTAGAGCTAGCTTTCAACATTGATATCGGAAACTTGTTTGCTGCCACATCCTGAATTTTGCTATCTAGGTTTCCAGCATTGATCGCATTGGGCTGTGCATCGGTATGACCAATAATTTCAATCACATCGATTTTATTTTCTCGAACCTGTTCCTCAATTTGAGAAACTAGTTTGGTTTCAAGATAGTTAGTCATTTCAGCAGGGGATTCAGCGCTGCCCGATAAAAATCGGTAGGCTCCGCTGTCTTGAATTTCAATGATTGGCGGCGCTTTTTTGGGCTGTTCTTGCTTCTTCGTTGGTATTTTAATCACCAAGAGTAAGATTAACAGCATACTAATCATGAAAGCATTGGACATCAGATCGGTAAATGATGGCCAAATATTTAGTTCTTCGCTTTCAGCACTGCGGCGTTTGGATGTCATATTATTTAAGACCAGGGAAATTTGCGCTTTGGAAATGATTCGATCGCTTCTTTCAATCCACTAAAACCACTAGTGCTAGCTACTTCAAGCTTGCTAAGTTGATTGATGGTTTGGCTGAGTTGACCACTAATTTCATTTTTTAGTCCACCAAAGCCACTGGTGCTAACCACCTCGAGCTTGTTGAGTTGGTTGATAGCTTGGTTAAGTCGATCGCTAATTTCATTTTTGGCCTGATCTTTACTGTCAATATAACTATTGATCTTGCCAGCAGCTTCCGACATCTGTAAGGTCATATCACCCATATCCAAATTCTTACGTGCTATTTGCAATGATATTTCTTGAAAAGAGCTAGCAACACTATCAAACTTAGGCAGTACATCACTAAAAGACTGCTGACTGAATTGCTGTTGACTGCTGATCAATTGTTGTGAACCAGAGATATCGGCGATCTTTTCGAGTACCACTGAGGATTGATGACCATTTGTTTCCAAGACTTTCACCGCCCGATCAATACTGCCAAAGGTCTCTTGTAAATTGTTAGTAGAAACCTGGAAATCTTTTTGAATGACTTGGAAGCTGGTATCCAATGCCTGCACAGTTTGCTGGAAGACCAGCGAAGAGTCATAGATATTTTTGACGCTACTATCCATGTTGCCAAACACTGCATCTAGCCGCTCATAAGTTTGCGATGCTAGGTTACTGATGCCATCGTAACTAGTAGAGATTTTTTGGATGCCATCGGTCATCAAGTCACCCAGGGTTTGATGCAGTGTGGAAACAGAGGCATTTAATCCACTACTAGATTTGGCGAAATTAGATTGTACCTGAGCTAGATCGGCGATCGACTGTGTAAAGAGGTTATTGGAGCCATTAATACATTCCTGCATGGTAGAAGCAGCAGTAGTAAAGGATCTGAAAGATTGATCGAAGTCAGCTTTGGCCAAGATTTGCGCTGATTCTTGGAAAATCAATGAAGAACTCTGTAAACCAGTAGCACTATCGGCCATTGTATCGGAGATTTTATCTAGCTTCACATAGGTTTGACTAGCTAAGGTAGCTATCCCCATATAGCTAGTGGAAATTTCTTCGATTTTATTGAGAAATGAGTTTTCTAAGCTTTGACGTAGTGATGATATTGTTTTGTCCAAGTTTTTACTAGAGCTAGTAAAACTACTTTGAATGGCACCGAGTTCTATGAGTTGACTGGCAAAATTGCTGTTAGATTCATCCATAAAATCATGAATCCCAGAAATAGTATCGGCTAAGTTTTTGCTGGAAGACTGGAATTCACCAACTGTATTTTTCAATCCACTAGTGGCATGGGTCAGTGATTCCACAAATTTACTTTCTTTAATAGATTGGGCAGCTTTTTGAAGCTCAGTAGCTGCCATTTGGAAACCTAACGTACCCCCTTTGACTGTGTTGGCCGCATGGTTGAGACTCTCGATCGAACTCATAAAGCCATCTTGGGTATTCACTAATTTATCGATCGCGTTAGAAAAAGACACCCCAGATTCAGCAAATAATTTTTCAGTAGATACCACAGTCTTAGACAAACACTGACTGGACATTTCAAATTCACGCACATGAAGACCCATTGCCTTTGTCGTTTTAGAAAGAGATTGAGCAAATTCACTATCATGGATTTCTTTGACTGCCTGATTTAAGTTGAGGGCAGCAGACTGTATGCTGTTCGCCCCTTGAGAAATTTTACCGGTAGCATCGTCTAAATGACTATAGGTTTTCAACGCTGCTTTTGAAACCTTATCGTAAGCATTAGAAATCTCTTTGATCTTATCCTGAAGAGCAATTTCTACCGCCGATTTAATGGAGTCACCGAACCCAATTAAAAATTTATCAAAGGTATTTGCCATCTTATCAATGGTTTTATCTAGCTTGCTATCTCCGTTAAGACTTGGCTGATAAATATTATCTAAATAATCTTCAAAGCCACTAAGCAAATCGTTTTTTTGAGTGCTAATATTCCAAAATAAATTGGCAATTACTAAAAAAGCACTAGCCCCTAATGCCGCTAAACTGCTGATAAAGGCAATGCCCATACCCTCTAAAGGTGATTTTAGTGCCGTCACTAATTCATTAATATCGCTAGCATTAGTACTATTAATAATGCCACTCAAAGACACTAAATTAGTTGTAATACCAACGAATGTGCCAATTAATCCGAAAGACAGTAGCAAATTGGGCAGCACTCGAGTGTAAGCATCAATTCTCTCTAGGGAAATCTTGCCAAGAGGCCAACGGATTCGCTGTTCTGCGTAAACTACTTCGACCAAGGCAATTGTATTTACTCGATCAGTTTTGAGACTGACCGCTGCATACCGCTGATGTAACTTATTAATAATTCCACTTAGTCGATCAGAGTTTGTACTCAATAAGTTTAACAACCGAGACAGGTCTTGGTTGAGTTCATGAAGATATCGATAGCAAAGCAAACGCAAATATACAGCGATGAGAGCTGGAATCCCCACGAAAATAACAGAGAGGATGACGATCGATGATGGAATAGAGTTCATCAGGCAGCACGGGGTAGTTGGGGTGCCAAGGATCACAGCAGCTTTACTTGGTACGCATCTTAGCATTCCCCAAATATCTCGATTTACCCCACATGAACTTATAATTCCCTAGATACTTATCAATCTACGGCAGGTACGTTTAGGGTTCATGGTGAAATTGGTAGGTTAATTTCACCATGAACCCTAAACTGACATTTTAACCTGAACTAGTTTCCCGATCGCGTATCGATCATCTACAATTTAATCGAATCAGGATCTATTCCCAATGCCTTAAGACGTTCTCTGAGTAGCTCTATTTCCTTTTGAACAGCAACCTTTTCAGCCAACTCAGCATCAGCTCTTTTAGTTTCCTCCGCTGCCTTTCTAGCCTCAGCATCAGCTCTTTTAGTTTCCTCTGCTGCCTTTTTAGCCTCAGCATCAGCTCTTTTAGTTTCCTTTGCTGCCTTTCTAGCCTCAGCATCAGCTTTTGCCAATGACATCACTGATTTCTCTGTCGGCGTAAGATACCTCACATTATTTTCGTCATACCAATACAGCAACTCTCGCTCAGCGTAGCCATAAACTTGCTGCTCAGCACCGATCGCCAGCCCAACTTCTGGCATCCAATAAGGTTGCTGACCAGAACTTTGTAGCACATATTTACCCTCAACCAACTTGTACAGTTGAAACCTAGCCTTTCTTTTCAGCAGAGGAGAATAAATTAAATAGTACAAAATCCCCACCGATTGATAAATCTCAAACTTCTCAGTTTTTTCTCTCCCAGCAGTTTTGGAAACAATCTCCATCACAAACAATGGCAATACCTTCTCTTGCCATAAAACATAACTAGACCGTAGCTTAGTACTATCAGTTTCT
This sequence comes from Synechococcales cyanobacterium bin59.metabat.ball.084, assembly GCA_013297675.1. Lineage (GTDB taxonomy): Bacteria > Cyanobacteriota > Cyanobacteriia > Cyanobacteriales > Chamaesiphonaceae > JAAFHZ01. The sequence goes on along the minus strand of JAAFHZ010000007.1, from coordinate 4,903 downwards.
CTTAACTCCAAACTCAACATTCCATCAGGAGCGATCGCCTTCGTCCGCTGCATCGGGTCATAATAAAAAGCCATATCGATACTAAACAGCCAATCCTTACGACTGCCCCACATCTCCATCAAAATTGCTTTTAGCAACCCCGGAATCAATTCTTGTAACTCACTACGGAATTCCCTAGCCGGAGGAAGCCTCCGGCTCCATTCCTTATCCACAGGCGTGTCATCCGAATCTGGTAACTCATCCGCTGTCGGCAATCCATCAGGAAAATGAAAATCATCGATCGTGGGATTCCGCTTTTTGACCGATATATCTGTCCCAACAAATGGCTGAGAGCCTTTAACCAGCGGCGAAATTGTCATACAAATTAGCCTCGCTAACTTTACCTCAACCAGTGTAACCCATCCACTGCAAATAGGCTTTGACACCCAAGCAACCATCAACCTCAAAACCCGCGCAGATCTCATACCATACCTGCAGCGATTCATTCAGGTTCAGATGATCGTCGTCCCCAGCAGTGCGCTATCCTGACATAGACTTTCCTGATTTGCCACCCCATGCGCTCTACCTTTTGGATCGTTGCCCTCATTAATTTTATTAATGCTTTAAGCTTCACCATCCTGATTCCCACCATTTACATCTACGGAAAACAGTTTCATCTCAATGAGTTTGAAACCAGCTTACTGTTCTCGATCTACTCGATCGCCCAATTTTTTGCCACCCCTATTATTGGTAAACTCTCCGATCGATTTGGCCGCAAACCTCTATTAATCATCAGTCTTCTGGGCACCGTCATCGCCAACACCCTAGCAGGCACCGCCACCAGTGCAGGCATGTTATTCTTTGCCCGCTTCCTCGATGGCATTACTGGCGGCAACGTCTCCGTTGCCCAGGCCATTATCACCGACATCACCGCCCCCGAAGATCGAGTCAAGGGGTTTGGGGTGTTTGGGGCAGCGCTGGGTCTAGGTTTCGTCGTCGGTCCAATTTTGAGTTTAATCGCCCAGCAGCGATCGATCGGCACTTCCTTTTTGGCTTCGGCAGGCATTGCAGTAGTCGCGTTAACCCTAACAATCTTACGTTTGCCCGAAACGTTGCCCGCTGCCAAAAGACAAATTGGCTCATTGTTTGACCTGGGCTTAGATAAACTAATTTCGGGTTTACGGATTCCCGGTGTGGGCATTTTGGTAATCTTAAACTTTTTGACCGGCACCACTTTTACGATGTTCACCTTTGCCTTCCAACCTTATTATTTAAAAGTATTAGGACAAGACAGCAAATCTTTGACCATCTTGTTTTTTGCCTTTGGTATTTTGGGGGTATTGATGCAAACCAAAGGTTTAAAGATTTTGACCGAACAATTCAAAGTTAGCACCGTGCGCATCTTATTTCTGGGGCTGTTTTTCCGCAGCCTGTGCTTTGGCATGATGCCCATTATTCCTGTTTTAAGCTATTTTGTAGTGGTCGGAATGCTGTTTGCTATCTTCAACTCCTTAGTACAGCCCACAATTAGCACCCTGGTTTCACTCAATACCCAGCCCGGAGAACAGGGAATGACCGCAGGTTTAAACGCTTCTTACTTGAGTATTTCCAACGGCATTGGGCCAGTTGTGGCTGGTTTAATGATCGATCAGCGGACTACTAAATTAGCCGAAGTAGCCGAGTTAGCCGGACAAAAAGTTAATCCCCTCAATTATAGTAGCTATGCCTATCCGCTATATGCAGCGGGGATTTTGACTTTTTTGGTGTTAATATTGGCAGTTCGATCGCAGCAGCAATATGCTCCTAAATCATCTGATTAACCAAATATTCTTTAGCTAGAAATCAGGGAAATTAGCAACCGTTGCCAGCTTAGGCTCTTCATTTGTGCCTCTGGCGATCGCCTCTTGGCCGACAATTGGGGGTACATCCAAATTGATCGCCCCCAAACCACCCGTGCGGAAATTGTTTAACAGATTATGGGCGCTGCGTTCCATATCTCCTAGATACTGTTTGTCAGCGATCGCCCGAATATAATCTTCGCCCGTCATCGTTAACGGGTCAATATCGTACTTAGAAACCAAGTTTTGGTCATACCCCAGATCTTTAATGAGTTCTACCATCGCGGCGGTGACTCGCTGCCGATCGTAGCTGGCCTCACCAATATCATCACAAATCGCTAACTTAATCGCGGCTGCTTGGTTGTTTAAGCGTCCGGGAATAATCCCTGGCGCATCCAGCAACTCCAACTCCTCAGAAATCCGCACCCAGCGCAGTTGTCTAGTGACTCCTGGCTTGCGAGCACTCTCCACAATCCGCTTTTTTAATAACCGGTTAATCAGAGCCGACTTACCCACATTTGGATAGCCAATCACCACCGCCCGCACCGCCCGTGGCAACATGCCCCGCTCCTTGCGCCGCTGATTGATAGAAATCCCAGCCACCTGTGCGGCCTTCATAATTGCTGCGACCCCATTACCTGCCCGCGCATCTGAAAAATATATTGTTTGCCCCTGAGATTTAAACCATTGAGTCCAAGCCAGCCGCACCTCCGGCGTGATCATATCCACCCGATTAAAAATTAGCAGGTGCATCTTGTTGCCAATCCAAGTTTCCACAAACGGGTGATGGGTGGCCAGCGGAATCCGCGCATCTCGCACTTCTAGTACCACATCAACTTTTTTGAGCTGTTCTTGTAACTGCCGCTGTGCTCTGGCAATATGCCCCGGATACCAATGAATTTCTGGTGTACTCATCGCTTTAGCCTCCCAGCCTTTTTTCTTGATGGCTAGCTGCCATTTGTACCACAGTCATTCTACTGCTGTCGAGTACCAGAATAGATATCCTCGGTCATAAAATAAATGAGTAGTTTTTTTTGCCTGTAGAATAGTAAGAATTATTTCCTCTAACCTACCTTCTTCACGCACAGTGGTTTTTACAAGAATAGCGAAAGATTTGGGTTGGAAAAATCAACCTTTTTAGCTATAGCTCTGCCAACTTCTTGCAGTTCTGGCATGTATTTTACCGAATCCATTTGTTGAATATTATCAGCATTTAGGTGCCCCATTCCCAACTGTTGGAGACTTTTTTGAGATAGCTCCACGTCATAGCGAACATAGGTAAACAGTTTAGGATGCACTGCTCCGGTGGCTCCAATTAAATTACCAACTTCCCCATCGATCGGTTCACCAGCCAAGCATTTACCAAAGATCCGACAGAGCATATCTTGCTCGTTCTGAGCCGCAAACATCAATGCTGTTGGTAGTGATGTTGCTTGATAGAGCAAATTCATCTTTTTAGCTTCCAAATTTGGTTGAATGTTGGGAGTCAGACCGGTGCCCACCGAAACCATGAGCATCTGATCTTCACCGGCTGGCCAGCGCAGGTTATAAGGCTCGGCTGTAGCCATCAAAAATAGCTGAAAGGCTGGGTTGTTATAAGGAGTAATGCCCCCATCTACAAAAATAAATTGTCTTGCACCTACGGTGACATTTTCTGGTGGGAAAAAAGTCGGTGCAGCGGTGCTAGCCCTTACTAATTTCCATAGCGGTATCTCTAAATTACAGTCGGCACGGCTTCGATCGTTATATTTGGCCTGGGGATTATTAGAGATTGTCCAGGGTGAATCTGTTTTGACATTGCGCATTACCAACATCAGTAATGTTTTTAAGCGCGTGGTGCCCAGGGTGGTATTCTCTCCAAAGGTTTCCTGCAAGATACGGGCTAATTGAGTATCTTCGTATTTTGAGTGAGTTAATCTTTCTAATAATCCGGCTTTTTCAAACATGGCTGCGCCACTAGCTTCATAAAACTCTCGAATTTTAGCTACGGACATGCCGGTAGAGAGAGCTGTGGCAATAATTGCACCGGTACTGGTACCAGCAATGTAGTCAAAATAATCGGCAAGGACAAAAGGATCATTGGCTGTTAGTTTTCCGCTGGAGACTAAGCCTGCTTTAATTTGACTTTCTAGCTCTGCTAAGACTTCGATCGAGATTAAGCCCCGAATGCCACCGCCATCCAGCGCTAATAACTTGCGTGCTCCTTCGCGGGCTAGGATTTTTTCGACAGACATAATTTATGGCCTCGCGGTAAGTTTGGTGGGGTTAATGATGGCGATGGTGCCTTGGGATTGATGGATGCGATCGGCGAAATCTGCGGTGCCGCCGGGGCCATCACCCTGGCTTTGTTCGTCCCAGACCAAAATGGCATATAGCTGTGCCGATTCTCCAGGGGAGAATCGCAGCATGGTTTGGGCAGTGTGGATAATCCAGAGATTATTTTGAGCAAATATATTATCGATCATCAAGAACTTTTCTGGGTTTTTGGCGAGGAAATCTTCAAGGAAAAACACAGAAACATTACGTTGTTGTAACAATGCCAAGTAGCGATCTTGCCAGTTGGTGTTATCTAGCCGTACCGATCGAGCTAAGAATTCAGTCTGGGACAAAGGAATCAATAAATGTATCTGGGCACCCAAACTCAGGCAACATTCGACAAATAAAATATCTGCTCCTCTTGCGCCACTGCAAATCGCTAGAGATCCTGTATCAACTTGCCATAAGTGAAGCTGGTTAATTATTTGCTCTCTTACTAATGCTTCTTTTTCGGGTGGAAAGCGCGGATTGGCACGATTTGCTCGATCGGTCATATGACCACTACAAACAATGACTTTGGTGAAGTTAAAATCCATTTTTAGTTTGCAAACACAGTTTTCGTGATGCTTTTGGCTTGCTGTGTTCATTAGGAAGGACACATAGAAACGAGTCAATAGTTTATGAGTTCTAAGATCAATGCGTACTACCCAGGGCTATTTCATTCTATGATAATTGGCACAAGTGGTGCTAGTATTATGGTACAGCAACTTATGGAGTAGTGACAATTTTGAATAACTTAGCAATCATAGAAGCTTTTTTAGATTTACCAG
>JAAFHZ010000069.1 GCA_013297675.1 Synechococcales cyanobacterium bin59.metabat.ball.084 | reverse complement strand
AATCATTTCAGTACGATCGGTCTCGATAATTTTCCGTCTTAGGTCTAGTGAGTATGCTTTCATTGTTTATAAATATCTACTTTGAACATATAATACACTAAATTCGATGCGGAACCGCTATAATAAGCGAGTGAAAATTAACGTCCAAAAAATTCTTTTGAAACATTCTCATTCGTCTTCTTCTAACTGTACTAGCTGAAACTTGATGAAGCAGCGCAATTTGGCTGTCATTATAGCCCAAGGCATTCAAGCACAGCAGCTCTAATTGACTAGATCGCAGACCCATTAATTGCTGATGAATATGGGTTTTCAGCTCCTGTGCTGCTGTTTGATGCTCTTGAGAGATCGCGGCACTTAAGGGATCTATAGATCGATCGCTGCTTAATCGATCTAATAACTCATTGCCATTTTCAATGGAGATAGTGTTTAGTGACTGTACCCGGCTATTTTTGTAATTACGCAGGCATTTACCTAGTAACTCTAGCCGATCGATGGTTTCAGACAAGCTGCAAACTGCTTCATTTTTGCTGAGCAAATATTTCTGATAGGCAAGATGCAATCGCTGATAGTCTGTTTTTTGCGGGTTAGCTGTATGAAACTGTTTCTGTGCAACAGCCTCTTGCAATACCCGTTGTAAAATTAGCAATGAATTGACTTGCAAAATACCAGATCTAATTAGCGCTTCGCCCATTTTAATGGCAGAAGTTCTTTTGAGTAGTCCATAATTGGTTCTACGGAAATCTTCAGAGCCTTTTTGTTCTCGGATGTGGTCAATTAAGCAAAACTGATGCTTCTTTTTTAGCCATATTTGCAGGGGGTGTTGACCGGCCTGAAAAACAGACAGCGGCGTTTCAGGGCAAAGCTGTAGCTTAAAACCATGAAAAAGATTTAGCGGCTCATTGAGTTTTTTGTGTGGTTCATTAACCAACAAGAGACTCATTTGTAAAAAATCTCCATAATCTAGTCCGCTAGGGTGATAAAAATTCAGCGGATTCCATATCCCAACACGCAAACTATGCAAATTGGTTTGGGAAAAAATAGTGCTGGCAGCAAAGGCTTGGCAGGCCAAAATCACCTGTCGATCGCTTTTGGCACGAGCGATATTGCGCTGATCTGCCAGAGGCATTTGGGCTAGGCGCTGAAGCAAAATATCTAGAATCTGCGGCAGAGTGGCATCGGCTCCAGCTAAGGTTTTAAGAAATTGGCATAAATTTAAAGAGTAAACCCATTCAATAGTAAAGGACTCGGTGATGCGGGGTAGGCGAAAGAAATCGTTGATAGTCAAGATCTTTACCTCTGGGGATTTCTGTAGGAATGCCAGTATAATCACCCAACTTTTTCACTAAATCTAGAGCCAGTAAGGTGCCAGTTTTCCCAGCCAAAAGTGACCTGAAACTGACCTTGACAGCATCAAGTTTTTTTGGTAAATTCCTCGCGATTACCTTTGTGGGCTGAAATCTCCTCAAAATAAAAACTACAGATAATTTGCAATATCTAGATTAGAAGCGAAATAGATGTATGAGAGACATACCTGATCTATAAGAATACAAATAACTATCTTGGCCAATTGACGGCTCTGCTCAAAAAAAGTGCCCGACAGAAGAAAATCCGACTGTTTAATAATGCTAAATTAGAGACATGCCCAATACCCACATCTAGGTAATTATGTCTGACTGGCAAAAAGATTTAGCAGAAATCTGGGAAGCAATCCTCACTGGGGTTGAAGAATTGAGCAATGAAGTCCAAGAAGCCTCGGCAGAAGTGGTGGACTTGATTGTGGGAGTCGCTGAGCAATTTACCAGCGACCTGGAATCGATCGCCAACGAATTTAAAGAACTCAACGAAGAAATTTGGCGTGATCTGGATTGGGAAGGCGGCTTTAACTTTGATGCCGAAAACCCCGACACCGATTGGTCTGTGTATTATGAACCCCGCCGCGAAGCCACCGCAGAGCATCAGCCCGCCTGCGTCGGCTGCCGCAACTATAACGGCAGTATGTTTGGTGGTAACTTACTGGTCTGTGGTTTTCATCCCTATGGCTGGCCAGAAGGCCAATGTCCCGATTGGGAAGGCGATGAAAACGATCGACTTTAATTTGCAGGCTATCTTTTTAGGATAAAAGTTGAGAAATCCGGTAGCGTAAAGTTTCTAAGCCAATCCGTTCAGCAGCCGCAATAAAGACCGATCGAGGAAACTCTAAGGTGGCATTGGCAATAGTTTCTTCGTCTACTTGGTCGATTTTGTTAAACACAATCAACGCTGGTCCCGGCGCGATCGGCATCGCTGCCAAAATTGCCGTCACCGCTCGAATATGGCTATGCCAAGCCGGGTGCGAAAGATCCACTAAGTGAATCAAAGCATCGGCTTCGGTGACTTCTTCTAAAGTCGCCCGGAAAGAATCCATCAGAGCGGGGGGTAGCTCATGGATGAAACCCACTGTGTCAGTCAATAAAATTTGACCAATATTGCCTTCGTTGTCGATCGGCACATGCATCCGCTTAGTCGTAGGGTCTAAAGTCGCAAATAGTTTATCGGCAGCATAGACCTCGGCATTGGTCATGGCATTTAGCAACGTGGATTTACCCGCATTGGTATATCCCACCAAAGCAACCGAAGGCACCTGCTGCTGCTGGCGCTGCTGACGCATCCTCGATCGGTGAGCCTGGAGCTGGTTAACATCTTGTTGCAGCTTATAGATGCGCTTTTGAATAGCACGGCGCTCGGTTTCTAGTTTGGTTTCACCAGGGCCTCTGGTTCCTATCCCTCCTCCTTGCCGGGACATGGCTAACCCCATCCCTTTGATGCGGGGGAGCTGGTATTCGAGCTGAGCCAATTCTACTTGAAGCTTCCCGGCACCCGACTGAGCACGCTGGGCAAAGATATCTAAAATTACTTCGGTGCGATCGACAATCCGAATGCCAATCATGGTTTCTAAATTACGTCCCTGACTAGGCGATAAATTGCAATCAAAAGCAATCAAATTTGCCCCCACTTTCTGAGCCGCCAGCGCAATTTCTTGCACTTTACCTTCGCCTACCACCGTTTGGGGATGAGGACGGGTGCGGTTTTGTTTGATCACCTGCAACACTTCGCCACCAGCAGTTTCTACCAAGCGGGTTAGCTCGGTGAGTCCATCTTGGAAGCGCAAATCACCTACGGCGATGGTTTTTAGCCCCACAATTACCACTCGATCGGTCTGGTCGCTACCGCTATGACCACCCGCTTCTCGGGAATATTCCCGCTCAATGTTATCGATTAACTCAGTGAGATCTTGTTCGCTAACAGTATCTAGATCTAAAGGCGGCGAGACAGTCCAGTTCACATCTGGATGAGGTACAAGATGTGAAAGATAAGCCTGTTGCACGTAGCCGGTGACACCCCCACCGCGCTTTTGAAAACCACTAGAAATTACATCGAGGCTGACCATGGCATCAAGACGCTGCAAAGCCATGGCCATTAAGGCGGCATCGGTGGGTGGTTCTACTTTGAGCTGAGTGGTGACACAACGAATGCCACTGAGGCGCTCAGCACCATAGCGGGGGAGTTCTAGTGGCGGAATCTGAGTCTGGCTAGGGGTGCCGACTCCCACCCGAATAATGTGGCCACGACGATTGATGTAGGCCGAAACCGGAGATTTGATATCGCTGCTGATTGCTGCCAATCGCTGACTAAATTCTGGGGTAGTAAGTCGATCGATCGGCAGTCTTTCTTGATAGAGACGGCGAAGCTGTTTAATTTGACTGGGTTTTAGACCCTGCAATTTTCCATAGATGGTTTCGATAGCCTAATCCTCCTTACAGATAGCAAAGGTACAGAAGTGGTTAGCAACAAAAAGCGAAATATATTGCACTTGCCCTCACCCCAACCCTCTCCCAGGAAGGGGGGCAGAGACTGCGCTTAGTGTCTTAAGTAATTTCTAACTCCAGTCTAAGATATCTATTGGCTCATTGTCTGGTTTGTTCTTCATCGAGGGGCAATTCTAAACAATAGCCCGCACCATAGACTGTTTTGATGAACTGAGGACGACGTGGTTCTGGTTCTAGCTTGGTGCGTAAGTGACGAATATGCACCCGAATAGTCTCGATGTCATCGTTGGGGTCGTAGCCCCAGACTTCTTTGAGGATATCGCTGGGGGAAACGGTCTGACCGTGGCGTTGGAGCAAGCAATGCAACAGCTCAAATTCTAGGTGGGTCAGCTTGATAGTTTTGGTGAACCACATCGCCTCGAAGCGTTCGGGCACTAAAATAAGCGGCCCATAGTTCAATATTTCGGTGTGCTTAGCCGCTTGGGGAATGCGATCGGTGCGGCGTAGTAAAGCTCTGACCCGCGCCAGCATTTCTTCGATCTCGAAAGGCTTAGTCAAATAATCGTCGGCACCGGCATTGAAGCCATCTACCTTATTTTGAGTTTGCCCCAAAGCAGTCAACATCACCACCGGAATATCGGCAGTGCGTTCATCGCGGCGCAATCTTTGACAGACGGTATAGCCATCTACCTTGGGTAGCATTAAATCGAGCATAATCAAGTCAGGCAGCATTTGGATGGCCATGGCCTGACCTTGAACGCCATCAGGGGCTTGCTTAACTTCGTAGCCAGCCATTTCGAGGTTAATACAGACTATTTCTGAAATGGCTGCATCGTCATCGATGACTAGTATCCGGGGCATGTTGGTTAATAAAATGGGAGTTCTTGACGGTGATATCCGCTATATACCTTAAAGAAAGAATAAGGATTCATTGTAAAGATTATAAGGTCTGAGTCAAGACCCGCAATAATCAGCAACGTTTCTTCATACGCTGATGGTTTAACGTTCTAATAATTTGGTATCGCTTGATACTATTTCCTCCATGCGCCAAATTGCTTCTCAAGTCTGGTTACTGGCGATCGGGCGACTGATTTCCCAGTTGGGCAGTGGCCTGACGCTGTTTTATGCTCCCATATTTTTTGTCAGCCATTTACATCTGTCCAGTACCGCTGTAGGGCTGGCGATCGGCTGTCAGTCGGTTTTTGGCGTAGTGGGCAGGCTAATGAGCGGCAGCTTGGTCGATCGAGTGGGTCGCAAGCCTTTGCTGATTGCCGCCATGGTCGCTTCGGCGATCGCGGCGGCGATGTTTGCCCTGGCTCAAGATTTTTGGTCACTGGTATTGGGCAATCTACTGTTTGGTCTGGGGATTGGACTCTATTGGCCAGCTAATGAATCCCTCGTGGCCGATTTGGCCAAAACCTCCGACGAACGACGCAACGCCTATGCGATTACCCGCCTTGCCGATAACTTAGGTCTGGGGTTAGGAATCATTGGCGGCGGTTTGATGTTGCAGTTGGCGATCGATTACCGCTGGCTGTTTTGGCTAGATGGGTTGTCGTTTTTTCTGTTTGCCTGGGTGATTTTGTTGGGCATCCGAGAAACCAAGCCTACTGTCATAAGCAGCATGTCCCCTTGGCAGGGATATCTACAGGCTTTGCGCGATCGGCGATTTCAGCTCTATTTGTTGATCAACATTATGTTCACAACCTACGTGGCGCAATTGGAAACCGCGATTCCTCTCTATGTCACCCGCTTTGCCGGAGGTACCACCTGGACAGTCACCGTATTATTTACCGTTAACCTAATTGCCATGGCCGCAGTGCAGTTACCCGTAATTCGCTGGCTAAAGTCCGATCGACATGCTCAGGCATTGGGCAAGGCTGCGTTAATCTGGGGCATGAGTTTTATTTTTGTGGCCTTGGCCACCTTGCAGCCCGCTCACAGCGTTGGCTGGTTGATCATGGCCATGTTGGGCATTGCGGTAGCGCTGGCGGCCTACAACCCCACGGCTTCGGCCTTGACTGCCGATATCGCTCCAGAGCAGTTAATGGGGGTTTACACTTCTTTAAATTCTCTCTGTTGGGCAGTGGGTTTTGCTATTGGCCCACCGATCGGCGGCTGGGCGTTAGATCAGGGGATCGCTTTAGTTCAGGGCTTTTGGGGAGTGCTGGCTCTCTGCTCTGGCGGGATTTGGCTACTGCTGCAACTGCTCGATCGGCTGCTATTGGATCACGCTGCTGCGACAATTGATACTTAATTATTGGCGACCAGAGGATAAAATGATGTGGCTCGTTGCATTTACAAATTATTGAATTGTAAATTCTACTGGGAGATGGGTAACATCCCTGTTAGCTTAATCCCTAGGCAGGTTTTGAAAAACAAATTTTTATTGGGTTCTAAGAAGGTCAAGGTTATGGAAAGCAACTTATCGCTCTGGCAAAAATATCAAGACTGGTTGTATTATCATCCCGACTTAGAATTCTATCTAGATATCAGCCGTGTCAATTTTACTCCGGCAGACGTAGAGGCGCTGGCTCCTAAGTTCGATCGAGCATTTCGGGATATGGTGGCGTTAGAAAGCGGCGCAATTGCCAACCCCGATGAACAGCGCATGGTAGGGCATTACTGGCTGCGTAATCCCGATTTAGCCCCCAATGCTCAACTGCGCGAAGAAATCATCACCAACATTCGCAACATTGAAGATTTTGCCAATCAAGTCCTCAGCGGCACCATCAAGCCCCCCAATGCCCCTAAGTTCACCGACATTATTTCGATCGGCATTGGTGGCTCTGCTCTCGGCCCGCAGTTTGTCTCCGAAGCCTTAGCTCCCGATGTGCCTCCTTTGGCTATCCACTTTATTGACAACTCCGATCCGGCTGGACTCGATCGATTAATCCACCAAGTAGAACCTCGCCTCAACAGCACGCTGGTTATTGTCATCTCCAAATCTGGCAGCACCCCCGAACCCCGCAATGGCATGTTAGAGATGGCCACAGCCTACCAAAAACATGGTCTCAACTTTCCAGACTATGCGGTGGCGATTACTGGCGTTGGTAGTCAACTAGATCAAACAGCGATCGCCGAAAAATGGGTCGCTCGTTTTCCGATGGAAGACTGGGTGGGCGGTAGAACCTCGGAAATGTCCGCAGTGGGCTTAGTACCCGCAGCATTGCAAGGTGTAGATATTCAAGGACTATTGGCCGGAGCCAAAGAAATGGATATTGCCACTCGTCACCCTAGCTTTAAGCAAAACCCTGCTGCGCTCTTGGCTTTTTGCTGGTATGTAGAAGGCAAAGGCAAAGGAGAAAAAGACATGGTGGTGCTGCCCTACAAAGATAACCTCAAGCTGTTTAGCCGCTACCTCCAACAGTTGGTAATGGAATCTTTAGGTAAGGAGTTAGATTTAGATGGACAGCCGGTTTACCAGGGCATCGCCGTCTATGGCAACAAGGGTTCTACCGACCAGCACGCCTACGTACAGCAGCTCCGGGAAGGTGTACCTAATTTCTTTATGACTTTTGTGGAAGTATTGCTCGATCGGCATGGCCCTTCCAGAGAGATTGATTCTAATATCACCATGGGTGACTATCTATCGGGCTTTTTGTTAGGTACTCGCACGGCTTTGTATGAGAAAGGACGCGGCTCGATCTGTATTACGGTGCAGGAGGCTGACGCACGGGCGATCGGAGCCTTAATTGCCCTGTATGAAAGAGCTGTTGGTTTTTATGCTTCTTTGGTGAATGTCAATGCTTACCACCAGCCCGGAGTAGAGGCTGGTAAAAAAGCGGCGGCTAGCGTACTAAAGATTCAACTGGCAGTAATTGAGGTGTTGACGCAAAGCTCTACGCCTCTATCGGTGGTAGATATTGCCGAGAAAATTGGCGAAGCCGATCGGGTAGAAGCAGTTTACAAAATCGTCCGACACTTAGCTGCTAACGGTCGAGCAGTACTTGAAGGCAATAAGGGCACACCAGCTAAAATCATGGTAATCATGGGCGATAAATGCGCTGATGGTGTTTGTTAACTTCGGGCTATTAGCGGGGAACCAATGTAATGATAGAGATTTCAGATCGAGCGGTTTCCCTTACCGAAACTAACGTAGCTATCGAGTTTTAGCTTGGTCAGAATTAGGAATAAAAGCTAAAATTAAGGGCAGATACCGCTGCACTCTAACTTAGTTGAGGATCTGACTATGTGTATTTGCATTAATTGTGAATATGTCGATCGCTGTTATACCTATCACGCAGTAGAAGGACAACATGAGCAGGCACACTTGACCGAACATCCCGATTTTGAGGCCACAGAACCCAGTATTAACGTCAACATCCGCCCTCAAGCCGATTATGTAGAAATGGAATGGGATGTAGTGGGCTGCTTAAGTTTCAAGCAAGACCAAGGGAAATGGTCGCGGTTGCGTCCTGGAGAATTGATTCCTACGTGAACTACCCGGCACTCACCTTCCGGCAAAGCGCGGGGCTTTCTACCTAGAAGCTAAATAGAGCAAGTCTTTTGACTTGGGGAATTGATTTTGCCCAGATAACTACAGCAACAAGCGATATCCCAGCAGTAAGCGATCGAAAATGTATCGTAGCAGGTAACATATAGGCGCTGACCTGAACGATTGAAATCTTATGGAATATTACATTGCCCCCAGCTTTTTAGACAAACTCTCGGTTCACATCACCAAAAACTACCTAGATTTGCCCGGAGTAAAAGTACCGCTGATTTTGGGTGTGCATGGGCGCAAAGGCGAAGGTAAAACCTTTCAATGTGAGCTGGTCTATCAACGCATGGGCATCGAAACCGTCCATATTAGCGCCGGAGAGCTAGAAAGCCCCGATGCTGGTGACTCTAGCCGCCTAGTGCGACTGCGCTATCGAGAAGCCGCCGAGCTGGTGAAGGTGCGGGGCAAAATGTGTATTTTGATGATCAATGACTTGGATGCTGGCGCTGGTCGCTTTGATAGCGGTACTCAATACACTGTAAACACTCAGTTGGTGAATGCCACCCTGATGAACATTGCCGATAACCCTACTAACGTGCAGCTACCAGGCAGCTATGACTCTACGCCTCTGCCCCGAATTCCGATTATCGTCACCGGCAACGATTTTTCGACGCTCTATGCCCCGCTGATTCGGGATGGCCGAATGGAGAAGTTTTATTGGAATCCCACCCGCGAAGACAAAATTGGGATAGTCAATGGCATCTTTGCCCCTGATGGTTTGCAGCCAGATGAAATAGTGCGGTTGGTCGATCGATTTTCTACCCAAGCCGTAGATTTTTATGGAGCTGTCCGTGCTCGTCTGTACGATGAACAGGTGCGCAAGTATATTCATGAGGTGGGGATCGATCGGGTGTCGGCTTCGGTAGTAAACAGTGTTACTGGCAAACCCACTTTCGCCAAGCCCTACATTAGTCTCGCGCGACTGATTGAGTTTGGCGATGCGCTGCAACAAGAGCAAAAGACGGTAGAAAATAATCGCTTGGTGGATGAATATAATTTGCGATTGCGTAAGGGTTGAGTTCTGTTTTGGCATGGGCTTTCATTCTTGGCTTACTGTGTGTTGCCAAAAGCTCAAGCGGAGTAGAATAAAGGGCAAGATATCTCACCTGGTTTGTTGATACCAATTGCTCTATGTCCTGCGCTGTTATTATCACTTCCCTACCTGTCGAGTATTCTGCTGTTCGTGCTCATCTCAGCAATATTCGAGAAGTTGAAAGCTCCTATGGCACCATTTATGAAATGGGTCAGTTTGTAGCATACGAAAGGACTTGGGATATTGGAATTGTTGAGCTTATCATTGGAAATACTGCTGGTGCTCTGGAAGTCGATCGAGCCATTCATTATTTTCAGCCACAAGTTGTTGTATTTGTGGGTATATCTGCGGGTATTAAGAACGTGAAGTTGGGTGATGTGATTGTAGCAACAAAAATTCATGAATATGAATGGGTTGAAATGTCTCAGATGGAATTAGCACAGCTTCAGCAGTCATATTATTCAACATTTGCATCTCTTCCTAAGATGGTATGGAAACATCGACTAGAATTTAGTTTGATGGATTACAGTTTAGATCAACGGGTACGGGCAGAAATAAGAAAAGGTGATTGGCTACAGCGGTTAAATGGTTTTTCTACAGAGAAACCTACAGTTTCTTTAGGAGGAATCGCTATCGCAGGGGATTTGCTTGATATGGAGTACCCGGGTTATTATCCATTAACTGATTACACTAATTACAAAGATATTATAGCAGAGATGAGGGCGGCTAACTTCTTAGAGGCTGCGGTAGCAAACCAGGACGCAACGGTTTTAATTGTTCGAGGCATCTCGGATTTATCTATGTCCAGAAAGAGCAAGGATTTTCAAGAAATAGCCTCTCGCCATGCTAGTGCATTTGCTTTTGAGATGCTAGCAAAAATGAACCTTAAGAGTAATATTTTAGAGGTGCAAAACTCTCAAGTTGTAGCTGTAATTGATCCAGATGAAGACGAAGGAATTGATCGACCATTTGATCCGGCTCAGATCCGAATTGAAAGTAAAAATATGACGATCGATCTATTATTGAAAAGAATTGAACATAGAGAGCTTAATCTTTCTCCTGATTTTCAAAGAGATGCTGGGATATGGAAACCTGCGGTAAAAAGTCGTTTAATTGAATCTTTACTGATTAGGATTCCTTTACCTGCTTTTTACATTGATGCTACTAATGATGAACAATGGGATGTGATTGATGGATTACAGCGGTTGAGTACACTGAAATCTTTTGCGCTAGACAAAAATATGAAGCTTGAAGGCTTGGAATTTTTGCACCAATTTACAGGTTTTACATATGATAAGTTACCTCGAGATTTACAAAGAAGAATTGAAGAAACTCAAGTTACGGTGTACTTGATTGGTCAAGGTACTCCTTCAGAAGTAAAGTTTAATATATTCAAAAGAATTAACACTGGTGGATCACCTCTTTCTACCCAAGAGATTCGTCATGCTCTCAATCAAGGTAGAGCAACTAATCTTCTTAAGCATTTAGCTAATACTACAAAATTTGTTGCTGTCACTGGTGTGTCTTCCGAAAGAATGGTTGATCAAGAACTTGTTCTAAGATTCTTAGCTTTCATAATAACTTCACCTTACGACTACAAATCATCAGATTTCGATAGCTTTTTGAATAATACAATGATTAAAATCAATCACATGAGTGAAGATGAGATATCTATTTTGACTCTTCAATTCAATAATGCTATTGGATATGCCAGTACAATATTTGATGGCAATGCATTTCGCAGACCCAATCCTCAAAAACGACTGAGAAACCCCGTAAACAAATCTTTGTTTGAATCTTGGTGTGTTAATCTTGCGAAGATATCTCCTGATGAATTTAAAGTCCTTGAAGATAGAAAGTACATCATAAATAGAGGATTTGAAATATTGATGGAGAATACAGAATTTAATGAAGCGATTTCTCAAGGAACAGGTAGCACAAAGAAAGTTAGAAAAAGATTTGAAGGTGTGAAAACTTTGATTGATCACTGTTTGTCCAATGAATATGAAGATATGGCAAGGTTAGGAAAAATATTATCTGGAGTTGATGATAACTCGGAATCATTACCCACAGCAGCATCTTTGTGAAAATAATCTTATGTTAAAGTTTCTCACTGTAAAAAATTTCAAGCGATTCATAGACCAAAAGATCTCATTTAATCGCTTGACTCTGCTATCTGGACTCAATAGCACAGGTAAATCTTCGATACTGCAATCATTGCTATTACTCCGCCAATCTCAACAACAAAACAATTTGTTTGGATTGGCTCTGAATGGGGAACTAGTAAATATTGGGACAGCAAAAGATGCTTTGAATGTGAATGCAATAAAAGATGAAATAGGATTTGAGATCAGCTTAGACACTGGAGAAGTACTCAGTTGGAATTTTGCATATGATACCCAGATGGATGTCTTAGACAGTATATCACCACTACCAACGCAAAATATTGAACATTTCAATTTGTTTACCGATGACTTTCAATATCTGCAAGCTGAACGGCTTGGCCCCCGTCGCTTTTTAGAAATATCTGACTTTCAGGTGCGACAACATCAACAACTGGGCATTCAAGGTGAATATACAGCTCATTACCTAGACTTATTTGGCGAATCCCAAAAAATTGCTGATCCAGCATTAGCTCATCCCCAGCAAAGTTCTCTAAACTTAAAATTACAAGTAGAAGCTTGGTTGAGTGAAATTAGCCCCGGTAGTCGGATTAGCACCCGATCGAACCCCGATATGGACTTAGTAAGCCTGCAATACTCTTTTGCTGGTGGCAGCCCCTTCCGCGCCACCAACGTTGGCTTTGGCATCACCTACACTTTGCCAGTAATTGTAGCAATCCTCTCCGCTAAACCGGGCGCGCTGCTGCTACTAGAAAACCCCGAAGCTCACCTCCATCCCCAAGGTCAAGCCCGCATGGGTGAGCTAATGGCTCGTGCTGCCAGCATTGGAATGCAGATTGTGGTCGAAACCCACAGCGACCATATCTTAAATGGCATTCGGTTATCAGTGCATCGCGGTAGACTGAAGCCCCAAGATGTAGATCTGCACTTCTTTTTACCTGACCAGAATTTTACAGATTCTCTGCTAGTTTCACCAAAGATCGATCGCAATGGCCGACTAGATAAGTGGCCTAACGGTTTCTTTGATGAATGGGATAAAAGCTTAGATGAATTGCTAGAGCCACCGGGAGTATAGATCATCATGGCTTTAGAAATGGTATTCAACGAGCTTTCTCTCGATCCCCCCGCTCCCAATATTGTTATTGCCCAGCAGTGGATGCAGGATTTTATTGATTTAGTGCGGGCAGCCCAAAAACTAGAAATCAAGTCACTGCGTGTGCATAGTGGCTTTAATCAAGCTCAACTGGCCAACAATTACTCGATCGCCCAATGGCGCAACGATCCTAATGTAGATAGAGAACGACAACGCTTTTTTAAATCTCTCCAAACGAAATCGCCTTTCATTGATATTCAAACTGAGTCTGAGTTACATGATCAAACAGAGCAATCTGAGTTCCAATATCAGAACACTGTAGCTTATGGGTTGGGTATTGCTCATTTAATTAGAGCATTAGCTGTCAGTTTTCCCTCAGCCCCCCATTGGCAAGCTGCTCAAGTTCAGTTGAAATACTTCTTTTTAGACCCTGATACCACTGAAATCAATCCTGGATTAGATATTACGGTTTTCCATGCAAGTACAAAGCAACATTTGGAATTAAATCACTCCTGGATTGAGGAACAGAGATATTTGCAGCCATGGACAACTCATGATCAAATAGTTCCCAGTTACTCGACATCGAAAAATGAAGTTTCCATTATCGATCAGTGGCTTCAACAGTTATCTGATATTCAGGGTCGAGAGATTATTATCAGTCGCCTTACCAAAGCAAAAAAAGGTAATCTTGGTGATTACAAAGATTTTGATGGCATCCTTGAGCTACGAATCCATTATGGCTGTGGTTATCGGATATATTGCAGCAGAATCGACAATTCTCAAATTATGGTTTTGTTAGCCGGTCGCAAATCGGAACAGCCACAAGATATTTTAAAGGCCAAGAAAATATTGGAAAAGCTCAAAAAAGAAGCAAAATAATGACTACTGAGTTTTAACCCAAACTGCCAATCCACCACCGCGACCACGGGCTGCAATTGACTTTTCACCAGCATAAAGAAATACGAAAAATGGTAGTTTGCCGATCGACCTATCCCCAAATTCTTCCACCGGATACTTGTTGATCGATCGACTATAAATCACCTTTGCCCCAATCAAAATCTGAAGCTGCGTAAAATCAAAGACCACAATATTCTGCTTATCGTGAGCGCGACAGGGGCCACTGAAGCGAATTTCTATTCCCCCCAAGCACAACTGATTCTGAATCTTCCCAGTCGCCTCAAAGCTAATGGCAGCATAGACCCAACTGGGTAAATAGTAACCCTTGCCCAGCTTTAATCCCCGCTTAGTTTTTTTGGCACCACTCGCAAACCGTAACCGCCAAGTTCCCTCGATCGCGGTCAACGGAATATCTACTGGAGTCTTTTTTAGCGCCTTCTCAGTACTCAACAAAGCCTCAATCAACTCTGAGGTAGAAGGTTGATTGCCAGTGGCCACGCGGCTAAGGACATCTGCCGAGTCAGACGAGAATGGGGAAGTCATGGTGTTCAAAATAATAGCTTCCATATCTTACCTGATAGTTTTAGGCTTACATTTAGTGCTATACAGTACTAAATGTAAGCCTTGCAACGATAATTGCTTATCGCAGGGACTATCCACCAAAGCACGGATGAAAATCCCCCGTGCGCCGTTGATGTCCCTATCCATAGACCGGCCATCAACTTTTGATTTGATTATTTTGGAAGATCCTACATTTATTAATTCACCCGTCCAAGAACAGGTTTTTGAGGTGTAAGCTTCACATACATCTACTACTTTGCATCCGAATTCTTTGGCTTTATTCTTAAGAAAAAGCTTGAATTCGAAATGACACCAGCTCATCATTGCTCTAGCAGTTTTAGCTCTTATTTTTCGACCGGCCTTTTTCACCATTTGAGAAGTTTCAAAAGTGGGAAGCAAAATAGTCTTGAAGTTTGAGCACAAGAAAAAAGCAGCTTTGTGGTGCAATTCATGAATAAGATTTTTAATCCTGATTCTCATTCTAGCAGCAGCATTCCATTGCTTCCTACTCATTAACTTATCGAGCCAAGAACATAGTCTATAGATACGACCAATGTCTGATTTGCCAATCTCACCACAATAGTCTGGAGAAAAGAAAGTTTGAAATGTTCTGATGCCTGGATCTAATGCCACTACGCCGCCTTGATTTTCAGCAACGTTTACATTAGTTTTAAACGGAACAACCAAATGATATTGGCCATTGTGCATTGTTAGCTGGCCATCGCAAATGTTATTTGGCAGCAATTCAGCCATTTTTAGATGACCTAGCTTAGTTTTGTATAAGCCATTTTTGAAATCACTTACAGAAAACTTAATTACTTGTTTTGGGTTCTTTCTAGAACGGAATTTCATCGAGAAAGGTTGACCGGTTTTCAAGCTCTTTACTTTTTGAGCCTTCATTCCTTCATGAGCATCTTTTATTGCATATTGGCGAATATGTGCAGGACATTCGCTAGCGTAATCAGGCAAGGCATGGTAAATTTCTTTTTTGTTAGTCAAAAAATTGGCTTTCACCCCTTCTTGATTCAAAAAATTAATTGTTCTGTTGTAGGCTAGTCTTGAGATTCCGAACCAGTTCCTCAATATTCCCTTCTGTGTCTGAGTTGGAAATACTCGTATCTTCTTGCTTTTTGTTATTTGAATATCTCCGCTGCCCGTACAGTCGGCAGGAGAAAATATGGATGATTGTAAGTAAATCTTCTGTAAGTTCTCGCTGGGGATCGGATTTTTGAAT
Organism: Synechococcales cyanobacterium bin59.metabat.ball.084; assembly: GCA_013297675.1. GTDB lineage: Bacteria > Cyanobacteriota > Cyanobacteriia > Cyanobacteriales > Chamaesiphonaceae > JAAFHZ01. The sequence continues at coordinate 7,419 of JAAFHZ010000069.1, read as the reverse complement.
ATTGTTGTTGAGTACCAAGAGTTTACACCCGTTGATATTAAGCATGTGCTCGATAAGTTCTGCTCCAAATCTTGCAAGCCGGTCTTTGTGGGCAACCACAAGTGTGAACTTATTTCCGCTGCCTGACTGCTCCAATACGGCTTTAAGCCCTTTCCTTTTGTAATTGAGGCCAGAGCCGATATCTTGGATGATTTCCGCTTTGGGGTAGAGTGCAACAAGGTACGCAATTTGACTATCGAGATCATCACGCTGCTTAGCAGATGACACCCTAGCATAAAGAATAAAACGATTGATCTCATGTGAAGTGAGAAAAGATTCACAGTTGAACAACCAGTTCCCGTAGGGCGTTTTCTTTGCTTCAATCTTGCCCTCTTCTGCATACTTTCGCAGGGTGGCTGCGCACAATCCGGTTGCTTCAACCGCTTTGTTGAGTTTGACATACTGCATTTTTCTTGATGTTATCAATTATTATCTAATGATAGACTATCTGGTACTAAGCATTAGCTCTACCAAATAGTCACAGGCCTGAGAGAAACTATTGACCCCAAAGCTAATCCCACTGAGGTAAAATGACCGAAGTTCACTATCCGTAAGCCTTATGCCTTGGTTCGTCAAAATTGAGAAGGGCATTGTGCCCAAAGCCGAATTTGATCAATATGTGCCTGCCCACAAAGCCTATGTACAAGAGTTGATCGATCGAGGGCACCAAGCCCTGACTGGATACTGGAAAGAACGGGGCGGTGGCATGATGGTATTTGAGGCTGCTTCTTTGGCTGAAGCTGAGCAAATTGTCAATCAAGATCCCTTGGTGCAAAACCATTGCGTTGCCTATGATCTGCATGAATGGTGCATCGTCCGAAGTCATGTTATATTAGAGACTGATTCGGACCCATGCGGTCGTAACGCTCAAATCTTGTCAGGACCGGAAGGTAGCAGCAATACGAGATGCTTATAACAGGCGTGGTGTTCGAGTCTTAAAAGATTTTTGCATTCATTGAAGAATTTCAACTCATAAGAGTCACGACTATGGCTGGTTTGGGTGATTTTGTACAAAAGGCTTTTTACCTTGGGGTAGGCATTGCGGCATCCGCTGGCGAGAAAGCGGGCGGCAAGCTGGGTGATGTGCGCGTGCAAGCCCAAAAGTTGGCCGATGAAATGGTAGCCAAAGGCGAAATTACCACCGAAGAAGCCCGTAAGTTGGTAGATAACATGCTGAGTTCGGCGCAGCAAGTGCAGGTGAATCCAGAAAAAACCGAGAAAACCACATCACCTAAAGAACCCCGCCGCATCGAAATTGATGACACCCCTGAAGCTGCTAAGGGAAATCCGGCTGATATGCGCCGCCAGGTAGAAGATTTGCAGGCTGAACTAGAGCGCTTGAAGAAACAATCTTAATTCTTGAAATCTGCGGAGATTAGTGTTGACTACGGCAGCAGAGTACGAGAACAAAATAAAATTGCTGGATTGGAATGGGTTGCGATCGCTGTGGGATAGCATCGAAAATCGTGATACAGCTAATGATGGGTGGGATGCTGGCAAAGCTTTTGAGTACTTAGTTTTACGAGCATTTGAGCTGGATGGCGCAAAAGTGAAGTTTCCCTACACTGTGCGATTGTTTAATGAAGAAATCGAGCAGATTGATGGAGCCATTCATTGTGCTGGGCTGTCTTGTTTAGTGGAAAGCAAGGATCAAGATAAAAATATTGATATTGTTCCCATTGCTAAACTGCGTAATCAGCTTTTGCGTCGTCCATCCAGTACAATTGGATTGATTTTTAGTAGTACTGGCTTCACGAGTCCAGCAATTAGTCTATCCTGTTTTTTATCCCCACAAACTATACTGCTATGGGATGCCAAAGAGATAAAATATGCATTAGAACATGAAAAAATCTGTGATTTTTTAATTCTAAAGTATCATAGATGTGTAGAAGACGGGTTACCTGATTATGATATTACCGAGGGAGATGCTTAATGATTACATATATTGTTTGCACAACACCTGATGATGCTCAGCTACTTAAGATTGTTCTTCCATCATATTTATTAAATGATGTGGGAATAGCCTCTGCTGGCAATAAATCTTCTATTAGATCATTCGCTCGATCATTAATTGTAAGAAGAAGAGTACCTGTCGCGATAGTATTTAATGCAGATTCAATCGTTCCAGAATTAATTCAGGAACGCATCATAGATATCAAAGAAATAGTTGAGTGTGTAGCAATTGACACCCCTGTGGAAGTTTTGGCTTTTGCTCCAACAATAGAATCAATATTTTTCCAGGACACTCATTTGTTATCAAAAATCCTTGGTTTTGTTCCATCTCAAGAAATATTGAATTTGGCATTATCTCAACCAAGGAAAGCTTTGGATGAACTATTGTCTCAGTCAGATAAAGTCAGCGATCGATCGCAACTAATCAATCAATTAGCCCACGAAAATATTGAAAATCTACAGGCTAACCCTGTTATTCAAGAACTAATTAGCTTTTTACAAACCATTCGCAAACCAGCCACAGTTTGAATTAATCTAATTAAATTTATCTAATCATGAATCAAGAACAAGCTAAAGAATATACGCCCTGGTATCGGATTAGTGAGCCAGAAGCTCTCCAGGCATTACTGGAATCTGCTGGGGCACAGCAAGTGCAAGTATTTGCTGAAACCGATAGTCATGCTTTGTCTACGCCAGCAGATTGGTGGACGATGGTGATGGGTGGCGGGATTCGCGGCACGATCGATCAGTTAGATCCAGAAACGATAAAGAGAATTCGATCGACTAGTTTAGAGTTTTTGCATACCCAAAAAATTCAAGCATTAGATTCTGAGGTCTTGTATGCTGTTGGTTGCAAATAAAATTTTTTAATATCGATTCAATTTGATAGTTTTAGTTGTGCCCGTATCTAAAAATAAACTAAATTGGCAGCGAATCAAATACTAACAGAGATACTACTAAATCGGCGGCAAAAATGGCGATCGCGCATACCACCGTAGCCGCCGTGGCCGACTCCCCCACTTGTTTCACACCGCCATTGGTAGTCAAACCCCAACCACAGCCAATAATTCCGACCAAAATACCAAAAATCAGTCCTTTCGATAAAATGCTAATCAGGTCAGAGGGTTCTAAGAAGCTGCGGATAGACTCCACAAACACCATAGGTGGCATTTGGTAAAACTGCCTTGCACTAAAAGCACCCCCCAAAATGCCGCAGAGCATCGCAAAGCCCATCAGCACCGGCACCATTAAACAGCAGGCAATCATCCGGGGCAGTACTAAGTAATCGATCGGGTCAGTCTTTAATGTATACAGAGCATCAATTTGTTCCGTGACACGCATCGCCCCAATTTCTGCCGCGAAGGCCGAGCCAACCTGGCCAGCAAAGATGGTGGCGGTGATAATCGGGGAAAGTTCTCGACAAAAAGAAGCCCCAAAGGCTCCTCCCACTGAGTTAACGGCACCAAACTTGGCCAGTTGGCGGGCAGTTTGCACGGTAAAAATCACGCCGCCCATGCCGTTAACCAGCAAAATCGGCAACAGAGAGCTAGGGCCGGTCTTAAACAGGTGTTCGGGGACTTTGTGCCAATAGGTGCGGCCTTGAATGAAGCGCAGCCACACTCGACCAACCAGAAAGAAGCAAAAGGCGAAACGCTTCCATCCGTAGGCTTGGGTGTTCGATCGGGCTGGGGGAAAATCCATTACATCACATTAGTTAAGTTCTCGATCGCTCAATTATTATAAAAAGACGCTGCACTCAAGGCTTTGGTGCCACAGAGCTGTCATCGAAATCTATTTCTCTGCCCTAAAATGATCTACGATTCCCCAATTCTCTCATCTAGTCGTCGGAGTTCTGCAACCAGTTCTTCCTCAGTGGGCAATATTAAACGGTACTTTGAAGCAAAAATTTGTTGGCTCTCCGCCAATACTGAATATTTAGCGATCGCCTCGTTTCTTTCAGAACATAAAATCAAACCCAGAGTAGGATTATCATCTGTGCCGCGAAACCTTTCCTCGTATATTCGCACATAGGTATCCATTTGCCCAATATCTTGATGAGTAAGCTTTCCAATCTTTAAATCAATCAAGACAAAGCATTTCAGCAAATAATTGTAAAACACCAAATCTATATAAAAGTTCTCTCCTTCTAGATTGATTCGCCGCTGTCGCGCCACAAACGAAAACCCTTTACCTAGCTCTAGTAAAAAGCTTTGTAATCGATCGATCAAAGCCAATTCCAACTCAGACTCGGTAAAACTGCTGCGCTCTCCTAATTCCAGAAATTCTAGTACATAAGGATCCTTTAAAACATCTCTAGGGGATAGTTCAGCGGTGTTTTCAGCAGCTTCTGCAACAACCGGCTTTTTGTCTTGACTGGATAACAACCGCTCATAGTAGAAGGAATTAATCTGTCGTTCTAACGCTCTCGTAGACCAGCCTTCGGCATCAGCTTCAGCCATATACCAATTCCGCGCCACCTCGTTTTCTACTCTCACTAATAAACGATAATGTGTCCAGTTCAAATTGGAACGCAGTGCGTTCCAATTTGGAAATAGCAGGTAGAATTGACGCATACTACGTAGGTTGCGAGCATCGAAGCCCTTACCAAATTCTGAAGTCAACCGCTCAGACAGCCCTTTGAGCAATGAAGCACCATATTCTGCCTGATTTTTGCCTGCCTGTTCATCTTCCACAATAAACCGACCAATCTGCCAGTAAGTTAGCACCATGGCGTGATTCACGGCTGTCCTCACCTGACTTCTAGCTGTAGTAATTAGTGCCGAAACTCTTTCGTAAAGAGCATCTTGAACAATTTTATCACTCATTAGAACATCTCCTTTTATCTCTAACTCATCTTTTCTGGGCGATCGAGACAAGTTAAAATCTCATTTGCATCACACCGAATATCTTAATAGCAAAATGAACTGAAACTTAAGATTGACAATATGTAGACCTATATTCAAATTTAAATTTATAAATTATATTTTCACCTGAATCTGTCTTTTGGGATAAGAGGTAAGACAATGCATCATCTAAATTTCTCGCTGCTAAAAGACGACCTCTAGATCCTAGAAAAGAGCTAGATTTTATTTGAGTAGGCACCAAATCATTATTTTCCACATCTTCTTTTTTTCTAAGAATAGCTAGTAATACATAGCTTTTCTTAATAGCACCTTCCATTTGAAAGAATCTACAGCTTTTTATCTCTGTAGGATAAAACCAGTTTTGGTCAAATACTACTTCTGTTTCTTTATTGCTATCTGCAAACATTCTAATTCTTTTAACTTCTTGATTGAAATTACTTTGAATTTCGTCATCTTCATTAATCCCTTTCAATACTGGACGATCTGAAAGACTTGGCGCTACTATCAAAATCTCAAATGTTTTATTTCGCATCTGTTCATAAGATGACGAATTCATGGGAAACAATATTATTTTCTGCTGGTTTTCATTAGTATTTGCAAATGAAGCTTGATCGAATCCACATATTGTAGAGGCGCAGAAAAAAGATATTGTCAGGGAACCTCGGAATACTTTTAGAATCATACTTGGCAAAAAGATACTCAACATTATAAGTTTATTCCATCAAAGTGGCTATTTCAAGTAAATAGTTAAAAAGGTTTCATCCATAAGGACTAATCAATAAAATAATCGAGTTCAATATTTTTCTTGTAGCTTATTTGGTCGGGCTAGAAAAAATTCATTTACGTCACATTAGTTAAGTTCTCGATCGCTTATTTTTCTATATTTAAGATCGACAAGTACTAGCACTATATTCAAAAATAAATTTGTAAAGAATATTTTTTCCTTTCTCAGCTCTTTTCTGTTCCGGTGATCGTTTTTCATGATCCTCAGTAGCTGATTGACTAGCTTGTGTAGTAGCAGTATCAAACAATGAACTGGCTTTATCTTTCTCTATATCTATCAGAAAAGGACTAAATTGCAAAGCTGGTTTTGGGCTAACTTCAAAACCATTTTCATCTAATAGAAATGCAATAAAAATACTTCCATTTTGCTCACGACTACAAGGATTACCAGACGAGTATGATTTATTAAGTCTCTTAGTAGGTCTCTCGATTACATTATTGATACCAACTGCTGATGACTCTTTCAATTCTCTAATGCTCTTATCAAATTCTGCTTGTAGTAATTCTCTACTTTTTTGTACTTTCGTTGGTTTTTCAGGATTATTTTGAGGTTTATCTCGATTTCTTTCTGGTTTAACACCATCTATTTTTTCTTGATCAATGGGTGATTGAGGGGGTCTAACTCCATCATTTTCTTTGGATTCTTGAGGTCGATTACGAGTTTTTACTTTGACTTTATTTCCATTATCATTAGGGCTGCTACTATCCGTTCCCTCTTGTTGTGAAATGCGAGGTGGTTTAGGAGCAGACAACCCTGGTTTACTTGATGTAGGACTTTTTAGAACAGAGGGTTGAGGTATCTGACTTGGAATAGGATTAGATGGAGAACGAGGGATTTGGCTAAAAGGTGGAGGAAGTTGAGTTGGATTGCGTGGTGGTACAAAAGCAGAAGCACCAGGATTCCTCTGTGGCAATTGATTACCTGCACTACGAGTAGCTGTCTCGGGATTCACAGGAGTTTGCGCGATCGGCAGCGGCTTAGACTTAGCAGCTTCAGGTACTCTGGTCTGCTCCGCTGGAGTCAAATCCACGACCCGCACAGTACCGCCAGCAGGCTTCACCTTAATCGGATCTAAGCGACCAAACAAACCCAAATTACTCCCAATCACCAAATGCAGCGCAACCGAAGCCCAAAGCATTAAAACTTGAATGGTGCCGTTTGGTTGAGTGAATTTTGAGTAATCAGTGCGTTTCTGAGCCATAACGGGTTCGATACTACCAAAGTTGGGACAGATGGACTGAACCAGTTTCCAATTTGGCAACACCAGAAAAGAAGCCGAATCTAAAAACGAAGTCTCCGACCCCCTCTCCCTTGATGGGAGAGGGTTGGGGTGAGGGTGAGTCAAGGCTTCCCCTGTCAAATCCCCCAAAAATCACCGAAAATAGAGAAATCACTCAGTTTCAGAAGCTCGATCTACTATTTCCATGCTGCCAACCGTCATTTTACCCGGATATCTCGAAAGTGCTTCAGTTTATTTGCCCCTCGCCCAAGCACTGATCGATCGAGGATCTCCCACAACCGTTGTACCCATTAAATTCTGGGACTGGGTGCCCACCATCGGCGGTCGATCGATGGTGCCAATTTTGCGGCTTTTGCAACAAACCGTTACCAAATCCCTCACCGCCAACCAAGTTTCTCAAATAAACCTGATTGGCCATTCTGCAGGCGGCTGGATCTCGCGCATTTTCATCGGAGCCAAGCCCTACGACATTCACAACGATGTCACCGATGGCTTATGGAATTACCGGAGTTCGATCGCCGCCCTCATCTGCCTGGGCA
>JAAFHZ010000068.1 GCA_013297675.1 Synechococcales cyanobacterium bin59.metabat.ball.084 | reverse complement strand
AGGGATTGTGAGACTATTTCGATAGCAGAACCCGATGAAGTGTCAAGAATCACCGTGGCTTCAGCCCGGTGAGTATTTCAACCATCTCGGCTTGATTGACGAAATAGCCGCAGTCAATATCGCCCTTCTCCCCTCTGAGTCCTTGGATCATTGGAAGTTTGGCCGCTGGGTCGGTGTACTTGGTGCTGGCAAATCGGTCTTGGGTTGGTGTGGTCATTTGGTTATCCTTGGTTTTCAGTGGTTGATTATGTGGGTGATTGGCTTGAGGTCTTGGTTTGAATTGATTTCAAATGGCTTTTTACGATGCCGCCAGCGGAAAAAGAGCGCATCTTATAGAGCTGTTCACAAAGCTCTATAAACCACAGTGGATCGGTTACTGCTTGCGGCTGCCGAAAGGATAGAGGCGATTCTGTGCCTGTTTTTCTCACGCATTTGGTTGATATCCCAAGGTCTTGGCTAACTCCCATGCAATCAGACCATGCCTCAACCCATCTAGCTTTGCTGACATACTTATTGCCGAAGTAGCTTGGCGGCACTATTGACAGGCAGTGAATCACAGGGTGAACCTTTCCGTCCTCTGTCGCCACCTCCAGGAATTTCAGCCACCCCTTTGACGGGAATATCTGCCGCCCCGATAGCTTGCGGAAGCCTCTGTTAGTGGCTGAAATCGATGCTCTTAGTTGGCTGACTGGTGATTCGACTCCAACAAGCTTTAGGTAGAGGAGTGAAGAGCCAAGAGACACGCTAGCAAAGGCTTTCAGAAGCTCTGGCTTGTTTAGTCCTCTCATCTAGCCTTTCTCCATCGTGAATCGATCGACCTCTAAATCAGACCGGTTAGCTCCCAGTGGCAACTGGTGAACGACTCCAATCGATCGAGGCTCGGTCTTAGCTTTTGCGGCTTCTATTTCAGCCAGGGCAGTCTCAAGCTGGGCTTGGAGACTGGCGATTTCTTCATCCTTTTCCTTGATGAGATTGAGTGCTGCTTTTTCTTTGATCAAGACGATTCCAAATTTCTCGCAGAGTAGAGCCTCAACAGCTTCACCTCTGTTTTGGCGCTTCTTCATAGCGTGGCTATCGAGTTTTTCTACCACTCGTTTATCCAGGCTGATTGTAACTTGCTGTTTCATACTGGTTCTCCTTGGTTTTCAATGGTTGGGTCTTTGATGGCTTCTGGTAAGTCGTACCAGCAATCATCACAAAGTTCAAAATGTTCATCGTCTTGGCCAAAACAGTAAGCTCGTTCTTTCTGACAACCTTCGCAGGTAAAGGTTTGCTCTGGTTCGCAAAGCTTGCATTGGCAGTCCATCGGAGGTCTGCCAAACTTGGCAAGGATGGATTGCTGAAAATTCCAGAGCTGCGTGTTGCCGAACTTAATCATCCTTTTAACCCTCCAATTCCCTTGAATCGTTGCGCATCAAAGGTTTCTTGATTTTGCTCTGGCGGTTCTGAGGCCAATTCGAGATCAACTTGTTTTTCAAGCTCTTTGGCCGTACTGAGAGCCAAGGGGCTACAAGTTTTGAAATACTCGTTCTGCGCCGATCTCATCCTTCTCACTAAATCTCTAAAATTGTCACTGGTCATTTTCTGTTTGTCCTTAGAATGTTTGTGTAGGAGCCAGGAGCTGATCGATCGGCTCCTTTGCCGTGGGTAGTTTCTAGGCGATTAAGGAAATGTTGTCTCTAGAGCTTCTTCGTCGAACTGGTCATCGATGTCAAACTGGTCATCGAAATCGATCGAACTCTTGATCGGGCTACTATCGATCGAGCTAAAAAACACAACATCAGCCAGTGCCCTAGCAGAGGACGGCGAAGCATGGGTGACGATGAAAACCTCATCACCAGCAAGGCTCCTGACTATGTGAGTCGAGCCGTCCCGAAATTTTGCGAATACGGGGAGAGCTTTGGATAGTCGATCGATTACTTGTTCGATCGTGATTTTTTGGTTGTTTGTGTCCATGGTTTTGTTTGATTGTTGGTGCGGAAAGAGGGATTAGGGGCGATCGATCACCCCTTTAAAACTTAATTAAGCAGCGAAAATCCTAATCCCTCAGTGCTGTTGAGGTGCTACCCATTTCGTGACAATTTCTTTGATTTGCTGTTCTGCCGGTGTAACAGTATCTGTCATTAGATTTGCACAGGTGGCGTGGTAAGTCGTTGAACGGGCGCGAGTCATGCCCTCGTTGATTCCTCTAATGTGAGCAGCATGGAGCTTTTCAAGTTTCTGCCGCCCAGCAAGGGCAGTCGATGCTAACTCTTTGATTTCTTTTAGGGTTTCGATATCCATATAAATCCTTGGAAATACTGTGTACAAAGAACCAGGGGGCGATCGATCGCCCCCCTAAAAAGACCTAGAAATACTCGAAGTCCACTGGTTCCGTTGACTCCTCTTCAACTTCTTCGACTTCCCAGCCGTCATGCAAGCGGCGATAAACTCGATAATTACTCTGGGCGTTCGGCACCCACTGGAGAGCCACAAAGAGGCTTAAAGTTGCGCCTTTCACCAAAAATTCGATCGGTGGTTTTGTGTTTGAGAGGTAGTGCTCGGCGTGTTCCAATTCCGCTGCCCAGTGGCCTTCTGAGGTTAGGTACAAAGGGAGGTGGTTAGGCAGCCCTAGATCTTTGTAAACCCTTTCCGGTACTTGCCAAGCTGCGATTCTGTGAATTTGGCCGCAGTACTCCCGACCATTGAAGGCTGGGAATTCGGTTTCCTCTTTAGTGATGGTGCAACCGTTGTGGTTGGCGATATTTAGCGTTTGTGTCATCATAGGGATTGCCTCTTAAATCTTTGGGTTTGGTGGTGGTAGCAAGGCGATCGATTTGCCGTCAGAAAGTTAGTCGATCGCTTTGTCGCGTTTATGGATTTTGCCGTTGCCGATCAATCAGTTGTAGAGAGGCTGGCTATTTAGTTGCTGTAAGGTTCGACGTAGCTACTTGGAATAGATTAGCTATCAGTGTTTATTCAGCCAGTTCTCTCTGGGGTTGATTGCCTTAACCTAATTAATAATAAATCAACCGTCAGTTGATGTCAACCCTCGGTTGATAAATTATTTTCTAACTCAGAGATGGTCGGCCTCGCAAGTCTGATAATCTCAGCATACGTAACGCCATAAGCATTACACAAGGCGGTCAGTATATCAGGAGCAATCGTTTTGGCGACCCCATCTTCTAGCTTCTGGAGCATTTGCGGTGAAATTTCCACTCCATATTCTTGCATCCTACTTAGTACTGCTTTCCGAGATTCCTTTTTGCGCAATTCCTTTAATCTAGTGGCACAAAAAGTATCCCAGGTGAGCGAGCTAATAGCCTCAATTGGAAACATGTATACTATTTTTACTCTACTGTTAGTTGATTTTAAGTCCATCTTAGTATAAAATTTTCATGTGTAAAGCAAATGGTCGAGAATTACTTGCCTTCGCAAAGATAGCAGTTACTTTCACTTATCTTCGTTCAATAGCAAGCGATCGCCTCCTACTCCTAAATAAGCGGCGATCGCTCTTAAATAAAGAGCGCTAATGGCTGATACTAACATTTTGCATTGCAACGAAACAGACCCGACTAACCTCTCAAAGACATTAGAGCATCCAAGCCGATATAGTCCCCCATTTGGAGAAAATAATCATGACTGATAACAAACAAGTCATTCTGGAATACGAACTGCTCAATCAGTCCAGATCCAACAAAAGCAGCACCACCGCTGACCGAACGGGATAGCCTGCAAAAGCTGATAAATGCTTGGTGCCGATCGAACAACATTGAACACGAGGGCGAACTCTCTACGCCGAGCTGGGGTCTCGTGATGGCTTCTCGGTGAAAAGAATTCCAAGGCCACAGTAAACTAGAGCTGTTTGCTGAGAATGGGAGGCTGGGGATTCTCTTTCAGAGACACTTCGTGAACGCCACTGAGATATTTAAGGTTCATCAATTGAGCTGATCGGCAGCTAAAAAATATAAGCAGATTTCTTGAACAGCAAAACATGGCTGAAGCTATCGCTATATAGGTAGTAATTCTGTAGATATTTTTATCATGGCTAAGTCTCAGAGTTAGCAATAATGAAATATGGTTTCTTCAGTAAACTTGCTCCTAGCAAAGCTTATAGTACTTCACTATCCACAAATCTAAGTATGATTGACAGGCGACATATACGTTTAAATGATGATTTTAAATTGTTGAAGAAAATCATCAATATAGTAGATCGATCGCCTGATCTGCTGTACTGTGTTTTGTAGAAGTTCTGATTTTGGATTTCCCGCCGCTCTGGCAATGGTGGGATAGCACAGATATTCACCGAATATGAATCAGATTTAAGCCACAAATCCAGGGAAGCCCAGGAGCCAAAATTATCAGTTAAAGAAATTAAGCCGCGATTACAAGCATCAACGCCGCTCAATCCATGGGATCAAACGGCGATGACATCTAAGAAGTTTTTTTGACTTTTGAGGAATTGAGACTCCCTCGAATTTAAGAAAACTGGGAAATTTTCGGACAACCGGGCGGTTGTTCTTATATTACCCCAATTTGTCATGACCGTACAGTGCCTCAAAGGATTTCTGTGACCTTTCCTAAAAGATCATGGTTTTCTCGTACTGATCGTGTTAGGTAGCACCGGCCTTACAAGGCTGACCATAAATTTAACCAGCACCGACCCTAATGAATTGAGCGGATCTATCCCCACATAGACCCGTGAAATCAACAAGCACTACGCCCGCCAACATTAACCAAACAGCCGCTTAAACCTGAGAGTTTAAGCGGCCAAAGACTTGCATTGTTTCCCTCGGTATCGCCAACCCCCCAGGAAAACGCCGTAGATCTCACCGATCGCCCTTGGCTATCAAGATCCACCGCCGCCCCTCGATGATCGATCCCTCGAACCCCCGGAACAATGCACCGATCTCAATAACCGCCCTCGGTCACTGAAGATCACCTCGACCCCTTAAACCTCAGTAATACAGCGGCTCTCACCAAAATACATAGAGAGAGAGCCATGACTAACACCAACACTGCATCGACCATCAACTTCAACCAAACCGCCCCTGATTCCACCAAGTCCAACATATTCGCCATCCCCCAGCTCACCCAGAACCAAAAGCAGCAGCAGTTCAAAGAATCCTTTGAACTAGCCGGTGGCGCTGAAGCTTCTCATAATAGCGATTTCAGCAAGTTTGTCAGCGCCATTACCAAAGAATGCGTTGAGGGCAGTGGCATTTCGCCCGAGTTGCTGGCGATAAATACAGAATTCATTGAAGACACTGGAGCCTGGGAAGTCCAGGAAGCTCTCAACCAGGATGTTAAACGCTTCACTGAAGGCAACAGCGAAACTGGCCAATGGAACCGCAACTGGCAATATCAAGCGATCGCCATGTTCAAATCGGAAAATGGCGAATTCTTCAACGGTAAACCAGCCAACCCCAAACCAGAATATAAGCAGAGCAAAGGATTTGGCCAAGCGAGTACTTGGTATGCCACCGGCAAAGTCAGGAAATATGAGGCTCTCAAGGATGGTGGAGTCAAAGTCTTCAAGCCCGCCATGGATAAAGCCAGCCGCCTCCTGATGGCCTTGATATTTGGTCTAGACGATGTGCCGATGACCGGTGATATCTGGCCATACATAGAAGATCGTCCCCAAATTCACGTTGCCATCCATGAAGGTGTCAAAAAAGTTCTATCCATGACTGCCGAAGGCTTTCCCTCTGTTTCTTTACTGGGTGCTAGCACCTGGTCTGTCCCCGGCAGCTCTCCCCGTCAACTTCTACCAGAACTGGCTGCCCTAGCCGCAGGTGGCCGTTTAATGCCGGTGTGGTTTGACCAAGATGACCCCCGTACCAAACTCAAAACTTTCTTGAATGTCAAACAACAAGGTCGAAAGCTCGTCGCTGCCCTGATTGAAGCTGGAGCCAATCCTAAATCTGCTTTGATGTACTGGGATCGGTCATTAGGTAAAGGTTTTGATGATGCCAAGGTATCGCTCGTGGCATCTGGTCAAGATATTCAAGATTGGATTTGGGAGACTATTTACACCTCTAAAAATGCCGCTGTCCAATCTCGGATTGATTACCTCTACCAAGTTTCTCCCAATCGATCGATCGAAAGAGTCACCGATGGTAATTACATGCCCAATGGTATAGAGCTAGCCAAAGGCCAAATTCACGCCCTGATCGCTGGCACCGGCAGCGGCAAAACCACGATCATCTCTGAGCTGGTCAAACATTGGATTACACTGCTCGGCGGCTTTGCGGTGATCTTTGCCCCCACTAACCGCTTAGGGCAACAAAGCTCTGTCACTTACGCTGTGCCTCACCGCCATGATTTCTTCGATATCTACTCCCTCTCTATCAAAGCCAATGCTGATGGTGGGCTGGTTTGTTGCCCTGACTCGATCGGCATCTTGGACAAGATTATTCCTGCCGATCGACCATTATTAGTAATTGCTGATGAGGCCGACGCGATCGCTTGTCATATTACTAATGGCCAAACTATCAAGGGCAAATACAGCGGTGTCAACAAAGCCTTTAGCCAACTTCTGAAAAAAGCTGATGCCGTAATCATCGCCGAGGACAAGCTACCAGAAAGCACCTTGCGCTTCTATGAAGAGATTAGCGGGAAACCCACCAGAACTTTCATTCACAATCGCACTGGTGGTAAATATTTGGCTACTTGTTTCAAAGGCCAAGTTTCCGCTGCGATCGCTGATATCTTAGGTCGGTTAGAGCTTGGTGAAAAGCTGGTGATTCCAATGGATAGCCAGCGCTGTGGTGAGGTGCTAGAGAAGATCATTAAAGAGAAATTGCCCCATCTGAAAGGGATGCGGGTTGACCAAAAAACTTCTCATATGGACACAATCAAGGAGCTGACCTATTTCCCAAATCAAGTTCTAGCCCGTGAGCAGCTTGACTATTTAATCTACTCCCCAAGCTGTAAAGCCGGTTGGGATCTCACTGGTTTTTGTATTGATGACCAGGGAGAACGCCAAGAATATCACTTTGATGCAGTCTGGGCAGTCTTCCAAGTGCTGCCTACCGCCGACCAAATTCAGCTTCTGGCGCGGCTGCGCTTACCAGTTCCCCGTTACATTTTTGTAGGTGAAGCAATTCACACCATCGGCGATGAACGCCAGGGCAGTATCAGAAGACTTTCCCGCGAAAGAGAGGCCAACGCTCGTAAACTTGCCGATCATTATCAGCTTCCTTATGATGCCAACGAAGCTCCAGCTCTGCAAACCAGCATCAACAACTTTTATACCGTCACCACTGTTCGCGCTGGTTTGGAGAAGTCGATCGCTCACCATGCTCTCTGTGAAAGACTCAAAGCCAGTGGTCATGAAGTAGTCAGTCTAGAATTGGCTCATGAACCAGAAACTGCCAAGCTGATGAAAAAGGCTGTGGAATCGATCGAGCGGGAATGGGCGGAGTTAATCGCCGATACCCCCTTGGCTCTGACTGATGATTTGGAATTGGCCAAATATCTCAGCCGCATCGATGCACCTACCCCGGCTCAACTTGCCAAGGCTGAAAAGATCTTTTTGGCTTCTAAGTATGGTGCCAGTCTTGATTTTGCTGATGCTGAGATCTGCTATCAAACCACCAAGGGATATGGAGAATTACCTAAAGGTGTGGAGCTAGAAGCCGCTGCTCGTAATCTGCAACTGGCGATCGCTAACCAAAAAACTGCTGTTAAGGCCATTTTTGAGGAAGAAATCAAGGCTCTTCATCATCTGCCTACGGCTGCTCAACAGGCGATGTTGATTAGTCACTGTGGGGTTTTGGATCTGTTAGATGGTCGGAAGTATGCTGCTAACTCTCCAGAGATGTTTGAGTTGAAGGAGAAATGTTTAAGTCAGTCTGATAGCTTTCACCAAGTTATGGGACTGAACTTTAACGCTGAGCAAGCACCGGCTACCTTTTTAAGACGGTTGGCTAGAAGGCTCCAGGTCAAACTCAAAGTCACCCGCCCTGGTGCTTTTGGTGAGAATAATCCTCGTGTCTATCAGAGATATACCTCTGAGATGATTGCTGAAGATATTCAAGCTGCCCAGCTCAAGCTAGCCGAACAGTTAGCTGAATTGGCTCATGTGGAAGGGGTTCATAGGCAAGCTGATCTCAGGATGAGTCAGCTTGAGGTCGAATCTGTTCTGGAGGGCTTGTTATTACAAGAAGCTGGGTGGTTGATGGAGTCTCTTGATATGACTGGGAAGGCGATCTATCGGCTAAATAAAGATGTTTCCGCTCAAAATGAGAGGTTGAAGAAGCTGAATGATGCAGTCAGTCAAGTGGCCATCAGGAAGGATTTGCTGGCTGCTGCTCTCAAGCGCTATCAGGCTATATCCGAGGTTTCTATTAATGGTTCTAATAATATAGAAACCTCGGATATGGGAGGACAAGAACTCCAAGAAAAGGCGGGTGTTTGCCTGTTGGAGCCGCCAAATTTGGCTGCGGGGTGATGGATTAAGCCTTGCAGATAGATAAACTGGTTGGTTGATTTGGTGTTTTGAACCTGCTGGTGACGGTGGGCTGGGCTGCTGCATTGGTTGGGAATTGATCGCTAAATTTGGTGTGGAGATGCTGGAAAATTTATAGGGTATAATATGCTTTATAAAGCATAATTTATTCAGATGGCATGGAACATTGATTTTCACCCAGATTTCTATGCAGAGTTTACCGGACTGGCTACTGATGTCAGATTAGAGCTTTTAGCAAAATTGTTACTTCTGGAAGAGTTTGGGCCAAGTCTTAAACGTCCTCATGCAGATACTTTGAAAGGCTCTAACCATGCCAACATGAAGGAAATTCGGTTTCAAGCGGCTGATGGGGTTTGGCGAGTAGCATTTGCTTTCGATTCGGAGCGATCGGCCATTTTGTTGGTAGCTGGAGATAAATCGGGTGGTGGTGAGAAGCGGTTTTATCGCCAACTCATTGAAATCGCCGATAGTAGATTTGAAGATCATTTAATTAAGTTAACGGAGAAGAAAAAAGATGACGATTAGCCTCAAGACTGTGATGGAGAACTTGCCCCCAGAGCAACGAGCCAAAGTTGAACAACGAGCGGCTGAGCTGATTGCTGAAGAAATGACTTTGCAAGATTTACGAAAAGCGAGAGAGTTTACTCAGATTCGTATGGGTGAATTATTGAACATGCGACAGGAGAATGTTTCACGTCTGGAGCGTCGTGCAGATTTGTTGGTATCAACTTTACAGAGCTATGTTGCGGCGATGGGTGGGGAATTATCCTTGGTTGTAGAATTCAAAGACCGGCCACCAGTGAAGATTTCTGGTTTAATATCTACCATTGAGGAGAAGAGTTATGCTGGTCAGGATGAAGACTAAATTTAGTTTTGGGTGGTGATTGCTATGAGTGAGCTAGACAGTGGCAGTGAGGATCTGACCGGATTAGATCGGGTCAGAAGGCAGATCGATCGAGCTTTGAACCGCAATGACCCATTTGAGGCAGAGAGGAAAAAGCAGGTCGAATTAAGGGAGGAAGTTGAGCAATTACTAGCACAGAATAACCTCAGTAGTCTGTCGCCGGAGAAAGGTCAGGAGAAAGTGACCCGAGCATTGTTGATCGATTAATAGAAATCAAAAGCCTTTTGAGCAAGCAAGAATACGCCTACCAGGAGCAAAAAAGATCGAGGGAACTTAGAAATAGGGCGATTAGTGAGTACATTGTCCTTGGATTTACTTGGTTATGGGGTGCAATCACCATGCTTATTTGGCTTCGTCTTTAGCTCACCAATCAACTCCCCCAAATTTTTGATAGACCTGAATTCGTAAGTTGCTGTAAAAACCTCTGGCGAATATTTCCTTCATTAGAGTAATTCCAATTGCCTTGCTTAAAAACTGTAACTATTTCTAAGTAATTACCGTGATCTATGGGTAACATTCGGTGCCAAACAGAACTAACGGAGGTTGGGCGGGAATCTCCGATGGCTTTCCCCCCAATTGCTGGAGTAAATTTAAAAATTTCATCGTGGAATAAATGAATTATCTGAGATTCAGAGGTATTCACTGCATAGACCTCCACATTACTGGGATGCCAAGCCTCACGCCAATTACGAATGTACTGCTCATCGGTAGAAGAGGACATTAGCTGTTTAGCAGAGTGATGAACATTATCCAGTAAATTTGACAGGTCTTTAATGCAACTAATACCAATCCAATCTTGGTCAGTTGTTTCCCAGTGGCATCCGATCGCAAATTTATTTCGGTCATACTCAGTCATAAATTTTAAATGAGATGCGCGCCGCCACGATTTACCAAATCCTCCCATGGCGTATGCAAATTTAAGTGCATAATTAATAAATTCATTTGCTGTACCTGGTGCATATAGATGTAAAACTCCTCTCGTTTCATATCGATGATTTCTTCCTTTGGGATTTAGAGGATGTTTGACCGTTCCTGCTGATTCCCAAAAAAATCTCAAGAGATCACTACTATTAGTTGCTTCCTGATCAAGTTGAAATAAAGATTTGACTTGAGATTCGACATTACATCTATCGCCAGAAGCTCCTGCTAGTAATCGACTGATATGACTGCGAAGAGAACCTTTAAACATTTGTGGACGAAATTCACTTTCTCCCTCTCCTTTAGGGATTTTCCCATTCCAGTTTCGAGGTGTAATCACTTCTCCTGCTAGCAAACTTGAACTAACTCCACCACCTTGAAGATTAAGATGAATAGTTTCTTGTTTTTCAGCAAATTTAGGCAAAATTTTATTGTTAGTAAATCCGTAGCCACAATTAGTTTTTCCCCCTAGACCTTCTCTTAGAGACTCTTTTAAAATATTTTCTACTTCTGACCAATCAATATTAGGGTCTTGACTACTAAACTCAAATACTAAGGTTGGTTTATGGAAATTTATGTGTGCAATAGCTGTCGTACTTTCTTGTCGCTCAACTTGTCGAGATTGTTGGGGATGGGCAATATCAAGGCATAAATATCGTACTTCTTTAAAATCTTGATTATCTCGTCTGATGGTAGGCGCAACTTTAGATGCCCAATTATTTAGCGGATATGCTCCATGAAAGCGGATTTTTCCAGATTTTTCACCAGTACCACATAATCGTGGCCACTGTTCTGGAGAACAAGCTCGTTTAAATAATCCTTTAATACTGCTGCCCGGAATAAATGGTATTCCATTTTTGCCAATAGTTGGCCGATGGATGGAATCTTGTCCACAATTTGAAAAAACACGATAAGAAAAAGAGATTTTCACTCTAAAAATATTGCCATGACTACCTACTGGTTTAGTGATTTCTGTGAAAGGATAATCAGCCGTTGAATCGAATTCAATCCACTCCTTTAGCCATTTTTGTAGATCATTATCTGGTTCATCTGTAACAAATTGTAAGCTACAACGAGCTTGAGAGCGATACATCATTGGAGGTTCATTCATGGCTTACTTAGAGTAGAGGAATTTTCTTGAGAAATTAATTGCTAATCTGGGAGTTGACTTTTATATCTTTGTGTCCACCAGATTAAACAATCACAAAATTGAGTTAGTACAGCTAAGGCAATTTGCTGATCTGTTGTATCCAATTTCCATAGTTCATTAGCCATCATATCAACATTTTGGTGTTGAGGTAATATGACTCCGCCTTCTGCCAAAATATTGACCAGCCTATTCCATACTAAACTCCAGTAGTCAGCTTTAACTTGATCTTCACCCTCTAGACGATATTGTTCTCCCCAAAATCTTTCCAATCCATAGGCTATAGTCTGACGCATTTTATAGCATTCTTTCATTGATTCCTTTGTTTGTAATTTAACAATGTTTCTAGCATGATTATCTAGTTCATAAGGGTGCCAACTCATATTTATACTCCAACAAAATTTATTGTTACTCGACAACGCCCAAACCCGATCGATTCTAATCCTCCAAGATATAACTCTTTTGAAAAATTAGATTCCTTAACTTCCCATCCACTACCTTGTAAACCTTCCTTCCATTCTTGGACATCTTTGGATTTGATAGCGATTGGGAAAATTAGAATTGTTCCTTCAGGTAGGGCTTCTACATTAAAGAAAGCTTTACCGTCAACAATTTTATCGTCATCTTTGAGTTTTACTCGGCTCTGTCGGTATAAACCCATATCATGAATAGCGCTAATTTCACCATCACTCACCACAACTAAGCTTTTTGGCTCAGAAATCAATGTGTTTTGAGGTACCCAACTAATTAGAGAGTTTTTTTGAGTTAAGTTTCTTAAGAATCCTAAATTGAAGAACAACGTTTGCCGTGGCTGTGGAAGGCACACTTGATGAGGACTAACTTCTGGCAAATTAGTTTGGCCAGTAATTTGTTGATAACGATTTAGCCAGCGAGGACACGTTACTGATACGATCGGTTGTCCTGGGCAAAAAACTGGTAGCCAAATTGGTGAAGCATATTCAAATTTAATAAGACTTTCGGTAGTTTTTTCTGGTTGATTTATAATTGCTTCATGTCCATAAAACAAACGAGTAAAGTCTTTATCAAAATCCCGCATATCAGCACGGAAACGACCACGAATTGAGCTGCCAGGGATAATGCCGGTTTGAGTAAACTGGTCGCGGAAAATGAGATTGAGATTGCCAGCTTCTTCCCCTGCGCTTGCCCCTACGTGTAAGGGTGCTTGAGTTTCGATGATGCCGTAGCCTTTTTTATACATAGTGATACCTGAATAAATTGTTGACCTATTAATCGTTAACTACAGTGGTAAGGCAAAGCCACAGCCCCAATGTTTGTAAGAGTAGCCCTCCTGTGGAAACCACTCTTTCTGCCAATCTTGCCAGGAACCCATCGGTTCGGCTAATGGTTTTACCGGTTCGGCTAATGGTTTTACCGGTTCGGCTAATTGATATACCGTACCGGCGGGGACTCCGTAGCGTCCTCGGGAAAGGCGTTTGGTTTTACCTGGTTCACCACCCAGGCGGAAGCGAAAGGGAATGGGTCGCTCGGTCATGATTGCTGTGAGATTCCAGAAAGAAGAAATTGGTGTTTCTTGGGCAGATTGGATATGGGTGGGAATGGGATGGAGGTTTTGCTGAGGCTGGGTGGATTGATCGCCGCTGGGTACTGGGAAGCGGTATGAGAGGCGCTGGGTGCCCCAGACGGCGGGAGTGACGAGGCTAAAGCATTGGCCTACTGGCTGATCTAGCAGGGTTTGGAGGTTAGAGTCGTTAATGGGGTGACATTCTACTTCTGCTAGGTGGCCTTCGCCGCCGAAGCGATACCAGCCGTCTTCTAGTTTCCGACTGCTGAGGTAGATCAGGCAATATTCGGGGTTGAGCTGTACGCCGTTTTCTAGGAATAGGCTGCCGGGTTGAGCTGGCATATCTGGTTCTGATTCTGGCTCTTTGGGGATGATCAAAACCTTACGCTGTTCTTCTTCTAGGCGGGGGTGCAGGTGGGGATGGTACTTCCAGATGTCTTTGGTGGTGGCGACGGGAATATTTAAAGTGGCTGTTGAGGATGAGTTTTGGAGTTGTGACCATTGTTCGATCGATACCCAAGTATTGCTGGCTGCTTTTTTCTCTTTAATTTTTGAGGGGAGATGCCAGCCCTGGTCTTCATTCCATTGCCAGCGTTCTTCGATATGATATCGATCGCTATCGGCATCATATTTTACTCGGAAGTTTAGGGGTGTGGGGACGTAGAATTTTTGGACGGCATCACGTTTTGCCCAGAATGGTCCGACGATGTAGAGATCGTTGAGGCTATCAGTTCCTTGCCATTGGGTGGCTCCATAGAGACCGGCGACGGTGGTGGAGCTGGGAGGAAAGCGATCGCCCGATCGGCCCACGAGGTTTTCGGGGCTGAGGAATGGTCCGGCGCTGCCGTAGAGCATTCCCAAGGGGGAAATGGTGATGATGTGTTGGAGTTTTACGGGTGGGGAGTTGGTCATGATGAGGAGTGATTAATTGCGATCGGGGAGGGTCTTTGGACGAGAATCAGGTGGTGGGAAAAGATGAAAGCCGATTTTGGCGAGGTCGATGACCCATTGATTGAAGCGTTTGTTTTCGGCTTGTTGTTGCTTGTTTGATTGGGGTCGCTGGCCAAGTAATCCCCCTTGTAAGGTTTGGTAGGGAGCATTTTCATCGCTATCTGAAGTTGGGGAATTCCAAAGTTCTACGTCTGAGAAGGGAAAAGCTTTGAAGTAGATATCTAATATTCCTTCGGCAATACTGCGATCGCTATTTTCATGAAAAGCGTGACGAGATTCGAGAGTAGCAATATCGTTATAAATATGAGTCCAGTTTTTGCCACCATTACGATCTTGATAGCTTTCTAGCAGCGTTTGTAAGTGTTGCCAAGGACAACTCCAGTCCAGATGATTACCACTGTTAAAAAGAACACGGATAGCTAATCGATCTTTCCCTGCTGTTTTGGCAGCTTTTTCAGTTTGGCGTAGGTGTTGTAGTAAGTCACGCTGAGGGACGTTGGGGGCTGCCCACAGAAAGCCAGTGGAAACGGTAATTTTTTCGTGTTTGCAAGTTTTCCAAATATCTTTAAATCCATACCACCATTGCTCTAGACAATCTTGAGGGGTCAGGATATCATCATCGTGGTATAGAACACCAAAGAAGTCATCACCTCCAGCATATACGATGCGGCCTTTAAGTCTATTTCCTAGTGTATTGTCAGCCACGCCTTGTAAAGCTTCGCCCCAGTCTAGCATGTCTTTACTAAATTGTTGGAGTGCGGTATTTTGCTGTTCTGCGCTATCTAATTTTTTGGTGAGTACTTTGTTGATATAGGCTCCCATGCGATCGCCGTCTCCTTGAAACCAACCTTTCCAATAATTGCTTTCTTTAAGCTGTAGTTTGGTAAATTTTTCGGGATATTTAACTATGGGCAGATCAGGGTAGTTGCTACACAAACGAGTGACTACTACTTTGTAAGTAATTAATCGTTTAATGAGTTCGGGAATGCTGAGTCTTTCATTAGGTTCGATCGCGCTTTCGGGCAGTTGCTTACTACTAAGTGCAGTGAAGAAATTATCGATGCGCCGATCGGCTTCGCCAATGCCGTGCTCGTAGCTATATTTGGGTTGGGGGCTAAAGCTGGTCATGGTGGGGTAGGCGATCGCATCAGTGCCAGAGATGGTAGAGCTTTCGCCTCGCCAGTTAATGCCGATCCAGTTGCGGGCTTGTTTGCGATCGGCCATTTTGGCTCGGACTATTTCTAGGCTTTCACCTTCTGCGCCGCAAGTGATGAATAATTCCCAGGTGTGGTTAGCCCAAAGGTGCCATTCGCGGTTCCAGGAGTTTTCGGTGGTGCGGGTGGGGGGAAATGATGATCCGCATTGTTCTTCGATGTATTCGCGGCAATTATCGACTAGGGCTTTCCATGCTCGATTAAAAGCAGTAGTTAATTGTACTTCGAGGGTTGCTGGTTCGTTAGTGATAAGGTAGAGATAGATAATGTTGGCAACACCATGATATTCTTCAAGCTCAGGGGATGCGATAGTGTCTGTGGCAAGACCAGAGGTTTTGCTGGCGGGAATTACGACGCTATTTGGATCATATTTTTCTGCGCTTTGGCAGATGGCTTTGGCAAGAAAGGAGAGAATGAAGGAGCTACCGTAGAGGTCGCGGAGTTTGCGAGATTTTTCGATGAAGCTTTGGACGGGGGCAAAGGTGATGGCGATATATCGGGGCATGGGAAGATATACCAGTGAGGAATTTACCATGTTTAATATACTGGAGTTTTTGGTTGTTATTTGTTGTATTGCGGGAATGTAATATATTTTTGCTTTTGGTAATAATTTTGGTGTTTTCTGGCGGGTCTGTGGTTATTGAAGCATGTTGGTGGAAAGGGGGTTTTCTGTTTGGGCGATCGGCAGTTGGTTGGACGTAAAAAAAGAGCCGATAACTATATGGCTCTTTTTTTTGTTTTTTTTGGTGCTCGATCGACTCAATTTTGCTAGGAGATACCGGTGCATTTACGACTACAACGCCGAGCAAATCGACGACTATCTGGAAACGTTTCCAATAAGTCCGACCTGGAGAGGCCGGTAGACTGCCTTAACCTGGCAGAAACTGAAATCTGGTTCACATGAGGTTTCCAATAAGTCCGACCTGGAGAGGCCGGTAGACCGGGTAACAACGTCACCGTACCGTTGGATTGTCCACCCACTACGGGTTTCCAATAAGTCCGACCTGGAGAGGCCGGTAGACAAGAGGAAAAAACAACTTTTTATACTCAAGCAGGAATGTTTCCAATAAGTCCGACCTGGAGAGGCCGGTAGACGGTAATGGTAATCAAAAACATCTTGAGTTACACACATTGTTTCCAATAAGTCCGACCTGGAGAGGCCGGTAGACAATCAAAACAAACACATCTACTCTTTTAGGAGAGAAAAAGTTTCCAATAAGTCCGACCTGGAGAGGCCGGTAGACTCTGTAACTTGTCGCTAGGAAAAGTCTCTCCCACGGTTTCCAATAAGTCCGACCTGGAGAGGCCGGTAGACTCCTCATCTGGGAGGGCAGTCAGAGTAAGGGTTTCAAGCGTCAAAATGACACACCCCCAGAAAACAGCATAAAACCTGAGCAAAAAAAAGAAAATCATCGTACTCAAATCTTTACCCAGAGCGGGAGTGACAGACCTCGACGAAAAAACGCCATTTCAGCCGATCGAGGGGGGTGTGAAACTACCTTTGATACAAAACCGCGAAAGCATTGATTTTACTGGGTTGAGGACTTTTGGTGAAATCGATCGGCTACTTTCTTAATGTATATTATTCCTTAAATGAATCTCCCCTTCGCCTGTTCTTGCCAACAGCGATCGAATCATAGCTCCAAAAATACGCCATCCCACCAGACTCATACTACCTAAACGGGTGGCCAGGAGTAGTTTATCTAGCTCTACTTGTACAATGCCATCAAATAAAATGGCATTCGCTAAAGTATTAGGTGAATCTTGGGGCAATGGGGGCAGATAAAGTCTTTGCATAGATTGAAATTTCAATAATTGTCCTAGCAAATTAGCGGCTTGAGGATCATCTGTAGTAATTGATTGAATCCGCAACAAAGCTGCATACTGTCTTCTTTCTGGCACCAAATCACAAGTTGCTGAGGCAACTATGAACTTCATAGAGTTTAGTCGTTCTCCCAGCAAGTATCCTGATTCTGTGACAATGATATCGCCCTGCAATAACTGAAAGCGATCCTCGTTATCGTTAATAACTCCTTGAGCCAATGCTGCATCGTATTCTAGAGGGCTACGAACCATAGCACCTGCGGTATTAAACACTTGTTGTCGGTACTTGGTTTTGCCAAGATTTTCTGCAAAACTACGAATTAATTGCACTGCTCGATCGTCATGAGACAAATCTTTTAGAGCAAGCTCTAGCTCTGCTAAGTTGTCTAGCTGTTCAGACATATGTTTAACCCAGAGGGCGCTCGATCGAGTCAGGTAAGAGCGCCACTTCATCGGCTGAATCTGTGGGGATATCTTCGATCGCCAATGGTGGAAAGTCCGATCTGGTTGGCAAGGCAGTAGCTGGACTGCCTAGTAATGTGGCAGTTTCTATGAGTAGTTCTAAGGTGTCGGAGTCGTGGGGATGTTTCTGTACCAGTCGCACGGCTCGGGTGACGACGCTCAAACCCTGCTGTAGTCGATCGGCATCGCTGGCTATTCCTAGTAATCGCTGAAAGTCGCTTTCAGTCAGAATGCGGTATTGTCCAGTTTTGGTGTGAAGTGTGCCAACGGTTCCTGGAATGATGCTGTTTAGGCTGTTGGCTCCAGATGTCCGAAACTGTTCAAAGGAGTTCCAATGAGCTGTCGGAGAAAGCTTTAGAGAATGTTGCAGTTCAGCTAGCATAGGTATTTTGAGCTAGATATTCATTGATATTTTAACGTTTATCCACTGTTTTTACAATGTTAATCGTTGGAAAATTGCGAAGCAATTTCAAAATCTGGTGATCAGATGTCTTGAGGATCTATGCCCATTTCCCTTAATTTAGCAGTTAGTCGATCGGCTCTTTGTTGCTCAACATCGGCACGTCGTTGTTCTGCATCGGCTCTCTGTTGCTCAACATCAGCACGTTGTTGTTCTGCATCAGCACGTTGCTTTTCCATTTCAGTCCGTTGTTTTTCCACTTCAGCCCGTTCTTCCCCCGTCAGGAGTAAGCTACCATTACTATCCCACCAGCGTAACCATGGCAAAGTTTGGTTATCCACCTTTCCTTGCCAGATCCCCAACTCCACACCCAGAGGCGGAATTGGATAATGACCGCGACTATTGGGCATTACTAGTTGATAACGCTGAGCCACTAATTCGTAGACTTCTACCAACGCTTTTTTCACATCATAAATTGCATAGAAAGGAATGCGCACAGCCTGTTCATAGACCCAAAACTTTCCGGCTTTGGCATCTGTGCTGATAAAAGGAGATGTGGCATCCCGTTCCTCGGAGCCATCACCCGAAACAAATTCAATTGCGATCAAAGGTGCAACGACTTCTTTCCACATCACATAAGAGCGACGATATTGACCATCTAGTAAAGGGGCTACGTTGGGTACATAAAACCAGTCTGGTGCTTCTGCTCCGCGTTCTGGGGGATCAACTAACTGCCAATAGATGCCTGAATCTTGGCCGATACAATAGCGACCATCTGGGTGTAGTTGCTCCAAAATAGGGCGGATAGCGCTAGTTAGCAAGATACTTTGAGGATGCTCTTGAAAATTTTTCACAAATGTCCCATCGGACTCTGGTAACTGAGTATGATCTGGTAGTGATAGTGTAGGTGGTGATTGAGCGATGGTCATAAAAATACCTGCAAATCCAGAAAACCTTGGTTTATTATAGCGTCAGTTCAAGAAAGATGGCGATGGAGTTTCTTGGTGCTGCTAACTGAATTTTAATAGTTTGGAGTTGAGCCAAGAGGGTTTGTTTATGAAAGTGACTCGATCGAACAAAAAATCTGAGGTAGGAGTTCCAGCGATCGCGTAATCTGAGTATTCGCGCATGGAAGGATGATGGAATCCAACAACTATTTCTTGTTTCGAGATCCCCATTTCTATTAGATCTTCATCTACTTCAATATCAGTATTGTTTTCTTGCAGCCAGATTTTGCCCTCTTTGATATCAAAATGCAAGATGCAGTGATAAACCCGCTTTCTTTCCTGCCAGCCAACATCTAGTAAAAGGTAATGATCGTTCTCAGTATCAAAAACGGTTTCAACTTCGATAGATCTTGCTAAGTTTTTATTCATAGAGTCAGCATAGTCTTTTAATAGTTTCTTGAGGCTTTGTCGATAGTGATCTACTCTATCCATGATTGAATTTTCTCCTTGTCTGGAATATTAAGTCCGATCGAAGGCGACCGGTAGACAGACGGCAGTAGAGCCGGACTGATTCGCGATAAAGCCGACACTCACAATATGTTTCCAATAAATCCGATCGAAGGCGACCGGTAGACTTGACACTATGGCTGCTGATGGCCGCAAGTTTACCATTTGGAAGTTTCCAATAAGTCCGATCGAAGGCGACCGGTAGACCCGCGAAGGTGGCTGGACTCTAAAGAAACGCGACGGCTACAAAACTAGTTTCCAATAAGTCCGATCGAAGGCGACCGGTAGACTTTTCGCTGAAAAGAATTAAACAACATCCCCCGCCGGTTTCCAATAAGTCCGATCGAAGGCGACCGGTAGACACAGACAAGACTCCACCAGGCGCTTGCTGGGAAATTCGTTTCCAATAAGTCCGATCGAAGGCGACCGGTAGACCTTTTGTTGGAAATATTGATGATGGATCAGTGTCGCAAACTATAAAGTTTCCAATAAGTCCGATCGAAGGCGACCGGTAGACTCATCAAAGATAGAAAAATAATATGTTTAAAATTTGCAAAAGTTTCCAATAAGTCCGATCGAAGGCGACCGGTAGACTAGTTAAAGAAGCTGCCGTTGACGACGATCAAGTCGTGATAACCTTGTTTCCAATAAGTCCGATCGAAGGCGACCGGTAGACCCTAGGGGATTAGACCCTTGTGATAGCAAAGATCCTAGCACCTGATTGCGAGGGACATTTCTTTTTGTCCAATAAATAATTCATCATCTCCAATAAAATTCCTGAAACCTTTACACAGTGGACTATCGAGGCTCCCGACGAGAAATGGACATCGCAGCCGATTCACGGCAGCCTCGCAACCAAAACAGATATCTAATCCAAATCAGAGGTATCAATGCCCAGTTCCTGCAACTTCGCCAGCAATCGATCGGCTTTTGCCTGAGCTTGAGCGGCCTTTTGTTCAGCTTGGCTCACATCTTCTACAGCTTGATCTGCCCTTTGTTGAGCTTGAATAGCTTTTTCCTCAGAACGCAGATATCGATCGCCCTTATCATCAAACCAGGACAGCACCTCTTCTAACGAATCTGTAAAAATCTCAGGACAGCGACCAATTCCCAGCCCGATTTCTGGCATCCAAAAAGGCTCACCAATTTGTAGTTGATAGCTATTATTAACCAACTTGTATATTTCTAGTGGCTGATGACCATCTCGCCGCCAAAACTCTGGGTTGTAAATTACATAGTAAAGAACTCCGAGTTTGGCATAGATTGCCTTTTTGTCGTCATATTCACCACCAGGAGTCCAAGAAACTACTTCTAAAGTTAGGATGGGCGGGATGTTGTCTTCTTCCCAAAGTACATAGCTGCGGCGTGATTTATTGTTTTTGCGACTGATTACGCCAAGGCTGAGAAATCCATCAGGGACTACGGGGACTCGGACGTTTTTGCCGGTGGTGTGGTAGATACCCATGTCTACACCAAAAAACCAATCGTGTCGTTCACGAAGTGTTGCCCCTGGCAAATCGCCCCACATGCTTTTCAGCAGGATCAAAAGTACGTTGGGTATCCAGTTCTGGTCTTCGTTATCCACGGGAATGTCGTCGGAGTCGGGTAACTCGCTGCTAGGGGGTAAATATTGTGTTGAGGGGTCTAGCCGTTGGGTTTCTAACATGTGGTTGGGAGCTAGAGGGCTATTGGTGATTATACTTCATCGGAGCTTTTGCCCAGGGTAGGTTCGATCGAAGTAGGTGAGTGGATCACTGGGTTCGATCAAGACCGATTACTGGAGCGTTAGCAGCATGTGGAACGGAGATGAGTGGAATGAGACCTTTCCAGTAAGTCTAGTTAGAACGGTTTCGTTCTTTGACTTTACGAATAACGATGCGACGTTTCCAATAAGTCCAATCAAGAAGACCGGTGAAACAACTTGCAGCAAAGGTTCGAGCTTGGGATGAGCAGATCGCGTTTTCAATAAATCCGATCAAGAAGATCAGTTAGAACGTCCTAAACACAAAGTTCTCCCAGTACTTTGGGAATCTGATATTTCCAATAAGTCCGATCAAGAAAACCGGTTAGAACATCAATTGGTATGACATGCAACTACGGGCTAAGGTTGAAGCTTGGGGGTTTCCAATAAGTCCGATCGAAGGCGACCGGAAGACGGTAGGACTTTGGCAAGATGCAATCGAATACGAGTTTCCCTATGAATAGTTTCCAATAAATCCGATCAAGAAGACCGGTTAGAAGCAGCCTCCAACCCTTACGAGGACTGGCAGCCGCTTTGGTCGTTTCCAATAAGTCCGATCAAGAAGACCGGTTAGAACAAAGATGCGATCTCTAATATGCTAAACAATTTCGGTTCAAAGTTTCCAATAAGTCCGATCAAGAAGACCGATTAGAACGTTAGACAGTAGTTTAGGAAGTAGTACTTTTACTCTGTTTCCAATAAGTCCGATCAAGAAGACCGATTAGAACCCCGAGCGCCAATTAGTGAGTACTTTACTTACCATCCGTTTCCAATAAGTCCGATCAAGAAGACCGATTAGAACAATAAACAGCTAACTTATTCTCTGATTAACGTAACACTGTTTCCAATAAGTCCGATCAAGAAGACCGATTAGAACCCCGGTGGTTTAGACCGAAGTGATAGCAACGATCCTAGCACCAGATTGTGCGACTGCCCATTTCATTCTCAATAAGCACCCAATAATTCTCAATAACAAACCATCAAAATCCGTCAAACCTTTGCCTTGTATAGCAGCGCGGCTCACTACGAAAGAATGCGGCTTACAGCCGATCGGCATCAGCCGCGCAATCAAAAAGGATCATCTTCGATATCATGGGAGCCATAGCGATACAACACCAACCGGCCATCTTTCACCCCACAAGTCACCCGCAAACTCAAATTCACCCGAAAATGATCCACCCCCTTATTCACCAACGGCGAATACTGCAAACCACCACCCACCAACTGTTTAGTACTATTTCCAGCAGTAGTAAATAAATACGAAACCCGCGCCAAAGTCTCTTGTAGTGACACTCGATCGGCAGCAGTTCCCCCCTTAAAATCTGCGCGAAATCGATCGCCATACACCAAACCAGGAAAATCTAACAGCCGATCGCCCAACAAATCATCTTTCCCCCGCTTCCACATCAAATTTCCCCAATTCGACAAAATATAGCGACCATCCACCTCCGCGATCAGCCCCTCTGGTAAACCCTGCACCTCATTAGCTCCCACCCCATCACCCTCAGCCAAGAGCGCCATAGTCACCGCATGAGGCACAAGCTGAGATTGATCGATCGCGATCGGCAACCGAGGAATAGTGATCAGCTCAGAATTTTCGCCTTCAAAAATATAGACAATGCAATCAGCGTAGAACATCCCCAGAGTATTCATGTAGCCCTGCAAACTCTTAAAACTGCCGGTTAAGTTGAATACTATTTCATAGCGATCGCGTAGGGGCTTCACCTCCTTTTCCAGAAACTCAATCACCCCATCAATTCCGCCAGAAAAGGCTTGAGTTGTGGCTGTAGAGAGTCCATTTGGGCTGGGAACACTCACATTCACGACACCCTGAGAAATCAAATATTCTCTAATAATATTAGCAGTTGCTTGACCCTGAGCCGTATCCGTCGAAATTAGATAATGAATATCGCTTTTTCCTTGACTGAAATCCCCTTGATAAATACCACAAATACCATTGAGTTCTGCGCTAGCTTTGCGTACTGCTGCCAAACTGCCTGACTGTAGTTTCTCCTTGGCTCGCTGACTCAAAATTTGGATTTTATCAACAGTTTCCGCTGGTGT
>JAAFHZ010000067.1 GCA_013297675.1 Synechococcales cyanobacterium bin59.metabat.ball.084 | reverse complement strand
ATTTAAGGTTTAGTCCGGTCATTGCCCGTATCAAACGATCTTGTGCAAGAATAAGTTCTAGATTCAGCATTGGGTAAGTCTTATACAGCTTTTGTACAGTATACTTTATTTCCCGACAGGTCTAATACTTGGGAATATTTTGGTTTTGTTGTCATCCATCGTAAGGGCACATGCGATGTGCCCTTACGGGGATGACGTTTATAGGCGTTCTAATTCATGAACTAATTTGGGGACGGCAGCGGTGAGGACTTCGGGTTTGCCGGTTGTCACCAACACATCATCCTCAATGCGAATGCCAATGCCTTTCCATCGATCGGCTATTTCTGGCTGACCCTCAGCAGCAACAATATCTGGAGAAATATAAATCCCTGGCTCTACTGTAATGACATTTCCGGGTTGGAACTGATACCAATTTTCGCTATCAATCCAATAGCCCCCTGCATCATGGACATCTAAGCCCAGCCAATGGCCAGTGCCATGCATAAAGAAGTTTTTGTATTTTTCTTCTTCAATCAACTTATCCACTTCACCCACCAATAAACCAATCTCAATCAAACCTTCAGTAATAACTCTAACCGAGGTTTTATGGAACTCATCCCAGGTGCTGCCGACCACTACCTTTTCGATCGAAGCCAATTGCGCCTTTAACACCAGTTCATATATAGTCTTTTGCTCAGGCGTAAACCTACCATTAGCCGGAAAAGTACGAGTAATATCAGAGTTGTAATAGTCACAGGCACAGCCCGCATCAATCAACACTAAATCACCATTTTCTACCTGACTATTATTTTCAATGTAATGCAAAATGCAAGCATTGCCACCGGCAGCCACGATCGAAGGATAAGCTGGACCCATCGCCCCATTTTTGCGAAACAAATATTCAATCTCTGCCTGAATCTCATGCTCATAAACCCCCGGCTTCGTAAAAGCCATCGCATGACGATGAGCCTCCCCAGCAATCTCGGCAGCCTGTCGCAGCATTTGGATTTCAGCTTCAGACTTTACTCGCCGCAGCGGATGCAAAACAGTAACCAGATCTTCGATCGCCATTGGCCCAGATCCGCGCTTTTGGTAGCCGCGTAAAGTGCGCTGCCAATGCTTGATCACTTTGTCATTTAGCTCTTCATCGCGACCCATATGATAATAAATTCGATCGCTTTTAAGTAAATACTGCTGAATCTGAGCATCAAATTCGCCGATCGGATAAACCACATCGGCACCGTATTCTTCTTTAGCAGCTTCTACACCCACTCGGTAGCCCGTCCAAATCTCTTTTTCCCGTTCTTTCGGCTGCACGAACAAAATAAACTTGTGCTCTTCGTGATGAGGAGCAAAAACAGCGATCGCCTCGGCCTCGTTAAAGCCTGTCAGGTAATAAAAGTCGCTTTCTTGGCGATAGGTGTATTCCACGTCATTGTGCATCACAGCCATCGGTGCGCTGCCGACAATGGCCGTGCCCTTACCGATCTTGGCCATGAATCGATCGCGCCGCTGTTGATACTCTGTCTGCATAGATATTCACCGAAAGCTGTTGGTCTATACATTATGCCAAATCTGGTGGCATTTAGAAGATGCCCTGCCGATAGCTACGCTTGCATCAAAGGTGCTCGACTAGTTGCGTAGTAAGCATTCAAAGATTTTACCAGCTCCTCGGCTACGGCTTGAGCCAAATTTACCGGTACAGCGTTACCTATTTGACGATAAACTTGCCCGATCGATCCCTGAAACTCCCAATCATCTGGAAAAGTCTGAATTCTGGCGTATTCCCTCGTGGTAAAAGGACGGCTTTCGTCGGGATGACAGCGCTCGGTTTGTTTCTGAGCAGGTGAAGTGGTCAAGGTTAAACAAGGCTCATCCCAGCTTATTCTACGAGCCATTCCAGTCTTGCCGCCGCCCAGATAAAAGCTTTTCATCATGTATTTTTTCTGAATATCTACAGGTAAATCTCGCCAGTAACCACCGGGCGGCACCAAATCCATCACTTTCTTTTTGTGGGCAGGGTAAAGTTGCCCCCCAGAAGCAGGCACGTCACAATCGTATAAGCGACCAGCCCGTAAGGCATCTCGCAGAGTATATATTTCAGAGTAGGGATCTGGATAGTTGAAGTGAATGTTAGTGCCCTTTTTGATACCTACCAAAAATAGTCGTTCTCGCTTTTGGGGTACTCGGTACAAAATTGCTTTTAAAACTTGCGGCGGCACTACGTCATAACCAAGCTCATCCAAAACTGAGATCATCCCTTCCAGAGTGGCTCCATTTTCATGACTCACCAACCCCCGCACGTTTTCGCCAATACAGATCAGCGGCTGTAATTCTTGGACAGCCCTTGCAAATTCAAAAAATAAGGTACCTCGGGTGTCATTAAAACCCAGCTTTTTGCCGGAGTAGCTGAATGCTTGACAGGGGAAGCCACCTGCTACGATGTCAATTTTTTCGGGACAAAGTTGTTGAAAGGAAAGTTGGGCAACATCGCCTTCTATCACTCGCCAGTCGGGACGATTATGGCGCAAGGTGGCACAAGCATATCGATCGATTTCGTTGAGCAACACAGCTTTCAAACCCGCCTGCTCAAAGCCCAAGGCTAATCCACCAGCCCCAGCAAACAGCTCAACTACCTTGTAATCTTTCAGGGGCTGTTGATTATCTCGAAACTTTTTATCAAACAAAAAACTTAGTGCTTCAAACTGCCAGAGGGACTTGGCTTCATAAACTCGATAATTATTGGGTAGCTTAATAGACGGCAACTTACCACTGGTCTCCCAGCGTTTTAATGTTTCTTTAGAGACAGATAATAAATCAGCGACTTCCGATAGAGTGTAATATTCTTGCATAGCTGCTGGCCAATGTTCTTAGCAATATCATGGGTGAAGCCAGCATTTTTGTCAATACATAGGTATTAGAGAGACTTTCATGGATGATCAACAGAAACAAGAAATCTTAGTGAAGGCACAGTCTTGGTTTGGGGAAACGATTAGCAAAAATCACATTGTCAACACCAAGAAGCTGATCAATCCCAAGGAGTTCAATATTAATCCCTTTCTGGCCGTCTATTTAGCAAATTTCTTAACTGGTGACTCCTCTCCCACTAGTATTGCTAAAGCTTTAATTTATCCCAGAGTGTTAGGCACATCAATTACAACCTCCTTTGGCACAAATATTCAAAGCTTTGTTACAGATGTTCTATCTTCTTTCGGTAGCACCACTAGCGGCATCGACATTGAGTTTGTCGATGAAACTGGCCAACGAATTTATTGTCAAATTAAAGCCGGACCAAACACCATCAATAAGGATGATGTTGAAACAATTGCCCAGCACTTTCAAGGAGCTATTAATTTAGGGCGCACCAACAAAGTACGCATTGCCTTTGATGATCTAGTTGTAGGGGTAATTTATGGCCAACCTGGAGATCTGAGCAGTCACTACCGACGAATTACCAAACAGTACAATTATCCAGTCGTAATTGGCCAGGATTTTTGGCAACGACTTACTGGAGATGAACATTTCTATCAAGATTTAATCAGCAGCATCGCCAAAGTTGCAGTCGATGCAAACTATAGTAGCGAACTGGATGATACCATTCGACAACTTGCCGAGCATCCAGATATTATCCTGCTATCTAACCGACTATGAGAAAGTTGATACCCAATCTACATGCCCCAATACTCAGGCTTAATGAAATCTTCCATCGCCAGTACCCAAGCCGCATGATTAAACCCGGCGGCTACTCGCCAAATTTGAACCTGTGCTAACTGTCGATCGGCACCCCGACTAGTAACCCAGCGATAGCTCCAATAGCTTAAGGCCACCCAACGCAAATAGCGACGCTTGATCCAGCGCAGGGGATTTTGACGGAAAGAGTTGAATTCTGCAAGCATAGGTAACTCAGATGAGAACTTTGCGGTTATGTAAACAATTATGCCAACAACTTGACCAAACCGCCACTATTCATACATTTCCATCATGATTTTATGAGTGCTAATGGTCTCACCACCAGCAGGAGCTTGGCGCTGTAGATAGCTGCCATTGCTTTGCAGCTCCCAACACTGGCGATTATCGGCCAGCATAATTCCCAACATCTCATAGAGATCCTTGGCAATATCCGGGTCTTCTACCGGCACGATCGCCTCTACCCGCCGATCGAGGTTGCGGGTCATCCAGTCGGCGCTGCCGATCAGCACTTGCTCATTGCCGCCATTAAAAAAGTAATAGATGCGCGAATGCTCTAAGAAACGACCAATGATACTTACTACCTTAATATTTTCACTTAAGCCCTCGATTCCCGGCTTTAGGCAACACATCCCCCGCACAATTAAATCGATCCTTACTCCTGCCTGAGAAGCTTTATAGAGTTGGGCGATCGTGGCTGGATCTACCAAGGAGTTCATCTTGGCCACAATTCTTCCGGTCAGACCCTTCTGGACATTGAACATTTCTTGCTGAATCAAACCAATAAACTGTTCCCGAGCATTGACCGGCGAGACTAATAGCTTGCGATAAGCCGATTGGCGCGAATAGCCAGTGAGGTAATTAAACAAATCAGTCAGGTCTGCACCAATCTCTGGCCGCACCGTAAACAAACCCACATCGGTATATAGACGGGAGGTTTTAGCATTATAGTTACCAGTGCCAATATGCACATAGCGACGAATTTGATTGGCTTCCCGTCGCACCACCAAAATCACCTTAGTATGAGTTTTTAGACCCACTAACCCATAGACCACATGCACTCCAGCTTGTTCGAGCTGTCTGGCCCAAATGATATTGTTTTGTTCATCAAAACGGGCTTTGAGTTCTACCAACACTGCCACTTGTTTACCTTTCTCTGCCGCCGTCATCAGCGATTTTAATAACCGAGAATCGGCGCTAGTGCGATACAGGGTCATCTTGATCGCCAACACATCCGGATCATTGGCGGCAGTGTGGATAAAGCGTTCGACAGTAGCCGTGAAAGATTGGTAGGGGTGATGCACTAATAAATCGCGCTCGGCAATCACTTTAAAAAAATCTTTGGTTTCTTCGTCATCATCCAAACAGCGCAAACGAGGCGGTAGGCTGGGTGTCCAGGTCGGATCTTTGAGGGCTGGCAAAGATAAAGAAAAAATCGCAAACAGATCGCTCAAGCCCAAAAGGCCATCGATCGCATATACATCGCTATCTTCCAGATCTAGCTCATCTTTGAGCATGGCCACAATATGGTCGGGAGTGGTGGTGTGAACTTCTACTCTGACCACCGACCCACCGAGACGACGCTTGCGCAGCTCTTGCTCGATCGCCAGCAGTAAATCATCAGCGTCATCTTCAGCAAGGGCGATATCGGCATTCCGAGTCACCCGAAAAGTATGGCATTCCTGAATATCCATGCCCGGAAACAGAGCGTCTAAATTATGACCAATAATCTGCTCTAGAGGAATTCCAGTCCAGTGCACCTGGCCTTCTGGTTCACTGCTAAGTTCTGGTGGAATATTAATAAAGCGGGGCAATACCTGGGGCACCTTGACCCGAGCAAACAGCTCTTCTCCGGTTTCGGGGTGCTTCATCACCACTGCTAAACTGAGACTGAGATTGGAGATATAGGGAAAAGGATGCCCCGGATCTACCGCCAACGGCGTGAGTACTGGAAAAATTTGTTCTTCAAAGTAATACTGCAAATACTTGCGCTGTTCTTGGTTCAGCTCAAAGTAATTCAAAATATGGATGCCTGTTTCGGCCAGCAGCGGGCGCAGCTCTCGCTCAAGGTGCTGATATTGACGATGCAGCAATGGGCGTAGCCTTTTGCCGATCGCCTCTAACTGCTGCGCCGGAGTCCGACCATCGGGCGTGGTTTTAATCACCCCCGCCGCAATTTGCTGCTTAATGGTGGCTACCCGCACCATAAAAAACTCATCGAGGTTCACACTAAAAATGGCCATGAACTTCACCCGCTCCAACAAAGGAGTTCGATCGTCCATGGCCTCATGCAATACGCGGTAATTAAATTCCAGCCAGCTCAGCTCTCGGCTGAAATACCAGGCTGGATCTTGCAAATCAAAAGCACTCGGCTGAATTTCTTTGGCAGTCATTAAAACACCTGACTTTCTTGCCCTTCCCACCAGCGACCCAGCTTCATCATGTCTTGATGAATATCGTCTAGGCGCTCCATATATTCTTGGGGCAACAAATCGTCTTTTTGTTCGGCTAGCTTACAGAGCCGCAGTTGAATTAGGAGCCAGGGCTTTTGATATCCCTGGCTGTCGTCTAGGTATTTGCCAAAATCTGTGCTTTTCATAAAACCTCGCTAACTAACGACATATTGCACCAGTAACGCTATCTCTAGCATAAGGGGTAGGAATTGGGCTACCAATTACCGATGTAGTGCAGTAGGACTGGGGATAATAAACCGGCGGCTGCTGAATAATAATCACCGGAGAAGTCTGGGGATAATACCCGCCATAGCTTCTATTCTGAATAATCAGCGAACTGGGCACACCGATCCGCACATTTCCACCAATGACCACACTAGAAGAAGCCGGAGCCTGTCCATAAATTCCGGCCTGTCCGTAGTTTCCACCAGCCTGGGGTGAAAACTGCGCCGCTGCGGGCGTTGTCGCTGCTGCGGTGGCAGCAAACAAAGCAATCAGGGCAGTACTAGAACGAAGAATAGACATTGGTATTATTCCCTAAAGCACAGTTAGATTTACAGTTTTAATGTTAGTTGCAGATGGTCGAGTACAGCGTTCTGACACATCTTCTTTCTTGAGGGGCATAAATTACCTGGGGTTGCGGAGCAAAGATGCCCACAGGCTTATTATAGATTACGGCTGGTGGTTGGTAGTAGCTGTTATTGTACTTGAAGAACTTTTTATGGTGATGTCTGTGGTGTCTGCCTCTGTAGAGAGGGCGACCATGGCGATAACTGTATCCATAGTCATCATCATACCGATCGGCAATTAAATTACCAGCTCCAGACTGTTTAGCAACCACCGTGGCAACAGCAGCTTCTGCCGCAGGGGCTAACAGAAAAGCTGGAGCCACAACAGACAGCAGGGCAACTGTGTTGATGGTGGCGGTTATTACCCGGTTTTTGATCGTGAGCATGAAATAAACCTCGAAGTTAATTTTAGGGAGTTGCTTGTTCAATGGTATCCACCCATTTGCCAGCGGCTTGCAGAGTGCTATGCACTTGTTCTAAAGTTGGAGCCTCGCAGTAGAGGCGTAACACTGGTTCGGTGCCGCTAAAGCGGATCAACAGCCAGCTCTCATCTGCTAACTCCAGCTTGTAACCATCTGTAGTTTGAATACCTACTACCTTCCGACCGTCGATCGACTGCAATGGTTCCCGTTCCAGGCTATCAATCAGCTTTTGGCGCAGATCCATGTTGGCCAAATGTACATCGCGGCGGTCATAAGCAAAATTATAGCCCGTCTGCTTTTGCAGGCTGTGATATTGAGCACCCAAATCTTCTTGACGGCTAGCGATCGATTCCAATAAATACAGCGCCGACAGCAGAGCGTCACGCTCGGGGATGTGGTGGCCGTAGCCAATGCCCCCAGATTCTTCGCCGCCAATCAGCGCATTGGTATCGATCATCCGATCGGCAATATACTTGTAGCCGATCGGAGTTTCATATACCGGCAATCCATAGAGCTTGGCGACTTTGGGCACGAGGTTAGAGGTGCTGACTGTTTTGATGGCTTCGCCGCTCATTCCCCGCTCACAGTGCAAATGCTGAAGCAAAATTGGCAACAAAACTTGGGAGCTAAGGAAATTTCCATCTTTATCGACGGCAGCTATGCGATCGCTGTCGCCATCAAAGGCTAAGCCCACCGCAATGCTATCGGGATATTGTTTTTGGCCATCGCGCACAGCAGCGCAGAGTCCTTGGAGGTTAGCTGCCAAGGGTTCGGGGGCGCTACCGCCAAACAATGGATCTCGCTCTCCCCGTAGCTCTTGCACCGAGTCCCCGACTAGACGAATCAAGCCAGTGGCGGCGGCACCGTTCATCGCATCTGTCCAGATCCGCAGCTTGCCGCTTTGAGCTAACTGCTGGATTTTGGCAATATCTACTAACTTGCTGATTGCGGCACAGTAGCTCGGCCAGGGATCAAATTTAGTTAGGCTGCCGGGATGACCAGTAGAAATTGTTTCCCCGTAGCGGGCTTCAATTTTTTCGCTGAACTCTGGTGCTACCGAGCCACCAAAGTTACCTTTAACTTTCAGTCCTAAATATTGACCAGGGTTGTGGCTAGCAGTAATCACCAGTGCGCCCAAGGCATTTTGGTCAAAGGCTGCCCAGCTCA
Source organism: Synechococcales cyanobacterium bin59.metabat.ball.084 (assembly GCA_013297675.1). GTDB lineage: Bacteria > Cyanobacteriota > Cyanobacteriia > Cyanobacteriales > Chamaesiphonaceae > JAAFHZ01. The sequence goes on along the minus strand of JAAFHZ010000067.1, from coordinate 15,083 downwards.
AAGCCGGGGTCGGAGCAAAATCTTCGGCAATGAATACTTCAAACCCGGCATCGCGCAAACCTTCAGCCATTTTCTGGGCGAAAATTTCGGCCATAAAGCGCCGATCGTATCCCACCATGATCCGGCGATTTTGGGTTTTGGCTCCAAAGGTATCCAGTAAAACTTGGGCAGCCACCGGAGCGACTTTTAGGAGCCGATCGAAGGTAAATTCTTGGGCGATAACTCCGCGCCAGCCGTCAGTGCCAAATTTGATTTTGTCCATTACAGAATTTAGGGTGCTCATCTATTAGAGTGCATTGTAGCTTGGGTCAAGCACCATGGTATGGTGCAGCAGAACACAATAACTGGATCGATGCTCTATACTTACCCCCTCCTCGAATCTGGTACCCTAGTTAACCGCTACAAGCGTTTTTTTGCCGATATTCAACTAGACAGCGGCGAACTAATTACTGCTCATTGCCCCAATACTGGCCCGATGATCGGAGTATGTGAGATCGGTGCCCCGGTAAAAGTCTCGCGCAGCAAAGACCCTAAGCGGAAGCTGGCCTATACTTGGGAGCTGATCTATGCTGACAATACCTGGGTGGGCGTTAATACTAATTTGCCCAATAAAATTATCAAGCTTGCCCTAGAACAGCATCTTTTCCCAGAGCTAGGGGGCTATGACGAAATTAAAACTGAAGTAAAATATGGCCGTTTGGGCAAAAGTCGAATTGATTTTGTATTAGCTGGTCAAGAGCGACCAATATATTTAGAAGTCAAAAACGCCACTTTAGTTATGGGCGACACTGCTTTATTTCCCGATACCGTAACCACCCGAGGCCAAAAGCATTTAGAAGACTTAATGGCGATCATGCCCGCTGCTACGGCAGTAATGCTGTACTTAATCAATCGAGGTGATGTGAAAAAATTTGCGCCTTGTGATAGTCGTGACAAAGTATATGGAGAACTCTTTCGATCGGCTGTCGCCAAAGGCATGAAGGTCTTACCCTGCTGTTTTGATATTTCGCCTGAAGGCGTAGAATTTGCGGGTATGGCTGAGCTATTGCTGCATCAACCCGCCGAAGATTAATCGGTGCTAGCCCATCGATGTAAAAATCTCCCCGGCAGATTCGTCAATGGAGGTTTGGCAGACTATGATGATCTAAGTTCCTCAGCCAATCTAGGATGTTGTATACCCACCTGCTCTTTGCCTCACCTGGCCCCACAATCTTTCAGATTGGCAACTTCAGCCTGCGCTGGTATGGGCTGCTCATTGCTTCGGCAGTCTTGATCGGCGTGAACTTGTCGATTTATCTGGCCAAAAAGCGCAACATAGATGGCAATTCGATCGGCGACTTAGCAATCTGGCTAGTATTAGCAGCTATTCCCGGAGCCAGACTGTACTATGTGTTATTCAAATGGGACTATTACAGTACCCACCTCAACGAGCTAGCCTCTATCTGGCAGGGGGGAATTGCCATTCACGGCGCAATTTTGGGCGGCTTGTTGGCCACCATTGTCTTCGCCAAACTCAAACAGCTCAATTTTTGGGATCTAACCGACGTAGTAGCGCCCTCAGTAGCATTAGGACAAGCGATCGGGCGCTGGGGTAATTTCTTTAACTCCGAGGCTTTTGGTTCACCCACCGATCTACCTTGGAAGCTGTATATTCCCTCTAACCGTCGCCCCCCAGAATTTCAAGACCAAGATTACTTTCATCCCACCTTTTTATACGAATCCCTCTGGAACTTAGGGGTGTTTGGCATCTTGATCTTTTTGTTTTTCCGCAGCCTCAAATCCAGGCAACCTTTACGGAGCGGTAGCTTATTCATGATTTACCTGATCTTATACAGCCTGGGGCGGGTTTGGATCGAAGGATTACGCACAGACAGCTTGATGATTGGTGGATTAAAGATGGCTCAGGTGATTAGTTTTATTGGGGTGGCTGCCGGTGCCCTTGGCTTAGCCTGGATATACCGATCGAAATCGAAGGTGTCGATCGACAGCTAACCTATGTCCTCAGATCCAAAATATCTCCCGGTTTACTTTATTGGGGTTGGCCCTGGCGACCCCGAACTACTCACGGTCAAAGGTCAACGCATCATTCAGGCCGCAGATGTAATTATCTATGCCGATTCGCTGATTCCTACCGCAATTCTCAGCTTAGCCAAACCCACCGCCGAAATCATCGCCACCAGCGGCCTGACCTTAGAAGAAATAGTGCCCTTGATGATCGATCGATATCAAGCCCATAAATCAGTGGCACGGTTGCACTCTGGAGATTTAACCCTCTACAGCGCCATCAGCGAACAACTGCAAGAACTACAAGCCGCCCAGATTCCCTGCCAACTCATTCCTGGGATCAGCGTCTTCCAGGCTGCGGCTGCTGAGCTACAAGTAGAATTAACCATCCCCGAATTAGTCCAGACCATTATTTTAACCCGCATTCAAGGCCGAGCTTCAGCCATGCCCCCCACCGAAACCCTGGCTAGCTTGGCAGCCCATCGATCGAGCCTTTGCCTATACTTAGCAGCCGGTCAAATCGCCGCTGCCCAAAGTCAGCTCCTACTTCATTACCCGCCCGATACTCCCGTAGCAATTTGTTACCGGGTGAGCTGGCCAGATGCCCAAATCTCGATCGTCCCTTTAGATCAACTAGCCGAAACTAGTACCGCACAAGGATTACTCCGCAGCACCATGTATTTAATTAGCCCAGCTTTAGCTCAGGTCAAAAATTTTGCTCGATCGCGCCTATATCATCCCAGTCATGCTCATCTCTTCCGTGATACGGGAAACAGTACTGGTATTAGCCTAGATCAGCATGATTAGATTAAAGTGTTATTGGCTCACAAACGTCTCATTCTCAAACACTCAAGTTAAGATAACAAGGAATTACCAAAAATGAAATCTCCGTTTATGTTGCGCAAGTTACTGATCATTTTCCTGGCAATCTCTGTTGGTCTCACTTCTGTATCTTGTGGGTCAAACAATGAAACCAGAACTAACCCTTCTAACCCCTCGGTGCTTTCTACCAAGAACGTAGGAGCCAAGCTTGGCGATGGCAAGTATGAAGTACAACAAGCCACTTATAACGATGCCAATGGCGAATACCAGGTGACACTGTTCAACACTCCTGCCGGTAGCCCACCAGTTTTCCGCAATACCAATTTGCAAATGGCCAGATTGACCGACGAAGAAGTCACCGCCAAAGAAAAAGCCTATCTCAAAATCGAAAATGGCCAAGCTTCCATGCATATTCCTGAAGATTTTAAAATCGAGTATGTCCGCAGCGTGGCTCAAGAGCAGACTAATCCTCAAACTGGTCAAAGAGAAACCGTTGTCCGCCGCGAAGGTGGCGGCTTTTGGGCACCATTTGCTGGATCGGTAGCTGGCTCACTGGCCGGTCAGGCGATCGGCAATGCCATTTTCCGTCCTCAGCACTATGTACCACCTGCTTATCAGCCCGGTGGAGGACTCATGAGAGGCTACGGTGGCTATGGTGGCACCTACGATCAAGCAGTAGGCAACTATCGCCAGCGCTACAACCAAGAACCAGCAGCAGTCAGAAATCGGACTACTTTGCGCAGCACTGGCCGCCTGAATAGCGGTGGCAGCGGCAGTTTCGGCAGTAGTCAAACCGCCAGACCACAAGTACGCACTGATGGTAATCGCTCTAGCGGCTCCGGCTTTGGCACCAGCCGCCTGGGTCAATCTGACAACTACCGCTCTCGCTTAAACAACAGCGCCCCCCGCAGCTTTGGTAGTTCTGGAGCCAGAAGAAGCAGCAGTTTTGGCAGTCGCCGTCGTTAATAGCTCAATCCTAACGATTTTCGCTCTGCGCGGTGGCCAAACAAGGTCAACGGCAGAGCGAAAGCTTTGTGATAGGATGTATCGGGTTAATCAATACATCTATTTTTTCTCATGTCTATATCAAGAGCAGTCTGCATAGGATTATTAACGGTCTTTGGGACTGGATCGATCGGGTCAGCAGCGCTAGCTGTTGAACCAGCAAAGTTATCCCTAGCTCAATCGGGCACCGTCAATTTGACTAATGTTTTTAACCTTCCTAATACTGTTCTTCTGCGCGAGCTAACTAGTGAATGGCGCTGCATGGGCATTACCAGTGTCAACGATTTTGGGTTGAGCAGTTTTGCTTTCGGTGCATTTGGTGGCTTTGCCGGAAATTCATACTATACAAAAGGCCAAAACGTTTTAGTGGGTTCAGAAAACTACCTAGTTGTCTACAGTTTAATCAACACAACCGATAAAATCACTGTCGATACACCTCTGTCTCTTTCATTGCTCAGCCTGAAAAACACTGGTACGTTCAGTAATATTCGGAGCTTTGACTTAGCCAAAGAAACCAAAGTTTTAGAAAAGCAGCTTACATTCCTCAAGCGTGGAATATTTGGGGGCAGTTTCCCCGAAGAAAGTACACCCGGCCCAGTAGTCAAACCTACTAAAAAACCTAAGAAATAACTTCACTCCTAAAAAAACGTTCATAGTTGCCATTTTATGGATATTATTCAGCTCACCGGCATTCGCTGTTATGGATACACCGGCTACTTGGCGGAGGAGAGATTTCTTGGTCAATGGTTTGAGGTAGATCTGCGTCTACATGTAGACTTAGCTCCTGCGGGTAAAAGCGATCGCATCGAAGACACCCTGGATTATCGCAGTGTGATCAGCCAGGTCAAAGAAATTGTTAGCACCCAAAAGTTCGCGCTGGTAGAAAAACTGGCCGAGACTTTGGTGCAAGCGGCTCTTAGCCATCAGCCAGTGCAAAAAGTTGAGCTGAAACTCCATAAGGTAGCCGCCCCCATTCCCGACTTTGGCGGTCGCATCACGATCGAGCTACAGCGCTCGAAGTGATCCAGTTCAAGTGAATCCATTAAAAATGAAAGAAAATACCTCTGGCAAACTGATCGTTTTTGAAGGCGTAGAAGGCTCTGGTAAAACCACCCATATTGCCAGCACCTACCAATGGCTGCGCAGTAGCCCCTGGGGCAAGCAGTGGCCAATCTTGGCCACTCGTCAGCCCGGAGGCACTGCCCTAGGCGTGGCCATTCGCCAATTGTTGCTAGAGGAAGAAGAAGACTATCCTCTTCACGATCGAGCAGAGCTGCTGCTCTATGCCGCCGATCGAGCACAGCATTTAGAAGAAATCGTCAAGCCCCAGTTAGAAGTCGGGGGTATTGTGCTGTGCGATCGCTACACCGATTCCACTATTGCCTATCAAGGCTATGGACGCGGCCTAGACCGGGGATTCATTGAGAATGTTAACTTTTTGGCAACTGGCGGATTAGAGAGCGACCTGACCATTTGGCTAGATGTAGATGTAACCATTGGTCTAGAGCGGGCTAGACAACGGGGGAAAATCGATCGGATGGAAAAAACCGAGTTAGCCTTTCATCGTCGTGTCCAACAAGGCTACCAAGAGTTAGCAGCGGCTCACCCAGACAAAATCAAACGGGTAGAAGCCAGCGGTAGCACCGAGCAAATTCAGCAAGAAATCCAAACTATCTTAACTACTTATCTAAAAGGCATGGGGACTTAAACTATTGCCCAGAAATTCATTCAGCTATTCTTAACAAGTAGTTTCAAGATCTCGCGGAACTTATTTTAGCCCGCTTCCATCTTATGCATACATAGGGAAACAAATAGAGCAATAAACATGGCTTCTTTGGTTACTGAACCTAATCAAAATATCTTTTGTTAATCTCTAAATAATCTATCTAATAAACTTACTGCAATCACTTATGATTAACAGTTTGCTACTTTTAGAACCCTCTTTTTTAATGCGGTTGTTCCTGAACAAATAATTGCATTAATACTAACTACTTACATTCTCCACCTCATTTTCAGGACAATATTTCTATGAAGTTCGTCAAATCTTTGCTTATTTCGGCAACCTTAGCCAGCGCTCCAATAACTCCAGCTTTTGCCAGCAGCAGAGTAGAAATTTTGGGTGCTAACTATGCAGGCAGCGGTTGTCCAGTGAATTCAGCTAGCGTTAGCGTTAGCCCTGATGGCCAAGAATTAAGCGTGTTGTTTGATAAATTTGCCGCGATCGGCAATAGCCCGATGGAGAGCCGCAAAAGCTGCAACCTGAGCATTCCAATTAAAATCCCCCAAGGCTTTCAGGTTTCTTTATATGATGCCGATTATCGAGGCTATGTAGCACCAGCCACCCAAGCAACCCTCCGCTCAGAATACTTCTTTGCCGGTAGCAGAGGCCCTGTATTTCAACGCACTTTTAACGGAGAAACTAACTATGATTCTCGTGATAGCTTAGCGACAGTAGCAGATGTTTGGTCAGGTTGCGGTGATAGCGTAAACATGCGGGTCAATGCTTCCATGAGCGCAAGGGGCAAGGGCATGGCTACTGTAGATTCCTTTGATTTAGCTCATCGCGGCTTAGTTTATCACATCAAATATCGCGCTTGCGGCCAATAGAATTTAGATAGACAAATCATTACTAAATACACTATATCAAGAGCGGGTTGTTCCAATTGCAGCCCCTCTTTTTGTTGCTATAAATATTATTTACTCCGAGCAAATGGCCAATACAAATATTTCTAGCTATAAAACTGGGAACTTCTAAAAAGCAAATCACATCTTAATAACAAGTAAGGGAAAAGTAAAAGCTCTTACGATTACTGAACCTAATCGTAAAAGCCATAGGTTAAGCCCGAAGGCTTACATCCTCATTTTCATTTGACGGCAGCTTGTTGTAAGCAAGATTCACCGTCAGTTGAGCAAGGCAAATAGAAAATTGCTCTCTCTATTTATCACACTCAATCCTTAGCACTTTAACACAAACCATCTTCATTTTCTGGACAATACTATGAAACTCATCAAAGCATTCCTCGTTTTCGCTACCTTAGTTAGCGCTCCAATTACCCCAGCTTTTGCCAGTAATAATAAAGTCGAAATCTTGGGTGCTAGCTATGGTGGCAGTGGTTGTCCGGCCCAATCTGCCAGCGTGAGCGTTAGCCCCGATGGCCAAGAATTAAGCGTTTTATTTGATAAATTCATTGCCTTGGGCAACAATGCCAGCCAGAGCCGCAAAAGCTGTAATATGAGCATTCCTATTCAGGTTCCTCAGGGGTACCAAATTTCTTTGTATGATGCTGATTATCGCGGCTATGTAGCGCCTTACACTAAAGCTGCACTACGGGCTGAATATTTCTTTGCTGGCAATAAAGGCGCAGTTTTCCAAAGAAACTTCAATGGCGAAGCAAACTACAGTGTCCGAGATAAATTAGCCACCGTAGCAAATGTCTGGTCAGCCTGCGGCGACAGCGTAAATATGCGGGTCAATGCCTCCATGACTGCTCGGGGTCAGGGTATGGCCACCGTAGATTCTTTCGATCTATCTCATCGCGGTTTGGTCTACCACATCAAGTACCGCGCTTGCCGCTAAAAGCATTTAATTTGGGGTTATTCATGGTCGAGAACTGGATTTTAGCCAGCTCTCGATTATTTTTTGCGCTGGTGGTCAGTTTTTAGTCCAAAATCTAGGCAAAAAACTTTGTTGACAATAAGTACATTTCTACTCTAAGCTAGTGAAAGTACTGCAAGAAAAGCTCCGTACTAAATATTTGTAGATTCAGAGGCAAACCATGTCTGAGGAAAGGTTCGATCGATTAGAAAGTCAAATTAGCCAAGTTTTACAGGCAATGACTGGACTTGAAGACCGCATGAATGCTCGCATCACCGGACTCGAAAACCGCATGAACGATCGCATGACCGGAATTGAAGACCGCATGACCGGACTTGAAGACCGCATGAACAATCGTATGACCGAACTAGAAAATCGCATGAACGATCGCATGAGTGTTTTAGAAGCCACCCTTTCAACCACCATGCGCGGCGGCTTTAACTCCCTCAGAGCCATTGTTAACGATATCGATATCGACCTGGCTAAAGTTGAACAAAGAGCCGAGGACAATGCCCGGAAATTCCGCAGATTAAGTCAGCGCATTATGCATCTAGAAGGTCGCACTGATGACAATCCCGATGGAGAGTAGCATTTTGGACTAGCCATCAATCTGCCGACTTTGCTTAAAGCCCATAACTTGCTAGACTGATACAGCAGTTCTGCATCAATGCTCATGACTTCCACCACCCCCCAACTGCTGATTATCGATGGTCACTCTCTGGCTTTTCGCGCCTTCCACGCCCATGCCAAAAAAGATGGCGGCTTGAAGACGGCTAGCGGTATTCCCACCAGCATTTGTTTTGGTTTCCTGAAATCTTTACTAGAAGTCATCACCAGCCAAAAGCCTCAACATTTGGCCGTAGCCTTTGATTTAGCTGCACCCACCTTTCGCCACGAGGCCGATGTTAATTACAAAGCCGATCGAGTAGAAACCCCCGCAGATTTCATCATCGATATCCAAAATCTCTATCGATTGCTAACTGCCCTAAAAATTCCGATGATCACCGCTCCCGGCTATGAAGCCGATGATGTGCTGGGAACTTTAGCCACTCAAGCCAGTGCAGCCGGTTATCAGGTCAAAATTCTCTCTGGCGATCGAGATTTATTTCAGCTAGTCAACGATGCCAAAAAAGTCAGCGTTCTGTATCTCTCTAGTAACCCCTATCAGCGTAGCAGCGGCAGCTTTCGCGACTTTGATGAAGCCGCAGTCGTAGAAAAAATGTCGGTGCGCCCCGACCAAATTATTGATTATAAAGCTCTCTGTGGAGATAAATCAGACTGTATCCCCGGTGTAAAAGGCATTGGCGACAAAACCGCGATCGATCTACTCAAGCAATTTGATACCTTAGATGGGGTTTATCAATCGATCGACAAAGTGCCGGGAGCCAAACAAGTCAAGCTCAAAGAAGGCCGAGAAGATGCGATTCACTCGCAATTTCTCGCCAAAATTATCACCGATATTCCCTTGGGGGTCGAGATCTCTAATACCGTTATGCAGGGCTTCGATATCAACGAAGTAACACCAATTTTGCGGGAACTAGAACTGCAAAAATTCTTGAAAACAATCGACAGCATTCATCAAACCTTGGGAGGTAAACCCGAGCCAGAAACTGACGAAGACCTCTGGTTTTTCGATGAAGGTGCGCCAGTTTCTACTATTCAATCTCTCACTCTCTCAGTTCACATCATCCAAACCGTCGAACAACTAGCCGAACTAGTAACAATCTTAGAGCAACAGCGTGACGCACCAGTAGCTTGGGACACCGAAACCACGGCTTTAATTGCCCGCGATGCCCAATTGGTTGGCATTGGCTGCTGCTGGGGCAATGACATCACCGATGTAGCCTATATCCCCCTCCTCCATACCAGCGGCGACACCCTAGAGCTATCGGTAGTCTGGCAGCATCTCAGACCAATCTTGGAAAGCCCAACTCATCCCAAAGTGCTGCAAAACGCCAAGTTCGATCGATTAATCCTCCGGCATCAGGGCATCGAGTTGGCGGGAGTAGTCGCGGATACGATGCTGATGAGCTACGCCCTCGATCCTGACCAAACCCACAATCTCACCGATCTAGCTAGGCGCTATCTCAGCATCGCATCTACCAGCTACAGCGATCTAGTCCCCAAAGGCCAAACCATCAGCGATGTGGCTATTCCGGCAGTCGCCCAATATTGCGGCATGGATGTGTATGCCACCAGAGGAGTTTATCTAGAATTATTAGCTGAACTGACGGCTGAACCGACTCTGCTGAATTTATGGCGGTCGATCGAGCAACCTTTGGAACCAGTGCTTGCGGACATGGAAGATGTAGGAATTCGCATTGACGTAGATTACTTAGATGAGCTATCAGCCCAGCTACAGGGCACCTTAGCCACCATTGAAGAAGATGCTTACCAGGCTGCTGATAGCACCTTTAACTTAGCTTCTCCGAAGCAAATGGCAGAATTATTGTTCGATCGGCTGGCTCTACCCACTAAAGGCATCCGCAAAACTAAAACTGGTTACTCTACCGATGTCAACACCCTAGAAAAACTCCAAGGTCAACATCCGGTAGTCGATCTAATTTTGCAGCATCGCACCCTCTCTAAACTGAAATCGACTTACACCGATGCTTTACCCAAACTAGTCCAATCCCAAACTGGCCGAGTACACACCGATTTCAACCAGGCCGTCACCAGCACCGGGCGACTGTCTTCCTCCGATCCCAATCTCCAAAATATTCCCATCCGCACCGATTTCAGTCGCCAGCTCCGCAAGGCGTTTATTCCCAAAGACGGCTGGACTTTAGTCACCGCCGATTACTCCCAAATTGAGCTGCGCATTTTGGCTCATCTTAGTCAGGAGCCAGTGTTGTTAGAGGCTTATCAAACTAGACAAGATATTCATACAATTACCGCTAAACTATTGTTTGAAAAAGAAGAAATTGACAGTGAAGAAAGACGGCTGGGCAAAATCATTAACTTTGGCGTAATCTACGGCATGGGGGCTGGCAAATTTTCTCGAGAAGCTAGTTTGCCTGTAACAGTTGGCAAAGATTTTATCGAAAAATACTATCAACGATACCCTGGTATTTTTCGTTATTTGGAGCGGGTGAAAAAACAGGCAATTTCTCAAGGCTTCGTGGAAACCATTTGTGGCCGACGGCGTAATTTTCAGTTTGAAAGCGGAAGTTTAAGAAGGTTAAGGGGATTGCCGATCGAAGAAATCCATTTAGATGCACTGGGCAATCTAGGTCTAAATGATTCCAGTGCTCTTCGCCAAGCGGCGAATGCTCCCATCCAAGGTTCTAGCGCCGATATCATTAAACTTGCTATGGTCGAATTGCACAAAATATTGCCGCAATACCAAGCAAAAATGCTTTTACAAGTACATGATGAATTAATATTTGAAATGCCAGAATCTGAGTACTCTATTTTGCAACCTCTCATCGCCCAAACTATGGAAAATGCTGTAGAATTGGCCGTTCCATTGGTAGTGGAAATGGGCAAGGGAGCAAACTGGATGGCAGCTAAGTAGCCTACCACCCACCATGGCAGCGATGGTAAAATGTAGCCATCCTGTGATGATTAAGCCAATAATGCTGCCAAAAATAGTCAGTGCCGCGACAGTCAGTGCCGCGATCAACAATTTTCCATAATGCTTTTTTTGGCATAGAATACAAATAGTTATCTATATTTTATCAGGCAAGTATTACAGCTTTCCATAGTTTCATGACCCAAGTTGTAATTATTGGCGCTGGCCCAACAGGCTTAACCTTGGCTATGCTCCTCGCCAAAAGCGGCATTGCTGTTAAATTAATCGAAGCCTCCCGCAGCTTTCGACGAATATTTCGAGGTGAAGCCTTAATGCCCAGTGGTCTGGCCGCGATCGAGCAAATGGGTTTATCTGATGTAGTTAGCAACATTCCTCACCGAGCGATCGATGCCTGGGAGTTTTACATCGAAAATCGTCCTATTTTTCGGGTCAATGAACCGATGGAATCGGTTGGTCAGCCCTGTACTCTAATTTCCCAGCCCGCTTTTTTGGAGGCGGTTTTAGAGAAAGCTAATAAACGTGAGAACTTTGAATTTATGCAAGGAACGGCAGTTCGAGATTTGCTCAGGCAGAATGATCGAGTATCAGGTGTCCGGCTGAGTGACGGTCAAGAGATTGCCGCAGACTTGGTGATTGGTGCTGATGGGCGGAATTCGATCGTGCGTCAACAGGCCCAGTTAGAGCTAGTACAAGCTGCTCAAAGCTTTGATATTCTGTGGTTCAAGTTACCCACCAGCCCTGCTTGGCAGGCTGAAAACGTGTTTTATTCAGTGCTGCGCGGGCAGGAGGCTTTTGGTGTACTTCAAGGATCGGAGGGGAATCTTCAGGTGGGCTGGTCGTTCGATCGCAATAGTTCGGTTGATTGGCAAAAGGTTGATTGGGCTGAAAAACTAGCAGCGGCGGCTCCTGATTGGTTGGCTAGTCATTTCCGTGCCCAAAAAGAAGCTATCGAGCGACCACTATTACTATCGATCGTCGTAGGGCGCTGTCCTCAATGGCATGTACCTGGATTGTTATTGCTGGGCGATGCCGCGCATCCAATGTCCCCGATCCGTGCCCAGGGAATTAATATGGCTTTGCGAGATGTCATAGTTGCCACTAATCACTTGGTAACAGCGTTGCAGCAACCAGCTAATGTAGCAGCGATCGATCTGGCTCTTGCCCAAATTCAGGCCGAACGGGAACCAGAAATCATTGAGATTCAACGACTACAACAAGCCGAGGTCGGTCAAGCTGAACTAATGCACAATTACCCAATTTTGCGACATGCGGTGAGTCGATTGGCTCCGGTGATTGGTAGCCGGATTAGGAAATCTTGGCTCGATCGGCAGCTTCAGTTACGCCAAGGCTTTACTCCAGTAGATTTAAAGATATAAAAGATTGTTGATAACCAATTCGAGTTCAAACATTTGGCCCGATAGCAAAGAAGAGTTTTGCAGGTAATAGAATCAATCAACCATTAGCGCAACTGGATCGATCGAACCCATTGTAGGTAGAATAGAACCCTGCTGTTCATCGTAATCATCATGTTTTGGGCTGATAAAATCGCTGCCGAAGCGCAAGGCGCACAGATTGTAAACGACTCCAAAACCCCCTCTGGGCGGGTACACGTCGGCTCCCTGCGAGGCGTGGTCATTCATGATGTCATCTATCGCGCCCTCAAACAGGCCGGGAAACCGGTGAAATTTATGTATGGCGTAGACGATTACGATGCTCTAGACACAGTGCCTCATTACCTCGACCAAGCCAAATTCTCGCCTTACTTGGGTGAACCCCTCTGCAACGTGCCCTCACCGGGCGAGGGAGCCACAGATTACGCCAAGTTCTTCATGAACGAATTCTTGGAAGTGTTTGATTACCTAGGAGTCAAACCCGAAATTTATTACCTGCGCGACCTGTATCGTACTGGTCAACTCAATGGGCACATCGATCGATTCCTGCAAAATGCCCACTCAGTACGCGAAGCTTACCTACAAGTCAGCAAAGCCCAACGCGCCGATAACTGGTATCCCTTCCAGGTAATCTGTGAAAAATGTCGCAAGATTGCCACCACTACAGTTACTGAGTACAACGGCAAAGAAGTATTCTATACCTGCCAACCCAACGCCGCCGACTGGGTAAAAGGCTGCGGTCACTCTGGCTGGATTTCGCCGTTTGATGGCAACGGTAAGCTGCCTTGGAAAGTAGAATGGGTGGCCAAATGGGAAGTTGTGGGAGTGACGATCGAAATGGCGGGCAAAGATCACTCCCAAAAAGGTGGATCTCGTGACGTGGCCAATGCCATTTGTCGCAAGGTGCTAGACAAACAGCCCCCCATGCACTCCGCCTACGAATTTATTTTGATCAACGGCACCAAAATGAGTTCTTCTAAAGGAGTAGGAGCTAGCGCCAAAGAGGTAGCCGAGCTGTTGCCCCCAGAGTTGCTGCGCTTTTTGATGCTGCGCACCCAGCCGCGCACCACTATCAACTTCTCACCTAACTACGAAACCATCACTCGGCTCTATCGTGACTACGATACTTTGATTTCTAAATATCGTGAGCAGCCAGAATTAAATGAAGAGCTGTTGCCTTTACTATATGCCCAGCCAGACGAGGCAATTAAACCTTTCCAACCATTCGACTTTAGCACCTTAATTTCGCTGTTGCAGTTGCCTCACTTAGATATCTACAACGAAATTGCTAGCCGCAGTCCAGCAGATTTTAATGAGTTCGATCGACAGATGGCCGAGCTGCGGGTTAAGGTTGCCCAAAAGTGGCTAGACGATTATGCTGACCCCGAAGAAAAGCTGACTCTGTATGTAGATTCAGTCCCGGACACCGTAAATCAACTAACTCCCCCACAAATTCAGTATCTAGAAAAGCTAATCGGCGCACTAGATACAGTAACTGCTTGGGATGGAGAAACTCTGCAAACTACCTTGTTTGCCGTGAGTAAAGATGAGTCATTAGAAATTACTCAGCCGATCGCCTTTCAGGCAATTTATCGCTGCTTCATGGGTAAAGATAAGGGGCCAAAGGCTGGAGCATTGCTGTCTTATTTGGATCGATCGATGGTAATTCAGAGATTGCAGGATGCGATCGCCGCATATTCATAAGCTTCAAGATATTTGTTGTAGGCTGGACACTGCGCACCTCTTAGATTACAGGGATTCAACACCATAAGCTCATAGTGGAATTCATCATAAATACTGCACCAAACTGCTAAAGTTTTGGTGAAATTTTGTTAATTTTTTTTACATAGCTGCATTTTTAATGTACAAAGTGAGAAATTCTAAAATTTTTGATGAATCATTTAGCGATTGAGCCACTATGGACAAAAACTTTCGGTAGCCCCCAAATTTGCGTTGCCATACTCGACGGACTGATTGATTTCCAGCACCCGTGTTTTCAGGGTGCAGATTTGACCCAGTTACCGACGCTGGTTACTGGGAAGGCAAATTCGCATGGCGAAATGTCTCTGCATGGTACTCATGTGGCTAGTAGAATCTTTGGTCAGTCGGGTAGCCCTATTAGGGGCATTGCTCCTCAATGCAAAGGATTAATTGTTCCGGTGTTTGCGGATGAAGGACGGCAGTTATCTCAACTCGATTTAGCCCGAGCGATCGAGCAAGCTGTCAATGCGGGGGCGCACATTATCAACATCAGCGGTGGCCAAATCACCGATGAAGGCGAAGCCGAAGGGTTGCTCAAACGCGCCGTTCAGCTTTGTCAGGACAGTAATGTGCTGATTGTGGCAGCAGCAGGCAATGATGGCTGTGCTTGTTTACATGTCCCCGCCGCCCTGCCCGCCGTGTTAGCCGTTGGGGCAATGGACGATCGCGGTCAGCCGCTCGCTTTTAGTAATTGGGGCGAAACTTACCAAACTCAAGGCATCCTCGCACCGGGTGAGCAGATCTTGGGGGCACAACCGGGCGGCGGCACCACCCGCTTGAGCGGGACTAGTTTTGCCGCGCCATTTGTGACAGGAGTGGCAGCATTGCTATTAAGTTTACAAATTCAACGGGGCGAACCTCCCGATCCCCAACAAGTCAGGGCGGCGATTTTAAATAGTGCTTTGCCCTGTACACCTGCCGATTCAACCGATCCAAATCGTTGTTTGGTTGGCAAAATCAATATCCCTGG
>JAAFHZ010000066.1 GCA_013297675.1 Synechococcales cyanobacterium bin59.metabat.ball.084 | reverse complement strand
TTCATCTTTTTGGGATCAATTCTGGAAAAATCTGGGCTGGCAGAGGAGCTTTTGGATACGATCGGGGTTGTGCTGGGTTCTTTGCGGGGTGGGATGGCTTTAGCGGTAATTTTGGTGGGCACCCTGCTAGCGGCCACCACCGGGGTAGTAGCAGCCACCGTCATTATTATGGGGATGATTTCTTTACCCGTGATGCTGCGCTATGGCTACGACAAACAGTTTGCTACCGGGGTAATTGTGGCTTCGGGGACTCTGGCACAGTTAATTCCACCGAGTTTGGTGCTGCTGGTACTCAGCGATCAAATTGGGGTATCGGTAGGAGATTTATTTTTGGGAGCACTCATTCCTGGCTTAATGCTCTCAGGTTTTTATATCGCTTACGCCTTAGTTTTAGCTTACCTGCGACCCGAGGTTGCCCCAGCGCTGCCCTTGGCCGATCGACATCTGACGGGGATGCCTTTGGTGCGCAAAGTGATTAAAGCAGTCGTGCCGCCATTAATTTTGGTTTTAGCGGTGCTGGGGAGTATTTTCTTTGGTCTGGCTACTCCTACCGAAGCCGGAGCAGTGGGAGCTGTTGGCTCTTGTTTGTTGGCAGCCATGAATCGGAAGCTCAACTGGGAATTGATTCGATCGGCTGGTCATGCCACCGCCGTAGTCTCATCAGTAGTGATGACCATTTTGATCTGTTCTTCTTTTTTCTCTCTGGTATTTGATGCTTTGGGTGGCAAAGAGCTAATCACCGATATGTTGGTCAATCTCCCCGGCGGTAAATGGGCTTTTTTGGTGGTCAGTAATTTGGTGATCTTTCTGCTGGGGGTATTTCTAGAGTTTATTGAAATTTGTTTTATTGCCATGCCGCTCTTGGTGCCTGCGGCGCAGCTTCTAGGTATCGACATGGTGTGGTTTGGGGTGGTCATGGCGATCAACTTACAGACTGCTTTTATTTCGCCGCCAGTGGGTTTTTCACTGTTCTATCTCCAGAGCGTCGCCCCGCCAGAGGTCAGCACCAAAGACATCCATCAGGGGGCTTTGCCGTTTATCGCGCTGCAATTTTTGATGCTGTTAATTGTGATTGCTTTTCCCCAAACTGTGCGCTGGCTGGTAGATATTGCTAGCCCAGTGGCTCTATAGCATTGAAGCCACTGATATGACAGATAGAGAAGTCTTAGGCATGAAGAGTACAACTTTTGTTACATTACATATAACTTTAAGACTCATTTGCTCCTATGACCAACTCTGGCACTAATCTCGGTAACGTCCGCGACCTATATCAGCAGGTGATATTAGAGCGCTATAAAAAACCCAAGTTTAAAGGCGTAACCGACCCGATCGATCGCTATCAAAAAGGCCATAATCCTTCTTGTGGAGACACGATCGAGCTGACTCTGCAATTAGACGAAGCCCAAGCAACCATTATTGCAGCCAAGTTTGACGGTGAAGGCTGTGCGATCGCCTTATCTTCGGCAGATTTGATGGCCGAGGCGCTGCGGGGTAAGACGGTGACGGAGGCGCTAGAAATGATTGAGGGTTTCCAGGGAATGATGCGGGGCGACTTTGAGTTTCCTCATGAATTGCGCAAGCTCAATGTACTCAAGGGCGTTTCTCAGTTCCCCGTGCGGATTAAGTGTGCTAATTTGGTTTGGCATACCCTGCGGGCTGCATTGCAGTCTCCGGGAGCAGTAGTAAGCAACGAAGCGGAATAATATGTTTTCTCCCCAGTCTTTTTTGGAATATGCCAAGTACAGCGGCATTGCCACTGTGGCTTTGGCCATCTTGACAGTTGTGGCTTTGATTTTAGCCTGGGGCTTTAAGTTCCGGTTAGTGGGCATCACTGGTTTTATGATGGTGATGACCGTGGGTTTGTTTGGTCTGAGCCTTGGATTGTCTCCTCGATCGGCTTTTCCGGGTGCGGTGCGTTACGCAGTGATTTATGACAATAGCACCAATCAAGCGGTAATTGCGGTGCCTAATCGTCAAATTACTACAGCCGCAGCAGAGGCGACCCTAAAACAGGCTGCATCTGATCTGTATTCTTTTGGGCGGGTCGGTGATGCCGATGGCAATATGCATATTCGGATGCGATCGATTCTCCATCCCCAGCCAGGGGTATCGGAGCCGATTTATTTGGGCGAGGCTAAGCGCAATTTAACTAGTCGGGATGGTGCCCAGTTAGAAGTGGTACTGAACGAAAAAAACCTGGCTAAATTAGCAGGTTAGCTTTTGATTTGTTGAATTAAATGAAACAGCCCAATCGCCTTCCTTAAAACATCTGGATGATCTTTGAGATTGATTGGAGGTCGATCGGGCAAAAATTACTGAATCAAATGTAATCATTTGTTAATAAAGATTTGCGAAGCTTTGTTTCGTTTCCACCGAAAGGTGTTAGAGGCAAGCTTTTCCGGTCGAGGAGCCTGATAATAGAGACAGAAATTTTGTTCCATCGAACTCTGAAATCTTGCTGCCATGATGTCTATCACCGATCTGCTTTTGGCGGAAATCAATCAGTCCGATCGAGATATTAATTTGGCGAGGGCTGCCCTCTATATTGCCCAAACCATGTATCCAGACCTGGATATTGTTAGCCAGCTCCAAATTTTAGATCAAATGGCGGAGGCTGTTGCTCAGCGCTTGCCGCAGTCTCGCTATCCATTGATGGTAATTCGGACAATTAATGAGTATTTGTATGGTGATTTAGGTTTTACTGGCAATCATAGTAATTATTACGATCCGCGTAATAGCTTTTTAAACGAGGTGTTAGCTCGACGCACCGGCATTCCGATTACTTTGGCTTTGGTGTATTTAGAAATCGCTCAGCGCATTGACTTCCCGATGATTGGCATTGGAATGCCGGGACATTTTATTATTCGCCCTGACTTTGAAGATTCCGAAATTTTTATTGATACTTTCCATAATGGCGAAATTTTGTTTGCCGAAGACTGTCGGCAAAAGCTGATGAATATTTATCAGCAAGAAATTCCTTACCTCACTCCTTCGCTAGTACCACCGGTAACTAAGCCCCAGTTCATTGCTCGGATGTTGAATAATTTGCAGGTGATTTATCTCGATCGGGGAGATTTAACGAAAGCCTTAGTCATCAAAGATCTGTTGAACATTGTGGCAATTTAAGCACTTTGATAGTACTTAAAAACTTCGGATCTTTTACACTACAAAATCATCAACGGGCTATTCCCCTGCTAAGATTAATTCCAAAATTAAAAGAGTATCACACTGCTTAGTCAAGACTTTTAGCTGCGCCAGTGCAAAACCTGTTCTTTTACCGGATTTTTAAATGGCCGATTCTCCTCGATCGATTTTGCATACTCACTCTTAATTTGGTAGTACCATCGCGCTTGGGCATCTGCATCTTTAATCAACATCAGCACCGGATCATGTTTTAGACCAATTTGCTGCTTGATCACCATCTGGCGATCTTGATCTAAAAACGTTTTGATAAACGGCAAAATCACCGGCTTCAACACCACCGCCCAAGGCAGAGTAGTGTAAAACATCGAAGTAACCTCGGTCTGGTCATCAGAGAGCGGCGTAATTACCGTGAGGTTAACCACCGTATGCTTTTCAGTCGTAATCACCTCAAACCGCACTCCCGGCAACCGAAAAGAAATCTCGACCTCCGGGGTACCGCCGATTAAATCATAGAAAAAAGTCGATCGCTCCAATTTATGGCGACGCATCGTAAAACCATAGGGAGAAGGATCAAAAGTTTTAATCTCATCATTCAACACACTATCAGCCCGCCACCACCACGATCGATGGACAAAAGGCACATGCGCCGGGTCCATCAACCCCACTACTGCATGGTCAATGTAGCAAGGAAACGGCAGCATTTGAATCACCTGATAACAGGCATCATCACTCACCCATGGTACTCTAGGTGGCTCTGTTGTGGGAGTAGCATCTTGGCGATCATTAGCGGGTATATAAATCCAAATATTGCCTTGGAGTTCTTGTACATGATACTTCCGCACCCCATATCGATCTAGATCTACCTGTTGATCGGCAGCCAAAGCAGGAATGATCGTACAGTCTCCGTCAGAATTAAAGCGCCAGCCATGGTAACAGCATTCCACTTCCTGGCCATCAAAACGGCCACAGCTCAACGGCACAGCTCGATGGGGACAAATATCGCGCAGAGCAAAGACTTCGCCGTCATTTGTTCTGCCAAACAATACTGGTTCATTCAACAGTGTCTTGGGCACCATTTTGCCTTTGGCGATCGCGCTAGCTGGCAGCGCGTAATACCAAGTATCCCGCACAAAAGAAACAGGGTTATTCATAGACTATTTGGGAACTATTTTTTGGTGTTAGCACCAGATGCTGCTGGTGAAGATTCGGGCTTACCCGGCTTGGCAGAAAACCCCGGCACTAGTTTAGAGTATCTAAAGTCTTGTGGGCCAGCATAGCCACTTAGTTTCGCTAACTCTTCGGGGGGTTGAACACCAGGATATTTTTTGCCTGCTATATCCCAAGTTGGGAAACCTTCAATGCCTTCTTTTTTACAGAGTTCTACTTGGGGATTTTTGCCCTCCTCGTTACACTCCACATATTTAATACTGCTTTTGAAGGCTTCTCTCCCAAACAACTGTTTTTGTTCAAAGCAGTGAGAGCAAAACCAACCACCGTACATCGTGGCACCAGTCTTTTTCAAATGTTCTGCCAAAGCCATTTCACTAGCCCCTGATTGGGAAGTGATCGTCCAACCATAAGGCCGTTGAGGTGCAGTGGTCGGCTGTAACGAAATAATTGCCTGAGTTGTAGGAGCTTCTCCCGCATTATTGGGTGATTCTGGAGTGATCGAAACACCCGCAGCAGAATACAGACCAAAAGTTATCAAAATAGTCAAAAAACCGGCAATGAGTCCATTGGTGATCATGGAGCCGATCGCCTCCCATTCTCTTCCTATCAAAACCAATACAAATATAATCCCAGCGAAAGCAGCCGAAGCAATGCAGTAGGGGCAAGGTGACTTGATCACCACTACTAACAAATACATTAAGTAACCGCTAAATACAGCCATGGCGGTGCCGCCTAAAAACAGCCCCGTCCAGGTTAGCTCTTGTACTTGGTTATGAAGCTTTTTATTGGATTTAGCATTAATCGCCAAAGGCAAAATAGCCATTA
The DNA here is from genome assembly GCA_013297675.1 of Synechococcales cyanobacterium bin59.metabat.ball.084. Classification (GTDB taxonomy): domain Bacteria; phylum Cyanobacteriota; class Cyanobacteriia; order Cyanobacteriales; family Chamaesiphonaceae; genus JAAFHZ01. The sequence goes on along the minus strand of JAAFHZ010000066.1, from coordinate 18,422 downwards.
CCATCATCGCTAAATAGGCCAGTAACCCAAACAAACTCAGCGGAAATCCTAAAATATTGGCGTAGGGACTACTGAGTACTGCATTGCAGGCTTCCGAGGAGCAGGTTGCTGCACCACCGCCAAGTTTTACCGAAGTCAAATAGGCAGTGTCGGCCACACCAAGAGCAGCAAACAACCCAATTAAAGGGCGAGAGAAACGGTGAAGAAAAGGGGCAGGGCGACGCATAGGGATTGATGGTGATGGGCTGGTTGGACTAATGAAGAACTGGGTCAGGAGCACTAGAGATCGATTCACTGTAGGCGATTTGGCTTTGTTTGCTGCGGCGCATGGCTTCTACAAACTGGCTGACCCGAATGGGGTCGATTCTCGTTCCGAGAGGCTCCGCCAACGATTTATCTATTTTACCCTGTCGTTTTAAAGAACTAGAAACGATCGCTCCATCGGCGGCAGTGATTAGCTTCGAGATATTTTCCCAGTCTGCCCCGCTGCCAATCAACACCGGTGTACCTTTGGCCGCCGCAGTAGCCAACTCCAAGTCTTCCATACTAGGAGGACTGCCCGTAGACCAGCCAGAAAGAATCACCGCATCAGCCAAACCCCGCTCGATAGTATCGCAGACAGCAGTAGTCAGGTTCGGTGTTCCCAAAGGGCGGGCGTGCTTGACCAACACATCGGCCAAAATCTTTACATCACAGCCTAGTTCGCGCCGGTAACGGAGTAATTCGTAAGCACAGCCTTCGATCAAGCCCTGATCAGTGGCCATTACTCCAGTTAGCACATTCACCCGAATAAATTGCGCCCCGGTAGCAGCGGCGATCGCCATGGCGCTTCGGGCATCGTTGCGCAACACGTTTACTCCCACCGGGATATTCACTAAGCTCATCACCTTCTTGATTACCAAAGTCATGGCGCTGACCACTGCCGGATCTACTTGACCTTTGGTAAAAGGGGCATCAAAAAAATTTTCTACCATGATGCCATCCACTCCACCCGAAGCCAGGGCGAGAGATTCTTGCTCTGCTCGATCGATGACAGCTTTGAGGCTACCGCCCCAGCGGGGCGAAGTCGGCAGGGGCAGTAGATGTACTACGCCAATAATGGGGTGAGCTGTCCGAAAAGTTTGCTTAAAATTCACAGAAAAAACGGGATGATAAAAATTTAGGCAGGCTGCTAAGTGATTACGAAAACGTATCCACCGTCAGATCCAGTCTATGAAAGCGATCTCTAAAGGCACAAGCGACCATCGAAACTCCCTGATTCTACCACTCAAGATGTTAGGGGTAATGCTGGTTGCCGAGGTTGAACTGAAAATTTAGCCTACTGTTACGATCAGACACATGGCACAGCGATTCCAAACTCAGATTTTGATCATGGCGCAAAGCAAGTAGGAGAAGTTGATTAAATGATGAACTGTTCCACAAATTTGCAAGCCCATCAACAGTATTGCCTAAGGTAGGTTGCTAAATCTCCCTAATTTTTTGGGTTTAAAATTGTTGTTACATATTGTAATCTCTTGACAAAAGACTCCGTGCAAGCGATTATTCTAGTGAAATTTACAGATTTACAAAAATGCTTACAAACAAATCATGGATATCCAAATTTGCCGCAGTGGCCGCCGTTTCTGCTACTAGCTTATTTTTGAGTGCTCAGCCCACATTGCCCAAATTGCATGTGCTCGGAGAAATAAGCAATTTCAATCTTCCCAAAAATGAAAATTTGAATTTTGCGAATGACAGAACCTTTCTTTCAGCAGTTTCAGATATTCCTCTGGATAAAGACACACTTCAGAGGTTTAGAAGCAAAACCAATCTTTCTGAGACGGATGATACTGTTGCTTATGTCACGGGAAAAGGCATTGATAAGGTTTTTGGAGTCAATTCTGGTGCCCAAACAAAAGCTGCTAAAGAGTTAGGGGAAGCCAATGTAGGTTTAGATTTAAGAAAAAAATATTTTGAAAGAGTACAAAATGAACTGAAAGAGTACGAAGGTAAAATGATGAATTTGGTTGCCCAACCGTTTCTACACGCCGAAGCTCATTCATTGATGCGGGCAACTGAGAGATATGGACAACTACCGAAAGTTCTGGTGCTACATGTGGATAGACCTCCATGCAATCAATGCGCTGGAACGAATGGACTGTCGGTTTTGGTAAGGCTTTTCAAAATAGATGAGCTAACTGTGATTTCCCCGAGCAGAGTCTTCAAAGTCGTAAAAACAGGTAGTACAGTTAAAATTGTGGAGTAAAACTATGAAAAGCGTTTTTTATACTCCTTCTGAAGAAAGAATCGAAGATCCTACTGCTCATTACGTTAGTAGTCTAATTTTAGAGCAATCTTCGTCTTACTGGGAAAGTGGTTCTACTGATGCCATGATTAAATATTTAGATAATGATGGCTATACGGTTTCAGAAATGATTCTCATGCGAAGAGATCCTTTTGGAATATATGTTCAGTTTAATGGACCAAAAACCTTGCAATTTGTGATGTGTAGAAATCCCCAAAACCCTCAATTAGAGGAGGAGGTCACTATTAAGCTTGGTGGTAATCCCTGGACTTTGCCTCAAAGCTATTTTGTGGATCTTCAGATTGCGGCTCAAGTTGCTAGTTCATACATAAATAGCAAAAATGGTGAAAGACCATCTGGATTTGACTGGATTGAAAGTTAATTGGCGTAGACAGACATGCTCAAGTGAAATCAAGCCACATGTTGGGAGAATTTGAGGGAGCACTGAGGCCACATATAGTCGGCCTCAGCGCTTCTCACTTGGGATTTGTTCACAATCTGCAACATCATGCTACTATAGAAGGCAATGGACAGTACCGTTCCAAAAAAAGACTGGCAATTCGGCCAGCTCCTGTACCTTAGACTGCTCTGGCGAGTAGATAGCGGTTCCAGGCTTTGAATATTATGTTGTCGGCATTGTGGTTGACGATGTGGTGCGGTAATTTAAAAAGAATTTTGGAGTTGTAAAACTCCTAGCTTTTGATGTGTCCTTCTCAACAGACCCTCAAGAAAGTATTTAATGGTTAACAAACCTTCGATCTCCATATCTCATCTCGGTTGTGAAAAAAACAGAATAGATAGTGAACACATGCTCGGTCTGCTAGTGCAGGCGGGATACCATGTAGACGCTGATGAGAACACTGCCGACTATGTAATAGTCAATACCTGTAGCTTTGTGGAAAGCGCCCGGGAAGAGTCGGTGCGCACCTTAGTTGAACTAGCGGCTGCCGATAAAAAAATTGTGATCACTGGCTGTATGGCACAGCACTTTCAGAGTCAGCTTTTGGATGAAATCCCTGAAGCAGTGGCCGTAGTGGGCACTGGTGACTATCATCAGATTGTAAATGTCATTGAACGCGCTGGTGCTGGCGAACGAGTCGAATTGATTTCGGCGGAACCCACTTACATTGCTGATGAGTGGCTACCCCGCTACCGGACTACCTCCGAAGGCGTGGCTTATTTGCGCATCGCCGAAGGCTGCGACTATGCCTGTAGCTTTTGCATTATTCCTCACCTGCGCGGCAAGCAGCGATCCCGGACGATCGAATCCTTAGTAAGCGAGGCTCAACGCTTAGCAGATGAAGGAGTTCAAGAACTAGTGCTGATTTCGCAAATCACCACCAATTACGGTCTAGATATTTATGGCAAGCCACAGCTAGCGGAGCTGCTCAGGGCACTAGGCCAAGTAGATATTCCTTGGATTCGGATGCACTACGCTTATCCTACTGGCTTAACCCCAGCGGTGATTGCGGCCATGCAAGAAACGCCCAATGTGATCCCCTATCTGGATTTACCGCTACAGCATTCCCATCCAGATATGCTGCGGGCGATGAATCGTCCTTGGCAGGGTCATGTAAATGATCGCATCATCGAAAATCTGCGGCAGGCTCTGCCTACTGCGGTGATGCGCACCACTTTTATTGTGGGCTTCCCTGGCGAAACCCCCGAGTACTTTACTCACTTAGAAGAATTCGTCGCCCGTCACCAGTTCGATCACGTTGGGGTCTTCACTTTCTCAGCAGAAGCTGAAGCTCCTGCTGGTAAACTGCCCAACCAAATTGCCCCCGCAATCATGACCGAACGCCACGATCGAATTATGGCGCTTCAGCAGCCAATCTCTTTGGCCAACAACCTGAAAGAAGTCGGCAAAATTGTGGATGTGTTGGTGGAGCAAGAAAATCCGAGCACTGGTGAAATGATCGGGCGCTCGGCGCGGTTTGCCCCAGAAGTAGATGGTCAAGTCTATGTCAAAGGCAGTGCTCGCTTGGGTTCGATCATCCCAGTCAAAATCGATCGAGCCGATCACTACGACCTATATGGGGAGGTTGTGGCCTTCTAGTATTTCACTGAGTCAGCGAGCTGACCTGTTTTCTTAACTAAGCTATCTGGCTGGTTTCAATCCGCTTGTTCTTTAAATAATTCTCCAAATTATGACCACTTCCTTTACTAGCCTCGGCATTTCTGATCACATTGTTTCGCAATTAGAAAAGCTAGGTATCACCGAACCCACTAATATCCAAATTCAAGCAATCCCAGAATTGCTAGCTGGTAGAGATGTGGTCGGTCAATCTCAAACTGGTACCGGCAAAACTGCGGCCTTCGCGTTGCCGATTCTCGAAAAAATTGATTTCCAAAAGCCCTGTGTACAGGCTTTGATCTTAGCTCCTACTCGGGAACTAGCCATGCAGGTTTCGGAAGCCATGAAGACTTTCGTAACCTCCGAAGTGCGACGCTCACCGATTTTGACCGTCTATGGTGGTCAGTCGATCGATCAGCAAATTCGTCGCCTAGATAGCGGTGTGCCAATTGTAGTTGGTACTCCTGGTCGGGTAATTGACCTGATCGATCGGGGCAAATTAAAATTAGACCAAGTAGATTGGTTTGTGTTGGATGAAGCCGACGAAATGCTCAGCATGGGCTTTATTGACGATGTGGAATTGGTGATGAAAAAGCTGCCTAGCACTAAGCAAACTGCTTTGTTCTCGGCGACTATGGCTCCCCAAATTCGTTCGTTGATCAACAAATTCTTGAATGATCCCACGATCGTTACAGTTCAACAGCCTAAAGCTGCTCCCAACAAAATTGTTCAACAGGTTTACTTCGTACCACGCGGTTGGAACAAAGCCCAAATGCTTCAGCCCATCATGGAGCTAGAGCAGCCCGAATCGGCAATTATTTTCGTGCGTACTCGCAAGGCTGCGGCTGAACTAACCAGCCAGCTTCAAGGTGCTGGTCACAGCGCCGATGAGTACCATGGTGACTTGTCTCAAACTCAGCGGGAGCGCTTGTTGCATCGCTTCCGTCAGTCCAAAGTACGCTGGATTGTAGCGACCGATATCGCTGCCCGTGGTTTAGATGTAGACCACCTAACCCACGTAATTAACTACGATTTACCTGACAGCGTAGAAAACTACATTCACCGCATTGGCCGCACAGGTCGAGCTGGCAAAGAAGGTACAGCAATTTCCTTGATTCACCCGATGGATCGTCGCAAGTTGCAAGGCATCGAGCGTCGGACTAATCAGGCTTTGGTAGTATGCCAAATTCCTAGCCGTGCCCAAATCGAAGCTAAGCACTTACAAAAAGTGCAGTCAGAAATTGTCGAAGCTTTGACTGGCGAAAGAGTAGCTTCGTTCTTACCGATCGTGGCTCAACTCAGCGAAGGTTATGACGTACATACTGTAGCTGCTGCCGCTCTGCAATTGGTCTACGATCGCTCTCGTCCTGCTTATTTAGATATGGAAGAGCCAGCTCCTCAAGAGCGGGGAGATCGCTACGAGCGTGGCGATCGCGGAGACAGAGGCGGTTATGAGCGTCGGGGTGGCGGTCGTCGTGGTGGCCACAGCGATCGGCCTAGTGGTGAGAGCGCTGGTAAGCCAGTGTTACGCCAAGGTGATGTGAGTCGCCGCGATCGCACTGAAGATCGTTCTGAGGGCGGCGATCGGGATTATCAAGAAGCAAGAGGCGCAGGTCGTCGTCGTCGCTAAGCTCTAGGGTCTTTGCACCCAGGGGATGGCAGTCTACAACGACTGCCATTTTTTTATCTAGAGGTACAAGATTTGAACAGGTGAGTTTTATGCTAAAAACTAAATCTAAAATAGCTAACCTGATTGATTACCAGTCTAAATATTTTGCGTATGAGCTGACTAAACGGTACTCATCCGATCGACTAGAGAAGCTGGCCAGTACTTTTGCTGGGGCTAGGGTGACGTTAAATCCTCATCAGGTAGATGCTGCCTTGTTTGCATTCAAGTCGCCGTTATCTAAAGGGGCTTTATTGGCTGATGAAGTTGGTTTGGGAAAGACGATCGAAGCTGGTTTGGTGATTGCTCAAAAATGGGCAGAGCGAAAAAGAAAGATTTTGGTGATTACGCCTTCTAATTTACGAAAGCAATGGCAACAAGAGCTGAGTGAGAAGTTTTTCTTGCGGGCGGTAATTTTAGAATCTAAGTCGTATAAAGCGGCTCTTGCCGAAGATATAAATCAACCATTTCAACGTGCTGATGAAATTGTGATTTGCTCATATCAATTTGCTCAAAATAAGGCAGATGATATTCAGAATATTGAATGGGATTTAGTGGTGATTGATGAAGCTCATCGTCTGCGTAATGTTTATAAGCCTTCTAATATAATTGCTAATACTCTAAAACGTGCATTGCAAACGCGCAATAAGATATTACTAACAGCCACTCCGCTACAGAACTCGTTGTTAGAACTTTTTGGCTTAATCAGTTTTATTGATGAGCGTATTTTTGGGGATCTAAAAAGCTTTCGTCAACAGTTTTCGAGTTTAGAGCTTCCTATTTCTAGCTTGATTTTAAAAGAACGCCTTAAACCAGTTTGTCACCGGACACTACGAGAGCATGTTACAGCTTACGTCCCATTTACACAGCGCTATGCTATTCGAGAAGATTTTGAGCCGACACCAGACGAGGAAGAGTTATACAACTTAGTTTCAGATTATTTACGCAGCCCTAACTTACAAGCATTGCCAAATAGACAGAAATCTTTGATGACTTTGGTGATGCGTAAGTTGTTGGCTTCTTCAACATTTGCGATTGCAGATACGCTTACAAAACTTGCCGATCGACTTGGTGAGCGCCTAACCAGCAATAGCCCTAAAAAATCTCTGCTTGATGAGTTAAATGAAAATTTTGAAGGGCTAGAAGAAACTGCCGAGGAATGGCAAGATTTGGAGGGTGATGAACAGGATGATGTTACGGTTCAAGAGCAGCAGGCAATACAAAATGAAATTGTGGAGCTGAGGTCTTTCGCGGAGTTAGCTACATCGATCGAACACAATGCTAAAGGGAATGCACTATTAAAGGTGTTGGCACATGCTTTTAAAGAAGCCGAGATTCGAGGGGGAGCAAAGAAGGCTATTATTTTTACGGAGTTTCGGCGTACTCAAGAATATTTGGTGAAACTTCTCAAGAATAATTCTTGGGATGAAGGAATATTATTATTTAATGGTACTAACGATGATGAAACATCCAAGAAAATATATAAAGATTGGAAAAAGCGCCATCAAGGAACCGATGCAATTAGTGGCTCACCTACTGCCGACATGCGTTCGGCATTGGTAGAATACTTTCGAGATCAAGGAAGCATTATGATTGCGACAGAGGCTGGTTCGGAAGGAATCAACTTGCAATTTTGTTCGTTAATAATTAATTATGATCTACCTTGGAATCCACAGCGTATTGAGCAGCGGATTGGCCGCTGCCACCGTTATGGACAGAAGCATGATGTGGTGGTGGTGAATTTCTTAAATAAAAAAAATGATGCCGATCGACGGGTCTTTGAATTATTGGAAGAGAAATTTCATTTGTTTGCGGGTGTTTTTGGCAGTAGTGATGAGGTGTTGGGGGTAATCGAGTCTGGAGTTGCTTTCGAGAAACGGATTGTCGATATTTATCAACGTTGTCGGAGCAAAGAAGAAATTAATAATGCATTCAATACTTTGCAAGCAGAATTGAGCTATGAAATTGATGAGTCGATGACTAGCACTCGCAAGAAGTTGCTAGATAATTTTGATGATGAAGTAGTTGAGAAATTCGAGGTGCGCAAAAAAGAATCTGAAAAGGCACTCAATAAATTTGAGCAGCTCTTGATGAGTTTAACAAGGAATGAGTTGGCTAGTAATGCTGTATTTGCAAATTCTTCTTTTCGTTTGCAGCAAATCCCCGTTGGTATTGACCAGCAAGGGATTCCTTTGGGTTTGTATGAATTGCCCTGTAAGTCTAATGATGCTCATGCTTACCGGCTGGAGCATCCCTTAGCTGAGCAATTATTGAGAAGAGCAAAAGAGCGGGAGTTGCCAGCAGCTAAAGTGAATTTTAAATATAGCGAGCATAAAGGCAAAATTACTTTCTTAAAATCTATTGTTGGTAAAAGCGGCTATTTACAGTTGTCTGCATTGAAGGTGAATGCTTTAGATCAATCAGAAGATCATTTAATTTTTGCATCTTTTACAGATAATGGTGAGGCTTTAGATGAAGAAATTGCGATGAAGCTTTTGACTTTGCCGGGGGAAGTAATTGAGGAAATAACTCAAACTGATTATGCTGATTTGCAGTCAATAACTCAACGTCGGGTTCGATCGATTATGCAAGAAGTAGCTGAACGAAATGCTAATTTCTTTGAAGATGAGGTGAAAAAGTTAGATGGATGGGCTGATGACCAGAAAGTGGTTTTAGAGCGAGAGATTAAGGATATGGATCGACAGATTAAGGAAGCGAAGCGGGCAGCAACGGCGGGATTAACTTTAGCCGCTAAGGTAGACGGGCTAAAGCAGGTGAAATCATTGGAGTCTCAGCGAACTCAAAAAAGACGATCGCTGTTTGATGCTCAGGATGATGTTGATCGAGAACGAGATAAGCTGATTGCTAATATGGAGAGCCAGCTAGAGCAGCAATGTGATTTACAGTGCCTATTTACTATTCGCTGGAGCCTTTCATGATTAACGAAACTCCGATCGAAATTTTAGAGCTACCTAATCAGCTCACTTCGATGTTTACTGAGAAAGTACCAGCCGCTAAGACTGGAGACGAAGCAGCCAAAAAAAGCAACTTTTTATCCCGAGCATTGGCTGCCTATGCTGTTCACAAATTAGCAGGGTGTTCGTTGGAAGATGCAGCAGGTTGTGTAGTTGATGGTAGTGGAGATGGAGGCATTGACGCAATTTTCTATTCTGCAATCAATGCCACTATGTTTATTGTGCAATCCAAATACATTGTTAAGGGAAGTGGAGAGCCAGATCTGGGTGATGTAACTAAGTTCAAAACTGGCTTGGAGAATGTGTTGCAAGGAAATTTCGAGGCTTTTCAAGCGAATCAGTTGTGGCGTAAGCGTTTACCAGAGATTAGGTCTCAGCTTGAAAGAATGGTGCAGGTAAAGCCTGTTTTGGTATATTCGGGGATCAATGTTGTTTCTGAAGATAGATTGTTGTTGTTTGAGGATTTGAAAAGGCGGTTTGCTGATGATGACAGCAGTTACATTGACTTACAAATCTGCAATTTGACTCGAATTCATAGCTGGTTGGTGGGTACTGATGCAGGGTTGGGAATACCAGAGGTGGAGCTGAGGTTGCAGCAACCTGGGTGGTTGAAAGATCCTTATGAAACTGTTTATGGACTACTGCCATTGCGGGATTTAGCTGATTTGTATGAGCAATATGGCAAAAAGTTGATAGTTGCTAATATTCGGGGCTATAAAGGTACAACGGAGGTGAATGCCAAGATTTTGGGGACGATCGAAACTGAGCCAGAGAACTTTTTCTATTTGAATAATGGCCTAACGGCTTACTGCGATCGGCTCAAAGTGGGTAATTTGGATCGAGGCAATACTGAGTCTAAAAAGGTTACGGCTTTTGGGTTGTCGATTGTGAATGGGGCACAAACATTGGGTTCGATCGCAGATTTTTTCAAGAAAAATCCTGAATCAACTGTTGAAGGCAGTGTTTTTATCAAGATAATTTCATTAGAAAAATGCTTGGATGATCGAGAATTTGCGGCAGATATTACTCGCAGTACCAATTTTCAAAATCGGATCAATGTTCAAGATTTTGTTTCTTTAGATGAACAGCAAGAGAGAATTGCAAATCAGCTTGTTTTATCAGAAATTAATTATCATTACAAAGACGCAGCGGATTTGCCAGATCCTGATGAAAGCAATTTTACAATGCGGGAAGCGGTTACAGCACTGGCCTGTTTGGCGCAGAAACCAGACTGTGATGATTTTTGTGCAAGGATTTTAGCGAATCGGGCTTCTTTGTGGTCGATGGAGGGAGAGGCTGAATTGAAACCATCGGTTTATGAACGGGTATTCAGGGCTGATCGATCGGCGCGGACTGTTTGGCGGGCGGTGCAGACTCAGCGGATTGTGATGCAGGTGATGAGAGATAACGGCAAGGCCGAAACAGGTCTACGCAAATCTTTTTTTGAGAATGCTCGTTGGGTATTGCTGCATGTGGTGTTTATTAGGTGTCAATCTCAGCAGGGGCAGATATTGGGGTTGACGGAGGCGGAGGTGAGCAATATTCAACGTTGTGCCATTGAGTTAGCCGAGCAGCTCTGGACTGTTTGTGAGGAACAAGGTTATGTGTCGCGGGGGAGTGAGAGTCAGGTTCGACATTTTCGATCGGTGTTTAGCAGTGCAACAGATTGTGAGCAGTTACGACGTGGCCTGTTGCAAGGGTTGAAGAACACCTGAGCGAGTAAAGAAGGTTTCCTCTGATTTGCTATAATTCAGCCAAAGGTTTTCTGGATTTGCAGGCATTTCTTATGACTATCGCCCAATCACCGCCAACTCTATCACTGCCAGATCACACCCAGCTACCAGAGTCGGATGGGACATTTGTGAAAAATTTTCAAGAGCATCCTCAGAGTATTTTGCTTACTAGCGCTATTCGCCCGGTTTTGGAGCAGATTCATCCAGATGGACGCTATTGTATCGGCCAAGATTCGGGTATTTATTGGCAGTTGGTTGACCCGCCAGAACGTGGTGCAGAGGCACCGGATTGGTTCTATGTTCCCAACGTAGCTCCTTTACTAGATGGTCAATATCGGCGCTCTTATGTGATGTGGAAAGAAGTTGTTGCACCGTTGATTGCTATTGAGTTTGTTTCGGGTGATGGTTCTGAAGAGCGGGATGCCACTTCTCCTTTTCTAGGTGGCGCTAAAGCTGGAAAGTTTTGGGTTTACGAGCAGGCTGTTCGCATTCCTTTTTATGCGATTTATGAGGTAAAGAAAGCATCGGTGGAGGTTTATGAGTTGGTAGCTCAGCGCTATCAACTGGTCAGTCCCAATAGTCGCGGTCACTATCCTATTCTGCCTCTTGGTGTGGAGTTGGGGATCTGGCAAGGGAAAATAGATAACCAGACTTTGCCGTGGTTGCGTTGGTGGGATAGTAATGGCGGTTTACTGCTGACGGGGGAGGAGCGGGCTGATGTCGAAAAGCAAAGAGCTGATTCTCTGGAGATGCGGGGAGATCGGTTGGCTGCCAAGTTACGAGAAATGGGCATAGATCCTGAAGATGTTTGAGCGACGGTAAAACAGGCGGCGGTAAGTGTACACTAAAAACCTGATAACTGAGTTGCCTGTTGTACCTGTGGCTAATAAGCAAAAGCTAGAATTAACGTGGATTGGTAAAGATACCCGGCCTAAGCTGGAGCCAAGGATTTTGCTGGAAGATGCGGCGAGGTCTTATCATGGGGCGCAGCGGGTAACTGAGCATGATATTTTTGATAATCGGTTAATTTTTGGTGATAATTTACTGGCGCTGAAGGCGTTGGAGGCGGAATTTGCTGGGAAGGTAAAGTGTGTTTTTATTGATCCGCCTTACAATACTGGGAATGCTTTTGAGCATTATGATGATGGGTTGGAGCATTCGATTTGGTTGTCGATGATGCGCGATCGGCTGGAAATTATCAGAAAGTTATTATCAGATGATGGATCGCTGTGGATAACAGTTGATGATAATGAATCACATTATTTAAAGGTCTTGTGTGACGAAGTAATGGGACGAAAAAATTTTATTTCAAATGTTGTCTGGCAAAAAAGATTTTCACCAAACAGCACTGCTATGTATTTATCTGATTCTCACGATCATATTCTTGCCTATGCAAAAACAAAATCAATTTGGGAAATAAACTTGTTACCTAGAACAGACAAATCAGATTCTAGCTATAAAAATCTTGATAATGATCCTCGGGGACTATGGACTTCAAGTGATCTATCTGCACGTAACTTTTACTCATTAGGCACATACAGCATAACAACTCCATCCGGTAAAGAGATCGCGGGGCCGCCACAAGGTCGGTCTTGGACAATTTCTAAAGATAAGTTTTTAGAGTTAGATGCAGACAATCGAATATGGTGGGGAAGAACAGGTGATAACCAGCCAAGGCTAAAGAGGTTTTTGAGTAATGTAAGAGATGGTGTTGTTCCTCAAACAGTATGGCTTCACAATGATGTAGGACATACTCAAGAAGCAAAAAAAGAAGTTTTAAAAGTTGTGCCAGAAGACAGCCCTGTTTTTGAAACACCCAAACCAGAGCGACTGATCAAAAGAATTTTTGAGGTGGCTACCAAATCTGGTGACTTAGTTCTAGACTCCTTCGCTGGCTCTGGTACAACAGGAGCCGTCGCTCACAAAATGGGTCGTCGGTGGATCATGGTTGAACTTGGTGAACATTGTCATACCCACATCATTCCCCGCCTGCAAAAAGTCATTGATGGCGAAGATAAGGGTGGCATTACCGAATCAGTCAATTGGCAAGGTGGGGGAGGTTTTCAGTATTATCATCTTGCTCCATCGCTGCTAGAAAAAGATAAATGGGATAACTGGGTCATCAACAAAACCTATAATGCCGCGATGTTAGCCGAAGCCATCTGCAAAATAGAAGGTTTCAGCTACAGCCCCTCTGATACCTTTTATTGGCAACAAGGTTACTCCAGCGAAAGCGACTTTATTTATGTCACCACCCAAACCCTCAACCAAGCCCAACTCGCCCAACTCTCCGAAGAAGTCGGCACCGAAAAATCTCTGCTGGTAGTATGCAGTGCCTTTCGTGGTAAAACTGAGCAATTTACCAACCTCACTATCAAAAAAATCCCCCAACAAATTCTAGATAAATGCGAATGGGGACACGATGACTACAGCTTAAAAGTCGAAAATTTGCCCCAAGCTCCTGTGAAACCCGGACAATTGGAGCTAAATCTATGAACCACCAACAGCCACCGCACAAAGACGAATTTTATGAGCGGATTTGCAACATCTTGAATGCTGCCCAAATCGGTGTAGTTCGCACAGTTAACACAGCTCAAGTCCTTTCGCACTGGCTCATCGGTCAAGAAATTATCGAAGAAGAGCAGCAAGGCCGTCAACGAGCAGAGTATGGTGAAAGTCTGTTGAAGATCCTTGCCCAAAAACTTGGAAACGACTATGGCAAAGGATTTTCCTACGCTAATCTCAAGCTGATGCGGCAATTTTATTTGTCCTTTCCACAGCTTCTTACACCCAGTCAAAAAGGCTACGCAGTGCGTAGCCTTTTCCCCAATGCCGAAATCTTGACCTCTAGCTCTCTGGATAATTGGCAGCCTGGGCAGATTCATCCCAACCTTTCATGGACTCATTATCGGATTGTCATGCGGGTGGAAAATTTACAATCACGAGCTTTCTATCAAATAGAAGCTCTCAAAAATAACTGGTCTAGCCGCGAACTAGAACGTCAAATCAATAGCTTACTCTTTGAGCGACTAGCAAAAAGCACCGATAAACAGGGATTGATGGAGCTTGCTACCCAAGGGCAAATTATCCAAAAACCTGCCGATGTCTTTAAAGATCCCTTCGTGATCGAATTTCTTGGAATGCCCGAATCACCCCGGTTAGTCGAATCAGACCTAGAAAATGCTCTCATTGACAACCTGCAAACATTCCTACTGGAACTAGGCAAAGGCTTCGCCTTTGTTAAACGTCAAGAACGAATTACCCTCGATGGCGATCATTTTTATATTGATTTGGTTTTTTATCACTCCATCCTCAAATGCTATATTCTCATTGATTTAAAAGTCGGCAAACTCACCCACAGCGATTTAGGCCAAATTCAGCTATACGTCAACTACTACGATCGAGAGCGCCTGACTACCGGAGACAACCCCACCCTAGGTCTCATCCTTTGCTCCGACAAAAACGATGCAGTCGTAAAATACACCTTGGGCGCAGAACAGCAGCAAATCTTTGCTAGTCGCTACCAACTTTATCTGCCCACCGAAGCAGAACTGCGCAGCCAGCTCTGCCAAGCACAATTTAATCTTAGTCAGGACTAGAGGCATCCCATGAACCGTCACGTCAACAATATTTCCGGTCGCCTCAGCCTGCGCCCACCCCAGCAAAATTCTTTAGTGATCCTCGATCGAGTATGTGAAATTCTCCTAAACCAAAATGACTTCGATCGATCCACCCAACTCACCGCGATTCAAAACGAATACCCCACCGTCACCGACTTCGAGCGCGAATTTCCCTCTCTCTGCTTCGCCCTCGCCACCGGAGTCGGCAAAACCCGCCTGATGGGAGCATTCATCACCTATCTACACCTAGCCAAAGGCATCAGCAACTTTTTCATCCTGGCTCCCAACCTGACCATCTACAACAAATTAATCGCCGACTTCACCCCTAACACTCCCAAATATGTATTCAAGGGAATTTCGGAATTCTCGATGAACATCCCCGAATTAATTACCGGCGATAACTACGAAAATCGAGGCAACCTACTCAACAGCCTCATTAGCTGTAAAATCAACATTTTCAACATCTCCAAAATCAATTCTGAAGTGCGGGGCGGCAAAGAACCCCGCATTAAACGCCTTTACGAATACCTCGGTGAAAGCTACTTCGACTTTTTGGCCAACCTCGATGACCTAGTAATTTTGATGGATGAATCACACCGCTACCGCGCATCAGCAGGTATCCGCGCCATCAACGAGCTAAAACCAATTCTTGGACTAGAACTAACTGCCACACCCTTCATTGAAAACAGCAAAGGCGCAATTCCCTTTAAAAACGTCATCTTCGATTACCCACTCAGACGTGCCATGGAAGACGGCTTTGTTAAAGAACCCGCCGTTGTCACCCGTCAAGACTTTAACCCCGCTGGTATGTCCCCAGAAGAAATTGAGCGCATTAAACTAGAAGACGGCATCAGGCTTCATGAAAGCATCAAAGTAGAGCTAGAAACCTATGCCCGCAACACCAACGTTAAAATCGTTAAACCCTTTGTCCTCGTCATTGCTCGTGACATTACTCACGCGAGCCAAATCGTTGAATTAATTCAATCTGATAAATTCTTTGAAGGACGCTATCGCGACAAGATCATTCAAGTAGACTCCAGCAAAAAAGAAGACGAAACGATCGAACGTCTCTTAAAAGTAGAATCCACCTTTGAACCCACCGAAATAGTAGTTCATGTCAACATGCTCAAAGAAGGCTGGGATGTCACAAACCTTTACACCATCGTCCCTCTTCGTGCTGCCAACGCCAGGATTCTTATTGAGCAATCGATCGGGCGAGGACTCCGTTTACCCTATGGCAAACGTACCGGAGTTGACATAGTTGATCGGCTCAACATTATTGCTCACGACAAATTTCAAGAAATCATCGATGAAGCCAATCGACCCGACTCCCAAATTCAGATGAAACAAATCATTTTGGCACCTGAACTCATTGAGCAAAAAACTATTTCAGTAGTTTCTAAATCTATTTTAGAAACTTGGTTAGAGCCTGAATTGATCGATCTTATCCCCACTAATTCTGCTCCCGTTGCACCCAACCCTTTCCCCAGCCCTGCCGCCCGAAAAATTGCCGAAATCACCTACCAAGTAATTCGCAAACTAGAAACCCAACCAAATACTGTCCCCACTAGCGCCCATTTACAATTACCAGAAATCCAGGCTCTGGTGAAAGAAGAGGTGATCCAAAAAATGCCACCTGCTCAGCAAGAGCTAGTGGGAGTAATTGATTCACCAGACATCAGCGTCATCATTCATCAGGCCACAGATTTATTTATTCAGCAAACGATCGACATTCCCCGAATTTATGTATTTCCTAGTGGTGAAGTTCGATCGGGCTTCCATCCGTTTAGCTTGGAACTCAGTGTATTTAATTACTCACCATCATCTGAGAACCTTTGGGGGCAAAATCTCCGAACCGGCGAGGCAAGGGTGCTTAAAGCAGGTACTGGTAAAATCAAGGGCAAGGAAGATCGGTTAGAAGATTATATCGTTTACGAACTAGCAGATTTTAATGATATTTCCTATGAAGAACATACTGGTCTACTTTATGATTTGGCTGGTCAAACAGTTGGACATTTTTTGAACTACTTGTCAGAAGAAGACACTCTGAGTGTAATTCAAGCTAATAAGCGAGAAATTGCCAAATTTATTCGTACCCAAATGCAGCAGCACTTTTGGGAAGAAACTGGCGAACTAGAAGTTCAAGTCAGTCGAGGTTTTACCGAACTTAAGCGCAGTGCTTACGCCGTATCAGCCAACGAACCACCCCTGAATTTCAGGCAAGCCCCCACTGATAAAAGCAATATGGCCAAATACTTATTTGGCGGATTTTCGCGTTGCTTATACAGTTTACAAAAATTTCAATCTGATGCCGAACGGCTCATAGCCATTATCCTCGATCGGGAATCCACGAAATGGTTCAAGCCCGCCAAAGGACAATTTCACCTTTATTACAGCTTAAACAAAGAACCGCTAGAATACCAACCAGATTTTGTAGCCGAAACTTCAAATGCCATTTATATGCTAGAGCCAAAAGCCAGTAATCAAATAGATGCTGAAGACGTGTTAGCTAAAAAACATGCTGCTGTAAAGTGGTGCCAAGAAGCTTCCAAGTATAATCAACAACACAATGGTAAACCTTGGAATTATTTGCTCATTCCCCACAATGTTATTGCTGAGAATATCACTTTGTCAGGATTAGTCCAACAATACAAGGCAGAATAATACTCACGAATTTCAAACTATTCAAGTTCTTTAGAACCAAAAAAATTAAATAACTTTGCTATAATCAACCAAAGGTTTTTTGGAATTGCGTCAGCTAAATCTATCTGAGCAATGAAAAACAGGTAGAGTCAACCTTAATTAGCTAAACTGAGAAAAACTATCACCCCCAGACTATGCCTTCTACCGTTAGCTTACTGGCTGCCACCAGCTACGAACCAACCGCCCTGCGGGAATCGATCGAAGCCCTTCTTGCCCCCCTAGGCGGCATCTCCGCCTTTGTAAAACCCGGCCAGCGAGTACTGCTCAAACCCAACCTGCTTACCGGTGCCCGTCCCAGCAAAGAATGCGTCACTCGCTCCGAGATCGTAGAATGCGTAGCCCAGTTAGTCAAAGAAGCTGGCGGTCAACCATTTTTTGGCGATAGCCCCGCCTTCGGTAGCGCCCTGGGCGTAGCCAAAAGCAACGGCTACCTACCCATGATGGAAAGAGTCGGTTTACCCGTAGTGGAATTCCATGGCCAGCGCTACGGCACCGAAAGCGAGAACTTTGATACCTTGCTGCTCAGCAAAGAAGCTATGAATGCTGACGTGGTGATCAACTTACCCAAAGTAAAATCTCACCTTCAGCTCACCATGACTCTAGGAGTCAAAAACCTCTTTGGCTGTGTACCGGGCAAAATGAAAGCATGGTGGCACATGAGCGCGGGCAAAGATGCCAATAAATTTGGGGAGATGCTAGTAGCTACTGCCAAAGCGATCGATCCTGACCTCACCATCATCGATGGCATTATTGGTCACGAAGGCAACGGCCCCAGCAATGGAGAGCCTCGGGAGCTGGGGGTATTAGGTGCCTCTGCTAACGTCTTTGCCCTAGATGCGGCGATGTTAGAAATACTGAACGTCGATGCCAGCTTGGTACCTACCGCAGCAGTGGCTCAGCGATTGGGTTACACCCCAGAACTAGCAGCGATCGAATTTCCCTTATCTCGTCCGGCGGACTTGCGGTTTGCTGACTGGAAATTGCCAGCGGCGCTGATGCCGATCGACTTTGCTTTGCCCCGCGTAATTAAATCCACCTTCCGTCACCTGTATATTCGATTAATTCGGGAGCCAATGAGCGCCTATCAAGCTGGCGATCGCCAGCCATAGCTCACACAGATCTACTCGCGCTTAACAGTGAGCAAAGTCTGTTAGAATACAATTTCCCTGAAATCCAGTAGCCAACGCACATCTATCCTGAACCCATGAACACCACCCAAGTAACCTCCCTAGCCCTAAAAACCGCTAGCATGGTTCTGATCATCTCTACGATCGTGGACATTGCTTTTACTCTATTGCCATATCAACTTGGCGATGGAAAATGGTGGTTTGCCGCAAGTGCAGAGCTGGTTAATCGCGGCTTAC
>JAAFHZ010000065.1 GCA_013297675.1 Synechococcales cyanobacterium bin59.metabat.ball.084 | reverse complement strand
AAAATGAAGTAGAGAATCAATACGCCTAAATACCCGCCTTATTGGCGTAATTCACTTTACGCGAATCGGAATTGCTATAGTATGAGATCGATCGACTTGATCCCAAGCCAAATCCTGAGTTCCAACCGACCATTTACCTGATGGTTGCGGCAACTCAGTACGAGTAATTAGCACATGAGGTAATGCAAAGATGGCGATCACACCTATACAGATAGCAGCTACTATAATCCACATTGCCAGCAATTACTCCAGATTCTTGACTAAATTATCGACTGCAACTCCAAGAAATTTGAATTTTAAACACTCGCTGAATCTCTAAAAGACTTTTTGGTATCTGTCTTCAGATTTTTTGAATCTGTAAAATCTGGATTTTGAGCTAATGACACAAACGTAGCTTGGAGTTTATTTTGCATGGTAAAGGGGCGACGCACCGGGGAAATCTCTGCTGTTGTCGGGTTCACTGTCCAGTCATAGTGTTGCAGCAGCGTAGAGAGAATAATTTTCATCTCCATATTGGCAAATTCGATGCCTAAACAGCCATGGACACCACCGCCGAAGCCAATTAGAGAAAATGGCTGCTGCTTGTCTTCTTCCCGAGGTGGGGAAAATCGATCGGGGTCAAATAAATCGGGTTCTCGGTAAATTTCTGGCAATTGATGAGTCAGCGCAGGAAAAACGGCAACATACCAACCAGCCGGAATTTTGTAACCAGCATACTCAATATCTTCGACCACTGCGCGACTTAGAGCAGAAGCTGGTGGGTAGAGACGTTCGCCTTCTTTGAGCACATTACTCATTTGAGGCAACTGACGTAAATGTTGCAGCTTTAATGGCTCACTGCCCAGCACTTGCTGCTGTTCCTCTCGCAGCTTATGTCGCCATTCTGGACGATTTCCTAGCTCAAACATCAGCCAACTCATCAGGCTAGAGGTGGTTTCGTGAGCAGCAAATAGAAAACCGATCGCCTGATTAATAATTTGGGTTTCGGTGAACTTTTGGCCATCTTCATCCACAATGCTCATCAATAGACCAATGACATCTTTAGATTCATTTATATTGCCCAGAGTAATTCTTTCTTGGATAATCTCCCGAACATATTCAACTATTTTGCGACGGGCTGCTTGGCCTCGGCCATAGAGAGTAAAAGGAACATCCCACTTAATCATGCCGTTGAGACTGTTAATTAAAGTGGTGTAGTAATTAGAGATGCGATCGATTTCTTCGGTTTTGTTGCTACCCAAAAACGTCCTAACCGCAATTGCTAAGGTAAGCTTGCGCATTTCTGCGTTGAGATTAATCGTGCTTTGGGTACCCCAATTGGTGACTGTTTCAGTAACTACATCTTGAATGGTATCAAAGTAAGCGGCGATCACCTGATGATGGAATACGGGCAAAATCAGTTTGCGGTTGGCTCGATGTTCTTCGCCGTCTTGGAGCAGCACTAAATCATTGCTGACGATCGGCTCTAGTGCTTTGTTTCCAATGCGTGAAGATAACTTATCGGCCTGATCTTTTAAGACCAGTTTGTTTGCGGCTGGCCCTACCAAGCAAGCTACTTTTCCGTAGCCCATCACGGCTGGAAAGGACACCTGAAAAATATTGCCATGTTTTTGGTATTGCTGCAAATAAAATAATTCTTGTTTAACAATGACCTCGATCGTATTTCCAATCAACGGTAAGCTAAAGCTACGCGGCATTTTGTCAGCGGATTGCAGTTCGGTCATAGCAATTTATCCAAAATTGTGACACCACCAAGTTTATGAGTAAGTCCTCATTTTTGTCAAGCGATCATCATTTGCGCCGTCAACCCCAGCAAAAGCGTGGGCAGCAGTGGATAGACAAGAGCTTATTGACTGCGAGTAAGCGGGTTTTGCGGCAGCTAGATTCAACAGATAGCTGATTCATTAAGCTTGCTAATTGGTGATATAGCTAATTAGTAAAAGGTAATTGAAGGTGACTAATTTGGGCTAGAATGAAACATCAGCCGCTTTTCTAATTCTCAAAGTAGGTCTCAACGATGCAGTATCAAGTCTTTGTTCAAAACCCCTCCGATCAAACATTCCTTGCCTCTGTCATTGGATTGCCCAATATGACCGCCAATGGCATGACCGAAAAAGAAGCAATCAGTAAACTTAAAAATATCCTAGATGCTCAGTTTAAGAATGGAAAAATGGTCACGATCGACGTTGATTTACCCTGTGAAGAGTCTTCGGAAAGTTGCGACCCGTGGATTGATAACATTGGCATATTTCAAGATGATCCAACCTTTGATGAGTTTTTATTGGAGGTAAGCGCTTATCGTAATGAGGTTGATAGAACCGAGAATCGCTTATGACTGTCTATGTTCTGGATACCGACTTATTAAGCCTCTATCAACGAAACCATCCACAGGTTTCTGTCCGCATTCGTCTTGCTCGACAAAATAGTTTGAGACTTACAACAACAGTGGTAACTGTTGAAGAGCAGTATGCTGGCAGACTTGCTCAGATTCGGAAATCACAAACTCCTGAAACTTTAATTGCAGCTTATGGCCGTATGACAGCAACATTCTCACTGTTCTCTCAACTAGAAATTTTGGGATACGAAATATCGGCTGATGATTATTTTCGAGAATTTCGGCAGATGAGAATTCGGATTGGAACCCAGGATCTTCGCATTGCTTCGATCGCTCTAGCTCACAAGGCCATTATTGTAACCCGAAATCGCAAAGATTTTGAGCAAGTTCCAGATCTAGTAATCGAAGATTGGTCTTTGTAGGAGTCGTTGAGTGTCAACCATTAATCATTTGCGTCGTCAACCCCAGCAAAAGCGTGGGCAGCAGCGGCTAGAAAAGATTTTATTGGCTGCGGCAGAAGTTTTTGCTGAGGCGGGTTTTGCGGCGGCTACGATTCAACAAATCGCCGATCGAGCCAGTACTGCCGTTGGTTCTATTTATCAGTTTTTTCCAGATAAGCTCACTATTTTTCGGACTTTGCTAGCCGAACATCTGCAACAAATAGCAGCTTTGGAAGCGGCTTTTTTTGCGGCTGAGCTGAATCGTCCACTGATGCAGGTGATTAGTGAATATATTGATACCTATGCTCTGTACCTTGAGCAACCGCTTTCACGCTGTATTTTGCTGCAAGACTATCTAAAGCCGATCGCCGGATTATCGACTTTAATTGATGATATGCCCGATCTACTGGAGCGATTCTCATTGTCAGTGCAGAAACATGCCGACTTTTATCGGCGGCGCAATCCTAATTTAAGTGCAGCCAAAAGTGCATTACTTTCAGAAGTTGCTCACTATACCTGCAATAGCTTATTTCTGAGCGCTCTCAAAAGTGACGAGCAGCATCGTCAAGAGCTATACACCGAGATGAAAGACGTGCTTTATGGTTATCTAAATCCACATATAGGTGATCATCTGCTGGCTCTGCCTACTAAAATGATGGTCTGCCCCAGTTGCCAAAGCGATCGAGTAGCCAAAAACGGTCATCATCAAGGTAAGCAACGTCACGCTTGTAGAGACTGCGGGCGGCAATTTATGGGCGATTACGTCGATCGAGGGTATCCCCCAGAAACCAGGCAAAAATGTCTCGATCTACACCAACAGGGTCTCAGCTTCCGCGAAATCGAACGTCAAACTGGGGTGAACCACAACACTGTGATTAAGTGGGTAAAAACACTGAACAACAAGACTGCGAGTTCCTGAAAATTAAAGAATATACGCACTGATCCCAAAAACGTCCAGATCTGACAGAGAGGGGTGCTAGATAACACTAGCCCTCGACTTGATCGGGCAAGCCCCCAGCATCAACCTGGCTTGTTACAAGGAATCTGAATTTGGAAATTGAGACATGAATATGCGATCGATCCGCTCCTTCCACCACCAGAGTAATTTTGAGGGTCTGGTGCAAAAATTCCCCCAAGTGCCGATCGCCTGTCGATCACCCGTCCCAATCAGCGACAAATAGCGCTGCTGTGGCAAAAAAGGTGGCAGCGATTGACCTGTAATAATGCGCTGTAAATTAGCAAACAGTGGCTGTCCCTGACGTACTGCAAATACGCCTGCCTTTGGTCGGGGATGTTCAGGCATAGTGGCAATATCTCCAGTGGCAAAAATGTGAGGATGACTAAGAGACTGGAGAGTATTTTTGATTAAAATAAATCCTTGCTCATCGGTGCTTAATCCAGACTGTCGAATCCAGCTAGGCGCTGCGGCCTGTGTTACCCAAATAACCTGATCACAAGGAATACTTAACCCTGATTGACAGCGCACCAATTTTAGGGCATCTGGCGCAACCTGCGGACAAGTTTGGTCTGATGAGAGAGATATAGATTCCACTACTTCGTTTAAGTACAGCTTAATGCCTCGATCGATCAAAACCTCTGTGAACCTTCGGCGCACCGCATTTGCATAGCTATTCATTAACTCTGGCTGACGATGAAATAAATGTACTGCGGCACCCGCTGGGCAGAGCTGCTGAAGCTGTATTTGCAAAGTCAAAGCCAACTCCACCCCTCCGGCTCCACCGCCTACAATACCCAAAGATATTGCTCGGTCAAACTTTTGCGCTATAAACCGTTGCCAAGCAGCCAAAAATTGCGGTACTGGTTTAGCAGCAATCCCATACTCTTGTGCGCCCGGAATATTGATCGTTGCTGGGGTACTGCCAATATCGATCGACAGCCAATCAAAATCAATCGGGTGATGCTGCCGACAGAACACTTGGTTGGTTTGTAAATCTAGGCCGATCGCCGCATCTAAAACCAACTCTGCTTGAGCAAACTTCGCCAAAGTTCTGAGATCTATATGACAATCAGCAAAACTATAAAATCCGGCCAAATAACCGGGCAGCATTCCAGAGTAAGGAGCATGAGTGACATCTGAAATTAAAATCAATCGCACGTCTGCTAGCGGCTGTAGCCCCAACCATCGCAAAACGATCGCATGACTATGACCGCCGCCGATTAGCACCAAGGTCTTCATGAAAATTTGGTTAAAAACTTCAACAATTTTTGAGTGCGGGGAGTTAGTAGGGTGCGACGATAACTATCTGCCGCCTTTTTGATCCCCTCGGCTTGGGTGGGATAGGGATAAATAATGCTGCTAAGCTTACTCAGACCCCACTTACCCTCAATCGCCATTGTCACCAGCGAAATCATTTCCCCCGCATGAGCGGCCACAATCGTTGCGCCCACAATTCGATCGGAGCCTTTTTGGTGATGAATTTTAAAAAATCCGGCAGTTTCGCCGTCAGTAATTGCTCGATCGACCTTACTGAGGGGAATACAAATAGTCTCGATTTCTATGCCTCGGTCTTGAGCGATCGCCGCTGATAGACCCACCTGTGCCACTTCTGGATCGGTAAAAGTCACCCAGGGCATGGTCAAAGCGCTGAGCTTGGCGCGACCTAGACCAAAAGGCGCAAACAGCGTATTTTTAATTACGATCCGTGCGGCGGCATCGGCAGCATGAGTAAATCGCCAATCCATACAAATATCGCCCGCTGCATAAATCCGAGGATTAGTAGTTTGTAAATAGTCATTGACCTTTACGCCTTTCTGTAAATCATAAGCCACACCAACCTGCTCTAAATTCAACCCGGCCACATTTGGCGTGCGTCCTGCGCTTACTAGCATTTCATCGACAACTATAGATGCTGATTCACCCTGCTGCTGATAATAAATGATTTTGCCAGCAGTAGTTACTTCCACCCGTTCAATTTGGCAATTCAAGATCAGTTGAACCCCTTCACTACTCAAAGTAGTTTGAATAATCTCACTAGCAGCAGGATCTTCTTTATTCAATAAATTTTGACCACTATGGAGTAAAGTCACCTGACAACCAAACCGCTGCAAAGCCTGCGCTAGCTCACAGCCGATCGGTCCCCCACCAATTACCGCCAGTCGATCGGGTCGCTTGGTCAAAGAAAACACCGTTTCGTTAGTTAAAAAGCCCGCTGCTGCCAAACCAGGGATTTCTGGACGAGTCGCCCTAGCTCCGGTGGCAATTACCGCCTTCTTAAAGCGTAAAGTCTGACCAGCAACCTCAATTAAATTTCTGCCACTAAAACTCCCCTGACCTAAAAATACATCAATGCCCAAGGCTTGAAACCGCTGTACCGAGTCATGCTGACTAATATCTGAGCGCAGCCTGCGCATTCGCTCCATCACCGCCGCAAAATCTACCTGAGCCTGGGCTGTTACGCCTAATTCTAAACCTCGCCCAATTTCTCCTACGACTCTGGCCGATCGCACCAAGCATTTAGAGGGTACACAGCCCACATTTAAACAATCGCCTCCCATCAAGTTTTTTTCAATCAAGGCCACCTTTAAACCAATTCCTAACCCCGCCGCCCCCGCTGCGACCACCAGACCCGCAGTTCCTGCTCCAATCACCACCAAATCATAGCTATCTTGGGGAATCGGACTCACCCAATCGGCTGGATGCACATTGGCAACTAAGCGCCGATTATATTCATCAAGGGGCAATAATTCTGCTAGAGACATTAGTTTTTTCCTGATTTAGCAATGGTTTCAGCCAGGGCTTTTTGAGCTAGGCGCGTAACATAAACAGTCACTACAATAGTTGCAATTAGTCCCAATACTTGCGCCGCTAGTTGTATTTGAGGGTTAGCAACTTTAGGATTATTGCCCAGTGCGGCAATGCTGCCAGCCAAAGAACCAATATAAACGTATAAAATGGTAGCTGGAATCATCCCGATCGAAGCCAAGCTATAGTCTCGCAGTGATACTCCAGTTACCCCATAGGCGTAGTTCAACAGGTTAAAGGGAAATGCCGGAGATAAGCGGGTTAACAGCACAATTTTGAAACCTGATTGGCCAACAGCGGTATCGATCGCCTGAAATTTGGCGTTCCCAGCAATTTTTTTGGACACCCAATTTCGTAACAAATAGCGGCCAATCCAAAACGCCAAAATTGCCCCGGCAGTAGAGGCCACAAAGACGTAAACAGAACCCCAGAATACCCCAAACAGCAAGCCAGCTCCCAATGTCAGCAATAGTCCCGGCACAAAGGCGATCGTGGCCAAAATATAGATAGCCATGAAAGCGATCGCCCCCATTGCCCCCAAGCTCTCTACCCACTCTAAAATATTCTCCATTTCACCATTCCCACTGGTATTAACAATCTTAAAGATGACACAGAAAGCCCTCAAAGTGTGAGCTAATCACCATCCAATAAATAAAGGGTCTTAATATACGGGCGGCCATTTTGGTAGCCATAGGCAATCTTTTTAAGATACAAATGATTGTGTAGAATACCGGCTTGAAAGTTGTAATTACAAAAACCTTTTTTGCAACTTAGCAGCGATCGGCTTTCTCTCGCGGGCAAACTATCTCTAGACATGCTGCTCAGCCATGTTTCACTATCTTGCCAAGTCTTAAATTCTCGAATTATCTCTTGCCCTTCGCCCAAAGAATGCTTAATTCTAATCTGGACTTTTTTGGTTAATGGTATTTTAAGCTGATCCAGTTTGCTGCTGCTGTAAGCATCTGCCACTGATGCAGCCAATTGTTCGATCGTTGGTGGTTTAACTCGTTTTTTAATACACTGCGCTTCTATGGGCATCACCAATAGACTAAGCGCAGCCGCAACAGCAAGTTTCATTTTTTTGACCTAAATAATAATTCTCAACGTTTTTTGTACCGATATAGTTCCACCAACCGCGCGGGACTAACGCCACCTAAGTACCCTAAAACCATGAGCTGATTGATTAAGGTAGTCTTCAATATACCTTTCTGTAGCCACCGCCGAGCAGAAGTCATTACGGGTTGAGGCACGATCGATATCTTTCCTCGCTGGCGCAGCCGCCGCATCAGCTCAAAGTCTTCCATGATCGGCAGATCAGGAAAGCCCCCCATTTCGTTGAATACCTCTGCCCGTAAAAAAATCCCCTGATCGCCATAGGGAATTTGGCATACCTGCGATCGCCATTGCACTCCCCGTTCGACCCAACGCAATAATCTTTGAGGTGAATCAATGCCTAACCTGAAAGCCCCGGCGCTCGGTGGCTCTTTTCCACTCATCACCTGCCGAATTAATCGATCGAAACCCAAGGGCAACTGACTATCACCATGCAAAAACAGCAAAATATCTCCGGTTGCCGCCGCCGCCCCCAAATTCATTTGCTTCGATCGACCAGCAGGACTAGCAATCACTTTGACTCCTAATGCTACTGCCACCTGGCAAGTGTCATCAGTAGAACCGCCATCTACTACAATCACTTCGATATTGTCGCTGGGCTGGGTGCTCTCGATTGCCCGACGTAAATTAGCAGACTCGTTCAACACCGGCATAATGATAGAAATCCGACTCACAGCAAGGCTCCACCGCAGCTTGAACCGGCTCCGGCGGTACAGCCATAGCAATAATCGGCAGTCTGGATCTCATTGATAAGATCTAGGCTGCCTGCTGCTAGTATTTTCTGGACAGTCAGAGCTTCTTGATTGGTTAATGCTGGTAGCTCCGCCATCTGGTTAAAATCACAGTCGTAGACTCGCCCCAGGTGATCGATCGAAAGCTGATTACGACACATCAAGCCTGCTACTGTGGCGGGGTTAAAATTGGTGGCTAAAAATTCTAGATAAGGTCGATCGAGCTGGCGTTGTTTTAGTGTAGTGGCGGTGCGCCCGATCGGCAGGTTGGTAATAGTTAATAAGTTATTGAACCGAATATCAAAATGATTTTGCAAAAACTCCTGATAGTCTAGCTCTAGCTGCTGTTGACCCGCTGTTAATTTAAAATCAGCGGTAGTAGGAATCGGCGGGTTGTAAACTAAATCTAAGACTAACTGGGGATCTTGGCCATAACCTAGACGGTTCAGCCACTGTAATCCTTTAATCGAGGCATCATAAACCCCGCGTCCGCGCATTTTGTCTACGTTGTCGGCCAAATAGCAGGGCAGCGAAGCTACGATTCTGACCTGCTGCTGGGCACAAAATTCGGGAATATCATCGTATCCCGGCTCAAAGTAAATAGTGAGGTTTGATCGCACAATGACTTGTTTGTGAGCT
This sequence comes from Synechococcales cyanobacterium bin59.metabat.ball.084, assembly GCA_013297675.1. GTDB lineage: Bacteria > Cyanobacteriota > Cyanobacteriia > Cyanobacteriales > Chamaesiphonaceae > JAAFHZ01. The sequence goes on along the minus strand of JAAFHZ010000065.1, from coordinate 14,726 downwards.
TGGCGGGCGGCTACCACCAAAGGCTTAAATCCATAGAGCATTTCTGGTGCGCCGCCGGTGAGATCGATCGCGGTGATTTGGGGAAATTGCTGAATCAGAGTAATTAAGTCTGCACAAACTGCCGGAGAAAGTTCTTCGGTGCGCTGGGGGCTGGCTTCGACGTGACAATGGCTGCAAGCTAGGTTGCAGCGTTTACCTAAGTTAATTTGTAAGACTTCGATCGGCTGTTTCAATAATGGTATATCTAGCTGCTGATGGAAAGGTATTACTGTGACGGCAGGGTTAATCATTTACTAATTCCATTGATTGACAATCCTAGGCTCGATCGTACAATGTCTCGTCCTTCGACACACAATTGATAACAACTATAAATAAGCTTTGACTTTAGTAGGATCAATTTCTTTAGTGATTTGATCGAGTTTTTTCTTGCGGGCTTTTTTGCTAAATACATTCATTTGATAAACCAGCTTATTGTCAATATCCAGCGCCGTCATCCAACCGCTCTTGCGATGGTAAGCGCCCGTTTCAATATCTAACCAGCCTACCCCCGCTGCCAATTCTCCAGGAGAAACTCCTGGCAGAGTAAAAGTAATAGTATGACCGGTAATGATTAGTTTATTATCAAAATAGGGGAAAGAAGAGCTAAAAAACTTCTCGCGCATCCAGCAAAACTGCTGTTCACCCTGTTGATCTAAAGGAATGTAAGGATCTACTCCGGCATGTACCAGCCAAATATCTCCTAAGTCCAAAAAGGTGGGTAAAGATTCCACCCAGTCCACATCCGATCGCAGAATGCCATTGGCTCCGTAGCTAGAGATCGTGGCATCGCCCCCGGCCTGTATCCAGAATTGCAGAATTCGGCGATCTTCCTCACCTTCTTTAATTGCCCGTAGCATCATCACTTCATGGTTGCCCAGCAGAGATGGATACTTTTTATCGCGCACAAATTTGATTACGTCGGCGCTTTTGGGACCTCGATCGATCAAGTCGCCCAAAAAATATACTTGGTCATCACCGCCCACATCGACTTCCTTCAATAGCGCCATCAAACCATCGTAGTGACCATGTACGTCTCCAATGATGATTCTTCGATTGTGTGGACGCTTGGAGAAAAGATTGAACATGGCTATGATGTAGATGCTGAGTCTGTTGGCTTTTTGAAGTGTTTAGTCTGTAGTATTCAGACTTACAATATCTGACAATTGTTACGGTAGACAGAAGCAATATTCGCATTCATATCTTACTTTGATGGCCGTCACCAATTATCCGACAATAAATTTATTAAAGCTAGCATCTAGTTCACAATGGCTAGAGCAAGCATTAAATAACATGGATCTGATTCTACTAGATCACTCCCACTGTGAACTAAAAGCGGCAAATAATGCGATTAACTTAATGTTCCGCTACCCAGGTTATGAAAAGCTAGTTGCATCGATGACAGCCATTGCCCGAGAAGAGCTGGAGCATTTTCATCAAGTGAACCAGATTTTAGCCGATCGACAGATTCCCCTGGCTCCGTTAAATTCGCCACCCTATGCAGCAGCCCTAAAGAAGCAGATTCGATCGAACGGTCAAGAGCGACTGTTGGATTGTTTGTTGGTAGGGGGACTGATTGAAGCTCGTTCTCATGAGCGCTTAGGTTTGCTGGCAGCTCATTTGCCTGATCCAGATTTGGCTGGTTTCTATCGCGGTTTGATGGCTTCAGAGGCACGGCATTTTGGGGCTTTTTGGTCTTTGGCTGATACTTACTTTGAAAGGTCGATTGTGCAGGCTCGTTTGGGTGAGCTAGCTGAATTTGAGAGTGAGTTGCTGGTGGAATTACACCCTGAGCCTCGGGTTCACAGTTAATTATGAAGTATTTAGATTTTACGATTCGTCCTTGGGAGGTGGCCGATCGGCAGGCGGTGGCACAGGTGATTAGTACGGTGCTAGCTGAGTACGGCTTGGGTTGGGAGCCGGAGGGTGCCGATCGAGATGTGTTGGAGATTGAGAAGTATTATCTGGAAACTGGCGGTGAGTTTTGGACTTTATTGGATGCTGGGGGGCAGGTGATCGGGAGTGCGGGGTATCATCCAATTTCGCGCTCTGTTGGAGCAGTAGAGATTCGGAAGATGTATTTGTTGCGGGCTTATCGGGGTCGGGGTTTGGGGCGATATGTGTTAGGAGAGCTAGAAGCTGCGATTAAGTCTCGGGGGTTTCGGGAGATTTGGATTGAGACGGCTTCTGTGCTTCAGGAGGCTGTGGGGCTTTATGAGAATAGTGGATATGTTGCCAGTAGTGGGGTAGAGACTCTGAGGTGCGATCGGGTTTATGTGAAAAAGATCTAAAAGTAAGCCGCGCCACTTTGAATCGGTTGCTGAAATAGGTGATTAATCGATCAATTCATAAAAACCGTCTCAATTTAGCTGAGACATTTTGAGACAGCAGCGATCGATCCCTGATTAAATTTTGATCTTTACACCCGATCGACGAGCTGCAATCTTATCTTGGAGCCAGTCTTGGAATAGCTGCCACATGATTTGCTCCTGGAGCTGCGGAGTAAGCTGTGGTTTGATTACCTCCTCTACCAAAATTAAATGCACCTGTTTACCAACTTCGATCGGCTTTAAAATTTGGGGAGGCTGAGCCGCAAAAACGGCTGCGGAAACTTCGGGGGACATTTTTTTGCGACTGACTGTGCCCGCATAGCCCCCTTGGCGCTGTACTTCCAAATCTTGACCGTAGGTTCTGGCGGCATCGGCAAAGCTCATATCGCCTTCTTGGATGGCATAAAATAGTTCGATCGCCAGATTCTTGTCGGGCAAAATAAGCTCATAAATTACTGCCGAAGCGTAATTCAGAGTGTTTTGATGAAAATAGGGAGCCGCTTTGTTGGCAAACAGGCAATGGGCTACTTTAGGAGCCAATAAATTAGTCGTAACTAGTTGTTCAAAATCATCTACCGTCAACATTCGATCGGCCAGCCATTTCTGGGTAGCCGGAATTGTTTCTAGTTTATTGGTTGCCCGAAATTGATCAGCACCAGCTTGCAGTTCATCCCCAGAAAGCTCTATCTTTAATTCTTCAGCAGTATCTTCCAAAATTTGGCGCTGTAAAATGCCATTGAGCAATTCAGGAATTTTGCCAGTAATTTTAAGTTGGTGTAGTAAATCTTGGCTGGTAATATCAGGCATACTAACCACCTTTGAGTTTAGTAAATGGATTCATCATGAAGTTAATAGTTTGGTACTTACAAATGATACATATTAACCACCTTTGAGTTTAGTAAATGGGTCCATAATAAAATCCAGAATTCGACGCTTGCGAATAATAATTTCGGCAGTAGCTGGCTGGCCAGATTTGAACTGTAAACATTCTTTTTGGTGCTTGATGCAGGTTTGGCTGAGACCAACTTTTACTTCATAATTAGTCGAGTTACCATTGGGAGAAGCAACTATTTTTGAGTTTGGCGAAATCCAAGTTACCTTGCCATTAACAATGCCGTAGGTCTCGAAAGGAAATTCATCAAATTTCAGCTTTACATCTTTGCCAATGCCCTGTGCCCGCAGAGATTCACTTTGGCTGGCGGGGATCTCTCCTTTGAAAACTAAATCTGTTGAGGCGTTAGTGGGTGGAGCAATTTCGGCAATTAGCTGTTTGGGCTGTAATACTGCGCCCTCCCGTGAAATTGGTAACTCAAAAATTGTGCCATCGACATTGGCGCGTACTGTGTACTTTTCTAGTTGATTAGCTAAGCTTTTAGCCAGATTTTTGCTCTGCTCAATTTCGTTTTCTAAAGCGGTAATTTGGCTTTGCAGCTCCTTAAGCTGCTGTTCACTTTTAACTACCGCCAACTTACCAACTTGATTGAGACTTTGTAAACCGCGCTGTTGTTCTACTAAGCGCAAATCAGATTGGGTAACATCTGATTGCAGTTGAGTGGTGGTGCGCTGAGAATTGCTCTGTTGTTCTTTGAGACGTAGTTGAGCCTGTTGTACCTCAGCCTCGGCCTGTTGAATTGCTTTGCGAGAAGCATCTTGCTCTTCTGCCGCTCGCAAAATAGCCTGTTTGAGATTGGCGCTGGACTGCAAATAAGATTGGTAGCTTTCTTTGACCAGTCGGTCTTTATCGAGACTAGCTACTTCAGAAATAACCCCGTCTTTAGCTAATTTTTTATAGCGAATAGCCTCTTTTTGAGCATCCTGAAAACGGGTTTTGTCGTTGTTATTAGTAGCGGTGCTATCGATCACGCTTTGCTGAGCTTGATTGACTTTATTGGCTCTTTCTAGCTTTTGAGCAACTAAGTTATTTTGCCTATCGGTTACAGCCTGAGTAATCTGAGCTAACTGGGCTGATTTTTCGGTGGTTTGGTTGTTATAGGTGCTTTTCAGGCCATTAATGCTCTGCTGAGCTTGGGCAATTTGCGCCTGTTTTTCTAATAGCTGTGCCTGGTTTTGTTGCTGCTGGGTACTGACGGCGATCGCTAGCTGATTTTTCATCGGGCCAAGCTGGTTGAGTCGCTGCTGTTGGCCTTCTAGCTTCACCTGGTTTTGTTGAATCTGGTCGCGGATGTTGCGGGAATCTAGCTCCATGAGCACCTGCCCTTGTTTCACTACGTCGCCTTTTTTCACCAAAACCTTAGTGACTGTCACACTGCCCTCAATATCGGCTTCTCGTCTTACGGTGTCGCCAGCTAGCTCCATCCGGCCTCGGGCGGTACCGATTTCGTCCATCTGGAAAAACATCGCCCAGGGAATTGCTACTGCCATAAACGCCAAGAGACAGTAGAATAAACCTCTTGTCCAAGGTAAGGGCACACCATCAATGATTTCTTTAGCCGAGTTTGACCAATCGGCCTGATGATCGATCGGTGCAGATTCTATTTCTAAAAGTTCGGCATTGGTGATTTCGGTATCGATCGTGATTTCACTGTTAAAGATGTCGCTACTGGGCTGAAGCCGACCACTACCGGTTGGCCGGGTAAGAGATAGAGCATCTTGGGCAATAACTTTTTCGAGTAAGCCGGGGCCAAACTGCATATGACCTTTAGAGATCGATCGAATTAGTTCCATCATGCCGGAGTCGATCTGCTGTTTGACCAAATAACCATGGGCTCCATTCTGGAGAGCAGCTCGAATTGATTGAACATCATCACAGCTAGTCAGCATCACTGTGCGAGTCCCCGGAAAACCGCTGCGAATTTCTGCCGCCGCCACGAGTCCATCTTTACCGGGCATTTCAATATCTAGCAACACCACATCAGGCCGGAGCAAACCGACCTGTCTGATGGCATCATCACCATCTACCGCGCTGCCGACCACTTGGAAATCGGGCTGCTTTTCCAAGGCAATTTGCAGTTTTTCACGGACTACTTGCTGGTCATCTACAATCAAAATTTTAATCATGAGCCGATTGTTCCTAATTGCTGCTGATTGAGGTAGTAATATTGGCCTCTACTGGCCATTAGTTCTCCGTGGGTACCGCTTTCGATCAATACACCTTTGTCTAATACCAAAATTAGATCGGCGTTGCGCACTGTAGATAAGCGGTGGGCGATAATGATCGCGCTGCGGTTGCGACAGATGCTTTCGAGGTTTTTTTGAATGATTCTTTCAGATTCAGTATCTAGGCTGCTAGTAGCTTCATCAAAGATCAACAGACTGGGGTTGCCCACTAGTGATCGAGCAATTGCCAGTCGTTGACGCTGCCCCCCCGAAAGCATTCCACCGCCTTCACCGATTTGGGTTTCGTAACCCATGGGCATACTGCTGACAAACTCATCGGCTCCAGCGGCGATCGAGGCTTGTTTGATTGCTTTGGAGCTGGCATTTTGCTGGCCTAAGCCAATATTTTCGGCGATCGTGCCACTAAATAAAAAGGTGGATTGATCGACCACGCCAATTTGGGCACGCAGGGAATTCAAGGCTATCTGGGTGATATCTTTGCCGTCAATCAATATTTTGCCAGATGTGGGGGTATATAATCCCAATAACAGCTTGGATAAAGTGGTTTTACCAGAACCACTGCGCCCCACCAAAGCTACCGTCTGACCGGGCTTAATTTCAAAGGTTAGGTTTTCGAGAGTGTTAGTTTCGGTGTGGGGGTTGTAGCGAAAAGTGACTCGATCGAACACAATATGACCGCGCAGCCTGCCGATCGACTGCTTGATATTGTTTTGGGGATCTTCTTCTGGGGGTGATTCAATTACGTCACAAATCCGTTCGATCGCAATGGTTACTTCTTGAAATTGATTCCAAATGCCAGCTAGACGTTTAAAAGGACCAATTACGTTAGCAGACAGCATATTAAAAGCAAATAGTTGGCCAATACTAAACTCGCCGCTGATTACCAGAGATGAACCCAGCCACAGCAGGGCTACACTGCTGAAAGAATCCATCACAGAACTGACGGCTTGAACTTTGATGCCAAACATTTTCTTCTGATACTGCTGTTTGATTTCATGATTCAATAGTTCTTCCCAACGCCAGCGCACAGTGCGCTCTACCGCCATGGATTTGACTGTGCGCACACCATTGAGAGCTTCGATTAGATAGCTGTTTTCTTCGGCGTAGGCATTAAAAGCTTCTCGGGAGAGCTTTTTTAAAAAAGGCGTAGAGAGCAAGTTCAAAATCAAAAACGGCGGAATTGAGACCATTACTAAGGTGGCTAGTTTCCAGCTATATACATACATCAGGGTAACGTATACAAACACCGACATAATATCTAAAACTAAGCCGATCGTTTCGCCAGTAATAAAACTGCGAATCTTGTGGTTTTCGGCAATGCGGGAGGTAATATCACCAACTTTGCGAGTATCAAAATAAGAGAGTGGCAGACTAAAGGCGTGGCGAATAAAGCCCACGATCATTGCCGTATCGATGCGAATTGCCGTAATAAAAATTAGATATTGGCGGAGGGTAGACATGGCAATCTGAAAGACGGCCATCAGTAAAAGTCCGATTACAAAAGCATTTAAGCTATCAGATGATTTATGAATCACTGCTCGATCGAGGATCAACTGAGTGAAAATTGGCGAAATTAAACCAAAAATTTGCAGGACGATCGAAGCCACAAATACTTCGCCAATTACCGTGCGATGGGGGGCAACTAACTCAAACAATTGCCAGAAGCTGCTATTGTTCTTTTCGCCATCTTTGGTACCACTGTTGAGGGCAACCGTTGGTTCGACGAACAGACAAAAGCCCGTCCAGTTTTTACTGAATTCTTCCCGGCTAACCTGCCGTTGTCCGATCGCCGGATCGCCAATAATCACATCTTTAGCGCTGATTGCATATACCACCACATAGTGGTTGCCGCGCCAGTGGGCAATCAGCGGCAATCTTTGTTTGGCCAGTTGGTCAACGCTAGCTTTGACCGGGCGGGTATTAAAACCTAAGCTTTCGGCAGCAGCCGAGAGGGTTTTGAGGCTAGAACCCTCCCGAGCAATCACCGCCATCTCCCGCACGCGATTGATCTTGAAGCTTTTGCCCCAATATCTGCCGACCATCACTAAACAAGCTGCTCCACAGTCAGCAGCGCTCTGTTGACCATAAAAAGGGTACTTGCGCAGTCGCTTTTGCCACCATTGACCCAAGCGACGACTGGGCGAGGGGAAATAGGGTTTAACCGTGACTGGTTCGGGGGCGGGTGGCTGCCAGTTGTCAGCGATAATTTGCTGAGGCCGCACCGTGATCGCTCCGATAGCTCCGCTTGCGCCAAAGGCGATCGCACCCAGATCACCAGGGAGTTTGGCGGTGGATTCTATTTGGCGGTGTTGGCCCAGGTGTTTGGCGATTTTAGGGAATTTTTGCCAGAGCTTTTCGAGATCGGCAGCTACAATTACTCCGACGAGCGCCGCGTTAGAGTTTTTGGTCAGCGCGGCCTTAGCGCTGTGGCCAGCAAGCTGTCTTTGGGGAAAGAGGCTATCGGTGCCAAAGGTATCACCGACTTCTAACACGGCCAGCTTTTCCCCTTGGTCATCAAATAGCCGCACTTTGCCCGCTAACACAATGTATAGGCCGGGAGCGCCGCTGTGGGAGTGCCAGAAGGTACGACCTGGGGGGATTTCGTTGATGCGCAGGCGACCGTTGAGCCAGTTCAAATTTTGCTCAGGCAAACTTTCGCCTAGTAATGTTTGCCACTGCACGGCTGAAATAGTTGCTGGTTGTTCGGTGGAGGCTGAAGACATTGCTGAGCTGGGTTATTTCTCTTTGTCAGTATAAAATATTGTGACTAATGCTGATGTTCGATCGATTAGGGATCTTTACAAATTGTTTCTTGCAGCGCGTCTGGCTGGACTCGCTGCTCGTCTATATGTTTATACTCACCATTAAGAATTCCCATTTTGGCTAACAGAAAGAACTTTAGTTCTGCCGATGGTTTACTAAAATCAGTGCCACAATAAGCAAAGCTGTTGAAAAAACTTTAAAAATTTCCAATATGTCTGACTCCACCCTGTCTAACCAATCTTCTCCCGAAACACCTAAGGCGGCTGAAAATGCTCCTGGAAATGTGATGGTGGCTGTGCCCAAGACCATTCTGGTACAGCCTGTTTTAGGTTCTCGGCGGTTTAGTAATTATTTCTGGGCGGGCATCGTCACTCTGGGCGGCGGGGGCTTTTTGCTAGAGAGCTTATCCAGCTTTCTGCATACTGATCTGTTGCCTTTCATCGAGAACTCGATCGATCTACCGTTTTTTCCTCAGGGAGTGGCGATGGGCTTCTATGGGGTGGCGGGTAGCCTGACTGCTCTGTATTTATGGGGTTCGATCGCTCTAGATATTGGCGGTGGCTACAATGAGTTCAATCAAGAAACCGGTGAATCAACTATTTTTCGCTGGGGTTTCCCTGGCAAAAACCGCCAAATTGAAGTAAAAAATCCTCTGCAAGATATTCAGGCCGTGCGGGTCGATATCAAAGATGGCATTAACCCTCGGCGCACGCTGTTTATTCGGGTCAAAGGTCGGCGAGAAATTCCTCTAACTCGGGTAGGTGAGCCGATTTCTCTCACCGAAATTGAAACTCAAGGTGCCGAGCTAGCTAGATTTTTAGGCATTCCTTTAGAAGGCTTATAGTCTATTTGGAATGCAGTTCTATTCCCAAACCAGGTAAGTTGCTAGGCAGCAGCTTACCTTTTTGTATAGTTGCTCCCAAAAAAGGATCTTCTAACAAGTTCAAGTGGCTATCTAAGTCCAAATAATCGGCCAAAGAACCTAGCTGAGCCGCCGCAGTATTTGATAGACAACTATCGGAGTAGCAGCCGATCATCACCTGTAAGCCGTAGGCTCGGGCGGTATGAATGCTGCGCAGAGCTTCGCTTAAGCCTCCGCACTTCATCAGCTTGATATTGATTCCAGCTACTCGATCGGCCAATTTGGGCAAATCTTGGCTCATAAAAAAGCTTTCATCTACAAAAATCGGCAAAGGTGAAGCCCGCTGTAAAGTTGGCAAATTTGCTTCTGCTCCTCTGGCTAAGGGTTGCTCTACATAACTAACGCCTCTTTGATATAGCCACTCGGTCATTAATATTGCTTGCTCTAAGTCCCAGCCCCCATTGGCATCAACGGTGAGCTTTGCTTGGGGCACAATTTCTTGCACAGCCTGAAACATGGCCTGATCGGCAGCAATGCCATTGGGGCTGCCCAGTTTTAACTTAAAAAAATTACAATCAAAAATTTCTTGCCACTGACGCACTCTCGCTTGAGCGCCCGCCGGAGAATTGATACCCACAGTGACCGAAATTGGTGGAGCCATTTCTGGTTCTAAGCCCCAAAGCTGCCACAGAGGCATTTTGGCTTTTTTGCCGATCCAGTCGTGAATAGCTAAATCGATCGCCGCCACCACTGCGGATGGAATTCGCTGCCAGTCGGATTCTCGCAGCATTTTATCAATGCTTTGGTGTTGGAGAGGATGAAACTTGGCTAAGACTGGAGTTAACTCGGTCAAGGCAGTCATGATTTCGGCGGTGCTCTGTTGGAGAGTGCCGATCGAAAAAGGAGTAGCTTCACCCCAGCCTTCAATATCATCTGCCCCAATCCGTAGCCAAATATTAGTAGACTGGCTAGTGGTGCCCCGACTGATTTTTAGGGGAACACGTTTATTGACAGTAAAGGGCTGGATCTTAATTTGCATTGCTAAGCCGACATTAAATTTGGGAGAGATTTATTACTATTGACCTATTGACGATAATGATCGCGGCAGCCTTCACAAAGCCCACTAGGATTCACAGCACAGCGCATATAGGGCGATCGGGCGTTATATTTGCAAGAAACATCACCAATGATGTAGCCGACCCCTTCTATATACTGTTCTTCTGGGTCACGAGGAATGCGTTTGTAGGTGTGAGGATATTGGGTCGCCATTGTCCGTCGCCGATTAGTAGCTTCTTCTCGCCGGATGATTGGCGAAAAGAAAATCCAAAAACATAGGAGCAGAGCTAAGATCGATAATATTGGCAGCATGGCAATCTTCCCGACAGAAGTTCTTATCATGCTAACTAAGATCACCGCAGCTTAGTGATAAATTTTCTTTAAACAGAAGATGTGCTTTTATGAAGAAAGCTGAAAAATTGTGAATTTTCCCGAACTTGTAAATCAATAAATAATCTATGCCCCCTCAAACTAATTCCGCCCATTTGGTAGAAATTTTTTCCGCAATTCAAGGAGAAGGGTTAAACGTAGGCACCCGGCAGATCTTTGTGCGGTTTGGGGGCTGCGATTTGCGCTGTACCTATTGCGATAGTGAGCATACTTGGGCGGCTCAAAAAACCTGTGAGATCGAGCAAACCCCCGGCCAGCGAGATTTTCAGATATATACCAACCCGGTATCGGTAGAGCAGGTTTTGGGTTGGGTAAAAGATCAAAACACCCCCCATTTACACGACAGCATTAGCATTACCGGGGGTGAGCCATTACTCCATGCTAAATTTTTGCAGCAATTGCTGCCGTTACTGCGCTCTACGGGTTTACCGATCTATCTCGAAACCGGTGGCCATCGCCCTCAGCAGCTAGCCTCGATCGTGGAGTATCTAGATTTGGTGGGGATGGATATCAAGTTACCTAGTGTCAGCGGCGAATCACATTGGGTCGCCCACCAAGATTTTTTGCAAGTGTGCGTAGATCAAGGCTGTGCGGTGTTTGGCAAGATCATTATCAGCCAAGCCACCTTGGCTGAAGACTTAACTCAGGCTATGAAGCTGATTGCGGCGATCGATCCAAACATTCCGGTCTTTTTGCAGCCAGTGAGCGCCCTAGAACAGCCCCACCATGGCAATCCCCTACCGCCTTTGCCCGAGCAGGTGTTGGTTTGGCAGGCTTTACTGAAGCAATCTTTGGCCACGGTGCGAGTTGTGCCCCAAACTCATAAGGCGATCGATCAAAAGTAGGTGACGGCAAAAATAAGCCAAATGTGAAAAAATAGTTAAATATTGTTTTTACGTTACACTCTCCCTGATTTCACACTAAAATAAGGTTAAGCATTCAATGCCGACCGTCCGCAGCAGCCACCGCCTTTTTGAGATGGACTGCCTTAATTTTAAAAGTTTTCTTGTGGGAGCTGGTTTTCATGGACTATATAACAGGTTTAATCGACCGACTCATCGAATTAGCTAACCAGCTAGTCGAATCTCTGTTTGGCCCTGAGCCGGAGTGCGAACCAGAACTCATTCCTATCCCTGTTCGTGACAGAAGATAGTAAGTATTTAGAGCTTTAGATCTATGCCAGAGCCTGCCAGACTAAAAATTTTAGTCCTCCACGGTCCTAACTTAAACTTGTTGGGCTTGCGAGAACCCGAAACCTACGGCAGCACTACCCTGGCCGAGATTAACCAGCATCTTACCCAGCTTGGTACAGAACACAAAGCTGGGGTTATTTGTGAGCAATCCAACCACGAAGGGGTGCTGATCGATGCGATCCATGCTGCCCGTGGCCAGTACGATGGTTTGTTGATCAATCCGGGTGGCTTAACTCATACGAGTGTGGCTTTAAGAGATGCGATCGCCGGAGTGGCAATTCCGACGGTAGAAGTTCATCTCAGTAATATTCATAAGCGCGAAGAATTTCGCCACCATTCTTACATAGCACCAGTGGCGATCGGACAAATCAGCGGCTTTGGTGCCCGCAGCTATTATTTAGGTCTACGGGCGCTGATTGAGAGTTTGAGGGCTGTATAGATTAATTGATCGAATGATGAACCAAATGCATGGTTTTGATTGCAAGGGCAAGGCAGAATAGTTTGCATAATGAGCAGTAACCGCTTTGTTCTCAGCTTGAATAGAAAGTCATTATAAAACAGTGAAATTTGTATTAACCAATGGCTATGCACCGTCTCGCATATATTTAATCGTTTTAGAGCGATCTACTTTTGGTAGTATCCTCTCAGCCTTTGGCACTGACGAAGCCTGGTTTTTAGATTGTTCGTTGCTGTTGGTCTGATTTTTATCTGTCATTTTTAAGACCTCTAAACCAATGAATAACGTTAAACTCACCTATGATTATACCTTGAGTTCTATCAAAGTTGTGAGCGAAAATATTGCTAGAACGAATGCCAAGCTTGCCTCAGTTTTGGCACTTAGTGGAGTCCTGATTAATTTTTCGTACTAGATGAGATCTTATCGATTTCACTACCAGTTTTAATAATTAAGGTTTTGTCATATGAAGACACTCAATCAAATCACCGTTAAGGCAACCCGATCGCATCCTGCAATCTTTGAATTACCATCGATCGGTCCAAATAAGACAGCAATGCTCCAGCCTTGGGACTTTTATCTTTATCCATGAAGCAGCGATAAATTGCCTGGAAGGCGATCAGCTAAGTAATTTCTGCGACCTTAACCCGCAGCTCGGCCATCTGTTGATCGAACTCACGTTGAACGGGGTACAGACCACGATTTCACTGTGCCTAATGTCACTGGCATGATATTGGCAACATCAATGGTAAATCGATAGATCTTTTTGGCACGCTGGCCATTTTCGGCATCAAAAAACCTCAGTTTCACATCCCAGCAATTACTATTGAGGCGACAAAAGGGACTTTTTTCGATCTCAATGCTATCTAGTTCCATACCACTATTAATGGCATCAGCAAAGGTAGATGCAGCTTGAAAGGCATTGGTAGCAGCAAAATTGAGGGCGCGATCGCGATCGAGATGTCCTAAATTTCGCAAGTCGTAGTAAATGCGATGCAGAAAGCTTTTGAGCGCACGCCGCATCCTCACATTTTCGGGTTCGCTGAGATCGGGGCTGGTAGCATCCACTGCGGCGGCTACTAGGGCATTGACTCGCCAGCCATAGATGCCTCTAATATTGGGTAACACCAGCACAGGGACGACTTGCCCAGAAAAGAGTTCGACGGTGCGATCGGTGAGATGGCCAGGAATACTGACTCGCTCGATGTAATCATCGCTGGATTGAGGCTGAATTTGTCCAGCTAGGAGCATCTGAAAGACGTTATAGATTTCACTGGCAAAAGCCTTTTGGGGTTGGAGGGCATAAATAGGTGTCCCGTTGTCGAGCCATTGCTCAGTTGGTGGGTCTGACCACTGGACGAGATCGCGCTATTGGATCGTCGAGCAGGGAGATCGCGTTATCTAAAATTGGGGGGATGCCAGTTTTCAGCAGCCCAAATGCTGCGAGATGCAACCACATACTCGTTATTCAATCTCAGCGCATCAACTGTCGCCCGACCTGTGGGGGTTAAGCCAGCAATGATTATTCCTTCCTCTGTCCAGGCAAAGTGCTCAGTCCAGATTTGTTGGCGAGGGTGAAATAAGGAAATTCGCGCTTCAGTCTGAGGATCGACCCCATCCGTTCTAGCACCCTTAAACTCATTGCAACGGTAGCAAGATGCGGCTAAGTTGGCGCGATCGCTTTTTCCACCGATGGAACGAGGAATAATATGGTCAATCACAAGCGGCATCCCAGTTAAACGTTGTTGAGTTTGGCAATATTCGCAACATTGGTTTGCGTCCGAAATCACCTGCTGACGAATCGACGGGGGAACTGAAGCCATGAGTTAATTGGGAGATAACTGGTTCAGATCGCGGATGGGCTGTCCTCGCCAGTGCAAAACGGCACAAGCATGAGCTTTCTTGAGCATCAATCGATCCGCAGCCCAGGAGAGTGCCTGCAATTCTCCTTGCTCTTCCTCCGTCAGCGAATCCTCCTGATTTTGCTCTAGCAGTGCAATATGGCGTTCCTGCTGCTCTGACGGGATTTGGCTTTGGGCAATTTGCCGTAATGCTTCCACGCTCAGACTTTGCAGAGTTAGCAATTCAGATTGCATTTCCACGGGAGCCGTTTCGATCGCTGGTGGTAAATTGCCAGCAATACTCTGGAGTACCAGATCGGATAGGGGTTGATTGGTCAACTCCGCAAGGCGAGACAGTCGTTGAAAAGCAGAGTCGGGCAGGTTGATGGTTAACTGCATAGCTTTTTGGACTAGGAACTAAGGCGATCTTATCAAGGCTGGGCAGGAAGCAGGGGGGAATCGATCGCACTTACCGATTTGAGCAAGGCGATCGCAACTCCCCTAATCTCTCATCTCCCCCTCAACCCAACAGGTGCCAGGTATCCGAAACCCCGATGGTGAGGGTAATTGTGGATCAATTCATCCGAGTAAACCAGGCTCTAGGAAGGGCGGAAAGGGAACTTTGAGAGAACTTTGAGCACCGAAGGTCGGGGCACCTATTCTGCGTCGTCTCCGTCATAAGAACAATTACACTTACATATTGAACCCCCTTCTAAAGCTAGT
>JAAFHZ010000064.1 GCA_013297675.1 Synechococcales cyanobacterium bin59.metabat.ball.084 | reverse complement strand
TTGGTGGTAATGGCGTAGTGGACCCACTCTGATCCATCCCGAACTCAGAAGTGAAACGCTACAGCGGCGACAATAGTTGGGGGGTAGCCCCCTGTGAAGATAGCTCACTGCCAGGCTTAATATTGAAGAGCGAGAAGCCCTTAGATAACATCTGGGGGCTTCTTGTTTTGGTTTTAAACCAGGATTCTCTGAGGAATTGCGCCAATTCTCCTAACAGAGTGCTAAAATTTCTGCAATCTCTTACCACCACTGCATCGGTAAGAGAACCGCCTTTATTAACAGCATTTCTACCATGGATAAACCTCTTGGCACCGTCATTCAAGGCTCTCTCACTGGAGGATTAGATGTCAAACTTTACCCCGGCATTTCGGTTGAAGATATGCGTGTTGGCAAATTTTTGGTAGTCCATGGCCATAAATATGACTTCTTTTGTTTGCTTACCGATGTAAGTTTAGGCACAACCAGCGATCGGATCTTAGTCCATCCCCCAGACCCTCATGATGACTTTTTACAAGCTGTTCTCTCGGGGAGCACCACTTACAGCACCGTAAACCTGGCTCCGATGCTGATGCTCTTGCGGGTAGTGGAAGCAGCGGCAGCTAAACAGAAAAAAAGCAAAGTGGTCGGCATTGATGATGAATTGCAAGCCGTGCTTGCCTCGTATCAGGCCAACAGCAGCGTAGAATTAGAGCTGTTGCCAGTGAAAACCATTCCCAGTCACTTTAGCCAGGTCTTTGATGCCAGTGAGCAAAACTTTCGCCAGATCTTTGGCTGGGAAGATGATCCGCACCGCTGTAACTTCTCGATCGGTCAGCCCTTGGATGTAGATGTACCAGTATGTCTGAACCTTCATCGTTTCGTAGAACGCAGCAACGGGGTTTTTGGGAAATCGGGAACTGGGAAATCTTTCCTCACTCGCTTACTGTTAGCTGGAGTTATTCGCAAAAAAGCAGCGGTGAATTTGATCTTTGATATGCACTCCGAGTATGGCTGGGAAGCAGTCTCTGAAGGCAAAAATAGTGCCACAGTTAAAGGTCTCCGTCAACTATTTCCTAATGATGTAGTAGTCTACACTCTCGATCCAGAATCTAGCCGGAGACGGGGGATTCGAGATGCTCAGGAGCTATTTTTAAACTACGACCAAATTGAAGTCGAAGATATTCGCTTAGTCGGACGAGAATTGGATTTATCAGAGGCCAGCATTGATAACGCCAATATTCTCTATGGAGAATTTCACGATCGCTGGATTAGTGAGCTGCTGGATATGACCAACGAAGATATCAAGATGTTCTGCGAAGAAAAGCGGGGCAACATGAGTTCGATTATGGCCTTGCAGCGGAAGCTGTTGCGCTTGCAGAAGCTGAAATACATGAAGCCCAGCAGTCGCCAGAATTTTATTGATCAGATGTTGAAGCACATTGATGCTGGTAAGAGTATTGTGATTGAATTTGGTAATCAGACCGATATGCTTTCTTACATGCTGGTGACAAATATGATTACCCGGCGGATTCATGAGCGCTATGTAGAAAAAGCCGAGCGCTATTTGCAAAGCAAAAATCAGGCCGATAAACCCCAGCAGCTAATGATCGTAATCGAAGAAGCCCACCGCTTTTTAGATCCGGCTGTGGCTAAGAGTACTATTTTTGGCACGATCGCCCGGGAAATGCGCAAATATTTTGTGACCTTGTTGGTGATTGATCAGCGACCTTCGGGCATCGATCGAGAGATTATGTCCCAAATTGGTACGCGAATTACGGCGCTGATCAATGATGAGAAAGATATTGATGCAATTTTTACTGGGGTTTCGGGTGGTCAAGGACTGCGAGCAGTTTTAGCCAAGCTAGATTCTAAGCAGCAGGCTCTAGTTCTTGGTCATGCGGTGCCGATGCCGGTGGTAGTCAGGACACGACCATATGATCGACAGTTTTATGCAGAGATTGGCTGCGATGATTGGTCAGACAAAACAGATGATGAGGTGTTTGAGCAAGCAAGGTTGGCCACGATCGATCTGGGTTTTTAAGGCACAATCTGTGTGGCCTTGTTATCTAGTGATTGTCTGTTGCGATATTGCTTAACGCTGAAAACCACGTAATTTAACAAATCAGGTTTGATCTCTACACGGATACGTGTACGTGTTGAAATCTGATAGCAGATTGGGTAAAAATGTCATGCAACAAAAAATGACCATCACGATTGATAAAGAAGTGTATGATGCTCTCTATCGAGTTGTCGGTAAAGGTAATATCAGTAAATTCTTAGAAAACTTGGCACCCCCACATGTCTTGAAAGAAGATTTGGCCTCTGCCTATCAAGCGATGGCAGCGGATAAAGAACGAGAAGCCGAAGCCCTGGAATGGAGCAACGGGCTAATTGGGAGCGTTAATGATGCTCAGGGGTGAAATCTGGTGGGTGGGTTTTGACTCGTCTGTGGGTGGAGAACTTCGGAAAACTCGATCGGCGGTGGTTATCAGCAATGATGCGGCAAATTCGGCGCTAAATCGAGTTCAAGTTATACCACTAACAAAAAATACTGGTCGGTTATACCCGAGTGAGGCAATAGTGGTAGTTGATGGAAAAGAAAGTAAGGTAATGGCAGATCAATTGACAACGGCATCCAAAGAGCGACTGGTAAATAAATTGGGTGTGGTGTCAGAAGATGAAATGAAGTCGATCGAACGCATAGTCAAAATCCAACTTGGTATGCAGCTTTCATAGAAGGAAATTATGCAAGTCACTACCAGTTGGGAAGAAAGAGGTATTGAGAAAGGGCAGCGATCGATCATTTTGCGTCAGTTGAATCGTTACCCGATGAAATTCAAGCCCAAGTTCAAGCACTTGCACTGAATCAGCTAGAAGCACTGAGTGAAGCGCTCCTAGATTTCAATTCGCTTAATGACTTGAGCAACTGGTTGGGATCGAGTACACTCACAAATTTAATGAAGTGAGAGGGCTGGTAACTATTATTTGGGGAGACTCGGGTTGAATTTTTGGGGGATCGATCGACCAGAGAACCCTATCGATACGCTTCATAGAAAACATTAGCATATCGGAGGTTTGTTCTTAGCATCACTTTGTTAGGCATCTTTAGGATTTAGTTTAAGTACAAAGTGATCTCTAAGTTTAAATACATATGATGGTAAATCATTTGGATCATTCGGTATTTCAGAGGGATTAAATCTTGAAGCACAAACTTCTTGAATGATTAGGGGAACAAATTTCTCGAACTCTCCTTGAGTTATATCTCCAAGATTAACGATTAGATCCAGCTCTATAGCCAATCTTGCAGAAGCTTGAAATGGGGCTCTATTCAAAGCACTAATGAAAAGATTGGCTAGTTCATCTGGAAGTCCAGAAACAATATCAGGCAGCATACTTGGATGAAAATCAAAACTGGTGCATAAACCACCTGAACCAAGATTGCAATTAGCTGATGCCGTCATAAGTGAGTCATCTATTTTTGCAAATAGGTCAAGCCGTGTTTCCAACATATGAATTTGGGTTTCTCTGGTAAAACCCATCCTCAATAGAGCCATGCCAAAATCTGGTGTAAAATCTCTTAAGGCTGGATTAGATAAGTGATTCGGCGACATGTATTTCTCAATATCACTCCACCGGGACTCGAATTCCTCAAAACTCATATGAAGTAAAGGTTCAAGTTGAGACGTGTTAAATATTGACAACTCCTTACCATTACAAAGGCCAAATTCATTACAGCGTATTTCTGGATGAATTGCATAACTATATGCCTGCTGAATATGATCTTGCTCCAAAACCCCTTCTGAAGGACTCTTCGCATCTAGCACAAATACGGGCTTGTTATTAATATAGAGTATGTAGTCTGGAATTGTAGTGACAGAGTGATTTCGTGTTCCGATGCGGATAAATGGATTTCTTAGAGTCTTACTTCTAGCAACTCGATGTTTACCACTCGGAAAATAACCTAAATTAGCCAGAATAGGGGCTATCACAAGTTCCCTGACAGAATCCTCCTTAAAATCTGGATCATCAAGTGTAGATTTTTTAATTCCTTCAAACATATGTCTGCCTTGGATTTTATTGATTGCCTAATGTTCCCGCTCACTCGCTGCTAAAAGCTTTTTGGGATAGTCAGGTTAATGTGGTCAGCGTGAAACTAGTTTGTTAGACTGTGTTGGCAATTGGATAAGCCATTACTCTTGGTCTGAATTCAGAGCTGCAACAATAATATCTAAAATCTTGTTTGTCTCTGATTTAGATGCACTGATTAAGGTCGTATATTCCTGCTCATCAACAGCTTGTGGGATATTATTTAGTGCATTAGACAAGATAGTTAGTTCATTTTGACTGCACTTAATTAAAAAGCTGCCATTTTCATCTTTTTGAATGTTCATTTTTTCTCTACATTAACGATAAATAGAAAAGGCTGTTGACACAATGAGACCAACAAAAATTTATACTGGTTCAAAGGATAATGGAACAATGACGCAGGAAATTGCACGACATTGATGGTACTGATTAGCTATCTTCACACATGCATTGATGGCTCAAACCTATTGACTTCCGCTACCCCTTGAACAAGTTATACATTTCAGCTCTGACGATCATAATATGGCTTGCCATCAACAGGTCGAAATGCAGTACCACAATCGACACTGTTGGGATCGTAAACAACAATCGTGCCAGTTGGCGATCCCCAATACGCCTTGCGCCCTCTAGCAAGGGTCTTGTTCGTACTAGACCCCATTACTCCTTGGATAAGTGCTTTGAACTCAGCAATGGTTGTGACCCGAGGAGAGGCAGGCATAGCCAATCCAGCAATTACTGTACCAGCAGAGTATTCAGCACTATGTTTACCCCACGAGTGACCATTTGCAATTTTGTCTGCAATGGCGGTGGTAGTGGTTGCAGTACAAGCTGTCTGAGCATGAACATCAGACGAGCCAATAAATAATACACTTGATAAACTGCTTCCAAACAGCGTTAGAGCTGTAGCAAGTACTTTAACGTATTGTGACATAACCGATCTCCTTCAATATTTAAACAAACAGTAAAGTTGTGATATTTTAGTTTTTATTTAACACTCTATTATAGCTACAAAAAATAACATGTAGAAAAATGCAGTTTAACTACTTATTTTACTAGACTGCAATAGATCTATATACCATCTAAAATAGTATCACGGGTAGAAAATCTTCCGCCTTACACCTTCGACGTGTATATTGGTCTGACCTAGTTCAGGGTAACATCCCATCCATTCCTGTGGGTCAATGTAATAAAATCTTAACAAAACTAATGGTGCCTTTTTGCTAGAAAATGGAAAGCTATTCGATTCTACAAAGCGGACGCTACGCGATCGCCTTTGGCGCAAGCGAAGCTATCGGGAAGACCCCTAGCGGCTGCGTCACCCATAAATTAACCCCGAGAACCATGTTATTTAGCGAAGTTGTCAGCAAACTGGGCAATCCCCAGCACCATCTAGGTACCAACCCCGAAATCAGCGGCTTAACCCCGATCGATCAAACCCAACCGGGCACTCTCAGCTACATCGAAGGCGATAAATTCGCAGGTTTGATTGCCACCACCACCGCAGCGGCTTTAGTCTTGCCCCAAAAAGAAGACATTCTGGCCAGCGCCACAGCCCAAGGACTAGCCTGGGTCGCCTCCCCAGATCCGCGCTTGCTCTTTGCCCAAGCGATCGGCCTCTTCTATCAACCATTCCAACCACAGCCCGGAATCCATCCTTCCGCAGTAATTGATCCCCAGGTCAAACTGGGCGCAGATGTATACATTGGTGCCCATGTGGTGATTCAAGGAGAAGTTTCGATCGGCGATCGCACAGTCATTCACCCCAATGTGACCATTTATCCCGATGTGCAGATTGGCGATGACACCGTGCTTCATGCCAACTGTGTAATTCATGAGCGCAGCCGTATTGGTAATCGCTGCGTAATCAATAGCGGCACCACGATCGGCGCGGAAGGCTTTGGCTTTGTGCCCACAGCCACCGGCTGGTTTAAGATGCAGCAGTCCGGCTACACCATTTTGGCCGACCAGGTAGAAATCGGCTGCAATAGCTGCGTTGATCGGGCAGCGGTAGGTGACACCAAAATTGGCCGTGATACTAAGATCGATAACTTGGTTCACGTTGGCCACGGCTCCGAGATTGGCTCGAACTGTGCGATCGCCGCTCAGGTGGGCTTAGTGGGCGGCGTAACGATTGGC
Organism: Synechococcales cyanobacterium bin59.metabat.ball.084; assembly: GCA_013297675.1. Classification (GTDB taxonomy): domain Bacteria; phylum Cyanobacteriota; class Cyanobacteriia; order Cyanobacteriales; family Chamaesiphonaceae; genus JAAFHZ01. The sequence continues at coordinate 17,640 of JAAFHZ010000064.1, read as the reverse complement.
AACCAAGTATTACTCGGTGGCCAGGTGGGTATTGCTAACAAAATTACCGTGGGTGACAGGGCGATCGCTTCTCCCAAAAGTGGCCTGCATAGCGATGTACCCCCCGGCACCGTAATGTCTGGATACCCCGCAGTCCCCCATAAGACTTGGCTGAAGGCTTCGGCAATTATTAATCGATTGCCTGAGATGTACCAGGCTTTCAAGAAACTCTCTCAAAAAGATATATGAGTGTTTCCGATCTGCTCCAAACTAGTACCCTGTCATCTCTGAAGTGTCTACTCCCCCAACGCCCTACTCCTTGCAAAATCAGTCAATACCCCCAGTGGCCTTGACTGGAGTAGTTGAGCGCATTACTTTTCATTCAGAAGAAACTGGCTATACGGTGGCGCGTTTACAGGCTCCTCGCTGTCATGAGTTAGTAACAATTGTGGGTAACTTTGCCGGTATCCAGGCAGGGCAGACTCTTCAGCTTCAGGGCACCTGGGCAGAACACCTGCAATATGGGCAGCAGTTTAAGGTCATTCACTATCGGGAGACTAAGCCTGCAACGCTGACTGGAATTGAGAAGTATTTGGGCAGTGGTCTGATTAAAGGCGTTGGCCCGGTGACTGCTAAGCGAATTGTGGCACATTTTGCTCTGGAGACTCTAGAAATTATTGAGCAGCATAGCGATCGATTAATTGAAGTCCCAGGCATTGGTCAAAAGCGAGTGCGGATGATTCAAAAAGCTTGGATTGAACAGCAGGCCATCAAGGAGGTGATGCTGTTTTTGCAAGGTCATGGGGTTTCGACTACCTATGCGGTGAAGATCTTTAAGCAGTATGGGGAGAAAGCGATCGAAGTAGTTACGCGCAATCCCTATCAGCTTGCCGAGGATATCTTTGGGATTGGGTTTCTCACGGCGGATACGATCGCCCGCCAGTTGGGGATTTTGCCGGACTCGCCGTTTCGGTATCGGGCGGGAATTTCGCATGTTTTGACCGAGGCAGCGGAGAATGGCCATTGCTTTCTGCCTCAGCCGGAGTTGGTAGATTTGTCGATTGCTAAGTTAACTACAGCAGATTATCCAGCGACATCTGAGGCGGTGTTAGAGCTGTTGGGTGAAATGGGGCGGCAGCAAGATTTGATGGTAGAAGTAGTGGGGGAGATTCCGCTATATTTTCAGCCCAGCTTTTTTTATACTGAGCAGAGTTTGGCGAATTTGACTGTGGATTTGCTGCAACAGTCCCCGGTGGTGGATATGGCGCGGGTGCGGAGTTGGATCGATCGATTTACTCAGAGCCACAAAATTAGTCTGTCACCAGAGCAGCAGCAGGCGGTGGAGATGGCGGCAACGGAGCGGGTGATGATTCTAACCGGTGGCCCGGGCTGTGGCAAGACTTTTTGTACCCGCACGATCGTTGCTTTGTGGAAGGCCATGGGTAAGAAGATTGCGCTGGCGGCTCCCACTGGACGGGCGGCGCAGCGGTTGGCAGAGATGGCTGGGCTAGAGGCCAAGACGATTCATCGGTTGTTGGAATTTGATCCGGGGACTAGAGGCTTTAAGCGGGGAATAGAGGAGCCTTTGCCCCATGAGGCGATCGTGGTGGATGAGGCTTCGATGTTGGATTTGTTTTTGGCGAATTCTTTGCTGAAGGCGGTGGCCAAGGATGCTCAGTTATTGTTGGTGGGAGATATTGACCAGTTGCCTTCGGTTGGTCCGGGGAATGTACTGGCTGATTTGATCAATTCGGAGCGAATGCCGGTAGTGAGGCTCACCCAGGTTTTTCGGCAGGCGGAGGCTAGCGGCATTATTCGGGCGGCTCACCAAATTAATCGGGGACAGTTTCCGGGATTGGAGTTGATTTCGGCTGCGCCTAAGTCAGATTGTTTGTGGCATGGGGGCGGACAGGAGCCGGTGCATGGGGTGCAGACAATTTGTGAGCTGATTAGCGATTTTATTCCCCAGCAGGGCTTCAATCCGGTGATAGATGTGCAGGTGCTGTGTCCGATGACCCGAGGGATTTTGGGGACAAGGAATTTGAATGTGGTGTTGCAGGAGCTGATGAATCCACCCCATCCTAATAAGTCTCAGCTTAATCGGGGTGATGCTATTTTGCGGGTGGGCGATCGAGTGATTCAGTTAAAGAATGACTATGAGCGGGAGGTGTTTAACGGAGATTTGGGGATGGTGGGAGCGATCGACTCCACGGAACAAGAAGTAACTATTGTATTTGATGAGCGCAAGGTAATTTATGACTATGGAGATTTGAATGAGTTGGGCTTGGCTTGGTCGATTTCGATTCACAAATCCCAAGGTTCAGAGTATCCGGTGGTGATTTTGCCTTTGTATATGCAGCATTATTTGTTGCTGTCGCGGAATTTGATTTATACCGGGTTAACTAGAGCAAAGCAGTTGGCGATCATGGTGGGGTCTAGTAAAGCGATTGGTTTGGCGGTTAAAAAGCATGAAGTAGGTCAGCGGTATACTCGTTTACAGGAGCGGTTAAAAGTTTAAAAGTTCTCTCTAGAAATCTGCATCGCAGACCTATTTCAGTTCAGCCCGCTAGAAAAGACTATGATGAAATCTGGTTCGATCGAATGCAGGTGCTAGTATGTGGCGGATTATGAAGGTTTTGTTTGAAACGCAGTATGCTTATATGCTGGAATACCGGGCAGAGCTATGGCTGTGGGTTTTAGCCGGTTCAACGCCGATCATTTTGATGGGAGTCTGGCAACATGCAGCGGCGGATGGTCAGTTTGGGTTGAGTTCGATCGAATTTATCCGCTATTTTTTAGTAGTATTTATGGTGCGCCAAGTGAGCGTGGTGTGGGTAATTTATGAGTTTGAGCGAGAAGTCGTGGAGGGAACGCTTTCTGCTAAGCTTTTGCAGCCTTTAGATCCGGCTTGGCATCACCTGATTTCTCATATCAGCGAGCGTTTTGCCCGCTTTCCCTTTATTATTTTGCTGCTGTTTTTAGGTTTGGCACTATATCCCCAGGCTGTTTGGTGGCCGGGATGGTTGCCGATATTGCAGTTTTCGGCGGTGACAATAATGATTTTTGGACTGCGGTTTTTGATGCAGTACACTTTTGCTCTTTGTGCTTTTTGGACTGAGCGGGCAATGGCGATCGAGCAGTTTTGGTTTTTGCTGTACTTATTTTTGTCGGGAATGATTGCTCCGATCGAACTTTTCCCTCAGCAAATGCAAGATTTTTTGGCTTGGACTCCGTTTCCTTACATGATTCATTTCCCAGCAGCGATTTTGGTGGGCTTGCCGGTGAATGTGGGGCGGGGTTTTTTAATGATTGGTCTGTGGTCAGGAGTTTTTTGGGTGATCAACCGCTATTTGTGGAAGCAAGGAATCAAGAAATACTCGGGGATGGGCGCTTAAAAAATGTTATGCGTATTATTTTGCAATGAAAATCTTGAAACCCAGAAGCATGAATGCTGCTGCTGAAAACCCAGTGCCGATCGACAACATGGCAAAACTTTCCCAGCTAGCAATACCGCCAATTATTTGACGCTGTTCTTTGATCTCATCTGCTAGCCTTCGCCAAGCTCTATCAAGGTTTTGATAAATTTCGTCGCTTCGCGTGCGGCTTTCTTGCTGCTTACGAATATTATTGTTAATTGCTTCCTCGAACATTTCTAGCTTTTGGGCGAAGGTGCTGAAGCTTTTTTGGATTTGCAGCAGCTTAGAGATATTTTCGGTGGAGAGCAATTTATTTAACTGCTCCAACGACAGAATAATTGATTGGAGTTGTTGGCGTTGTTCGACGACGTTGTAACTTAGTCGATCAAATGACTCACCTAGCTTTTGCTGCTCGGTTAGTGATGTGCGAACAGCAGTTAGTTCGCCGATAAATTCAATGACTGCTGCTTCGATTTCGGCATCTCGATTAGTAGTATCAATCCAGGAGTCGTTAAGTTCTTCTTCAAGGTAAGATTCATCAAATTCTTCATTTTCAGTATTAGAGTTTAACATTTATAATTCTCCTGATTATTGAAAAAGGCTAAGAAATCTAAACATCTAGTTTGATGCCAGTAAGGGTCATTTGCTCTTTATACTTTGGGTCTACATCTGCTCCGATCGACCATCCTCCACCCATTTCTGCCACTTTTGCAGCAAGAGCGCTCAGAAATCGATTTAGGCGGGGAGTATGTCGGTTAGCTAATTCCCGATTATCAAAACCTCCTTGATAGTAGGCTACTTCATCAGCACCGAAGTTATCCCAAATACCAACTTTTCTTTCCACAGAGCCACTTACCACTGGAAACCAAATGTCTGACGTTAATATAATGTCTATATGAGATCCTTCTGAGCTATGTTGTGGTTCAAGACACTCATAAAACTTTAGACCGCCGTAGTCAGGATATAAAAACCTTTTACTGTAATCGCTTTGGTATTGGCCGAGGTTTCCTAAATGGTAGTTATACAAAATTTCCCCAAGCTCTTGTGCTCCTATATATTTATCTACAACTTTTCCGCTTTTCTCATAGTAACTTAACTTTGTCATGCTTTGAATTCTACGAATATATGTAGGTGTACCACCTGTCTTTAATTGCCACTCTATTTCATCAGCTAATTCAGAGCATAAGCACTCTGAAGGTGGCATAGGTAGAGTGCCGCTATCTACATCATGAATGAATTGGCAAAATTCTGCTTTCTCTGCAAATATCTGAAGTATCTCTTCTTGTTGACCTACCTCTAGAATAGCCTTCACAAATGGCCAAATATCTTGACGAGTTGCAAACCTTCCTGATGGAAAAGTAGCTGTCCACTTGGGTAGATCGTGTTCTGATTTGTCTGCTAGCATACACCAGTGGTTTCTAGACTTAACTTCTATTTCTAGAGAAATGCTGTCTTCCGAAAGCTGGCATTCGGGCGGAATGTTTTCTATACCCATATAATTTGACAGTGGTGGATAGACTTCTTTTTGGACTCCATCAATACAAACTGTTTTAGTGGGAATTATGTTATGAGGATTAATCCCATAAGGGCAATAGGCATCATTTTCATCAACTGATATTGGCTTTCCTCCAACTAGTTCCCATTCTCCTCCTAAACTTAAAATCAGTTCTTTAGTGCATTGTAAAAAACGGTTGAGCCGAGGTGCATTTAATGCAGCCAACTCACTATTGTCATAGAATGGTTCTTCAGAATCTAGCCATCCTACTACTCTTGGAAACCAAATATCAGAACACAATCTAATCTCGTATATTTCGTATCCATTGTCATAGCCTTTTTCGATATATATTGGTAAAGGGCTTTCATAATAGTTTGTACGAGTTCTATTTAACTCCAAATACTTTTCTGACCTTAAATTCGTATGGAATTTATAAAAATTTCCTACCCATTCAGTGACTACTTGACCATTGAGGTTATAGTAGCTGATTTTACATTGCTGTTCGCAATCATCGAACCAACTTAACCCATTTTCATTTAGAGAATCGTAAGATCCATCCTTTCTTTTAATAGAGTGAAAATCAAAACCAGTCACTCTAGGTAAAGTCTTTGGATTGTTACCATGTTTGCCTTTTGCAATTACACGATATAGTTCCTCATCATAAGCTAAATCATATATTTTTCTTGTATTTTTCTCTAACTCTTCCTTGCTTTTACTTCGCAAGATTTTGCCTTGCCAGCAAGGGAATTTGTTAACACCAGTATAATCATTATCTACAACCCACCTGTTTTTATTAATCATTTGTTTGTCCTCACATTTCACGTTGATTATTATTACTTTTTTGAGCTTGCCTTGTTTGCTCTTGTTGAAGCTGTTGTGCTGCTTCCAAAATATCTTGTTTTGTATCTGGTGATAAAAGATAATTGTACAAAGTAACTTGTCCAGTATCATTTACTTTTACTAACTCTAGTTCACTCTCCTTTGAAACAAAAGCTTGTTGTCCAATATTTTTCAAGAGTAGAGCTGAAGCATAAGCCACTGCTTTTGAATCATTAGAGCTAGCATTGCGTAAGATATTTGGGGGTATCTCATTTAGATTAAATGTCTGCCCTGCAAGTTCAGTATTAAGGCGTTGAATATTTTGGTTTACTTGGTCTAGTCTTCGATAGACTTCATCAGATTGCTTAGTCATCGCCATTTGATGCTCAACTTGTCTTTCTTTCCGCTGTTCAGGTATCAGAGTATTTATGACTGTTTGTTGATATCTCTCTACAGCACTAAGTAATTGTGGAGATCCATTTTGAAATCCGGCAACCCTCGTTTCAGTAGGCAACCCGCTAATGGAATATGTATCATACTTAAAAGTACCTTTGAGAACTGGTACAATATCTCCTGGAATTTTCTTGATGTCAAAAATATGAGCTTTATTACCAATAATAATCTGTACCTGATCAACACTATTCCATTTCCTATTTGCCGGTTTACCCATGGCATCCTTGATGATTTCTTCCAACTGTTTAGGTGATTTGAGGTATTCTGGATTCTCTTTATTAGTGAGTCTAATCTTAATACCTTTTAAGTAGCCTAAAGGAACTTGTTCTTGATTTTTACCAGTTAATTGCTTAGCAGCTTCATTTAAAGCTACACTAAAAGACTCTGCTTCTTGTGAATTCTTTAGCTGCCAAGCTTGTTTACTAGTGTCATCTACTACATCAGCCCCTTTACCCATAGTAACTTTTTTACCAGAACGAACTAGTTGAGCCGCAAACTCAGTTTCAAATTGATATCCTAATGCACTTGATGTTTTAGGCTGCGTAGCAAAATTCTTTACTGTCTCGCCAAGCTTATCTACATCACTTAACTTTTCACTATTAATAATTTCTTTGGCAAACGTATATATTTGCCGATCAGATACAGCATATTGAATGAAATCTTTTGCTTTGTCTAGTCTTTCTTTTTGTGTCAAATTAGGCTGCTTTGATATCTGATTTAGAAACTTATTGACCAACTCTGCAAGTTCATGAAATTCAGTTGTTACAGCCGAGTCTAAACTTCTTTTTCCTCTGCTTTGAGTACCTTTGAGTTTTGTAAGATTTCTCGTGTCTTCAAGTAATGCATCAAGTTTAGAGGGTGTTATGCCTTGCTCGTGAAGTTTTACAACTGTTTTGGGGTTAAGTCCCTTAGATTTTAGTCTACTCAGATTTATTGCTAGCTCTTTAAATTCAACACTATTTTTGTCCAAACTTGGACTTATTTCTTCAGCTACCTTGTCCCATCTACTGGGTTTTACAGTTGTCTCTTTCTTTTTGGGATTTTTGCCCCCCGGATTTGGGGATGCTGTATTACCGGTTAGCTTTTTAGGATTATTCCCTGGCAAATGAGACAAAGCATTATTAATGCTCTCAAAAATACCCTTGAATCCGCCTTGAATATCTTTCCCTAACTTACTCAGCAGATCTCGCCCAGCTCTAAGACCACTCTGAATTTGCTCTTGCCTCACCGGCGACAACTTACCCAGCTCACCACCCAACGACGCTAACTTGCCACTAATACTTCCCAATGCCTTAGCAGCGCCAGCTCCAGTCATATTGTTAGCAATAAAATTAGGCCCTACAACATTAACAAACTTAGCAAAATCTTTAGCCGCCTCTAAATAATCGGCATCAGTTTTGGCACCATAAGCTTTCGTAATAAAACCAAACAGCGCACCAGTTGCCTCTGCCAAAGTAACAGCATTACCTCCAAGTACAGCAAGACCTATGGCACCTTGCACAACTGCCGCTATGGCTGAACCGATCGGCCCCCCGATCGCCGCTGCCGCAATATTTGCTGAACCCACCACAGCCAGCAGCCCACCCATCATCACCAAGTTCTCTGGGGTCAACAGCTTCTTCATTTCTTCAGCAAACCCGTCTTTGAGCGCTCCTGATGTCAAAGACCTCAGCATTGCTTTCGTGAGCTGCTGGCCGAAATCATTCTCATCAGATGGCTGATTTGTTTGTATGACGCTAGAGCCACCAAATGAACTGTTGCCTGGAAATATAAAAGAACCTGAGCCGCTAAATGGGTTATCAGTTGAAGGCACAACTCTATTAACCTCTCTGGATCTGCGGTCTTGCTCATCTTTTTCTCGCTGGTTCTCCCTGAATGCATCATTAAACAGCCTACTTCTGGCATCATCATATGCCCTCTGCCGTTCAGCATCCTTTTTTGCTCTTTCTATACTCTCGCGGTTTATCTCATCATTCTTTCTTTGCCGCTCAACAGCTTCTCTTTGGATTGCCTCATACTCTTTCTTTGCTCGTGTTCTCTCCCTTTCAATATTTGGGTCTACCAAGGGCTTTGCCGGAGGATTTGGATCTGGAGAGGGCTGATTTACCGGCGGCTGGTATGGCGGCTCTGGAATCGGCTGAGTCCCAGGCCGCGCTGGCAAAGTGGTCTGGACTGGGTAATTGCCCTGCCGTATTTGAGATTTGGCCGGTCTACTATTTAATTGGCGCTGGGGATGATCTCCTTGCCTCAGTCTTTCCAAAACACCGTTATCTTCCCCCGCACTCCCAGCGTCTAAAATTTTAGGAATGACTTTTCTGAGAATTGGTCCGGCCACTTGGGCGATTAACACTTCTGACTTTAAGCTTTTATCGCCTGCCATTTGTATAAGCCCAGCTTGAATGTGTTCATGATAGAAGTTACCGATATGGTACGTCAAATCTAACTAAATTATAATTCCCCTCTAAGCTAGCCAAATTGAAATCCTGCTGTGATTCAGGAGGCTGATATCTTTTTATGAGTTTTAATTTTCTATGTATTTTGAATATAAAATCTGTTGCAAAAGTATGATTTTCTTTGATCGCCTTTGGCATAAGCGACTTGTGTTGAGCAAGGCCGAAGTAAGCGATCGGCTTAGTGTCGATGACTGCGGTAAACTAAAAACCATCAAGTTTTGTTAAGAGTACCTCAACACATGGCAACCATCAACGACAACTACCTCAAACTCAAGGCCGGATACCTGTTTCCTGAGATCGCCCGCCGCGTCAACAAATTTGCTACCGAAAACCCCCAAGCTCCAATAATTCGCTTGGGTATTGGTGATGTGACTGAGCCGTTGCCTGCTGCTTGCCGTGAGGCCATGATCAAGGCCGTAGAAGACATGGGCGATCGAGATAAGTTTAAAGGCTATGGTCCCGAGCAGGGCTATGCTTGGCTACGGGAAAAGATTGCGGCTCAAGATTTTCAGGCTAGAGGCTGCGACATCAGCGCCGATGAAATTTTTATCTCCGATGGCTCGAAGTGCGATAACGGCAATATTTTAGATATTTTTGGTGATAATAACTCGATCGCTGTCACCGACCCAGTTTACCCAGTCTATGTAGATACTAATGTGATGGCTGGTCACACTGGCGAAGCCAACGAAAAAGGTGAGTATGGTGGCTTGGTTTATCTGCCGGTTACTGCTGAGAACAATTTTACAGCGCAGATTCCTAGCCAGAAAGTAGACCTAATTTATCTCTGCTTCCCCAATAACCCCACTGGAGCGGTGGCTACCAGAGAACACCTGCAAGCTTGGGTAGATTACGCTAAGGCCAATGGCTCGATTATTTTCTTTGATGCTGCCTACGAAGCTTTTATCAGCGACCCCACCATTCCCCACTCTATCTATGAGATTCCTGGAGCCAGAGATTGCGCGATCGAGTTTCGGTCTTTCTCAAAAAATGCGGGCTTTACTGGCACCCGTTGCGCCCTGAGCGTCGTGCCTAAAACCTTGACGGCCAAAGCATCGGACGGTTCAGACGTGGAGCTATGGAAACTGTGGAATCGTCGTCAGTCTACTAAGTTTAACGGTGTTTCTTATGTTGTGCAGCGGGGTGCTGAAGCGGTTTACTCGATCGAAGGCCAAGCTCAAACTAAAGCCCTGGTTAGCTTCTATTTAGAAAACGCCAAGATTATTCGGGAGCAAATGTCTGCTGCGGGCTTGCAGGTCTACGGCGGGGTAAATGCTCCTTACGTCTGGGTAAAAACTCCTGACAACATTACTAGCTGGGATTTCTTTGATAAGCTGCTGTTCAACTCCAACGTCGTGGTTACTCCTGGCTCAGGGTTTGGGGCTGCGGGTGAAGGCTACTTCCGAATTTCGGCTTTCAACAGCCGAGATAATGTGAACGAGGCGATGAAACGGATTAGCGCTCAGTTTAAATAGTTAAGCTGAGGATGCGGGGCGATCTGGAGACCGATCGCCTAGCTTCTATTTCCAGATCTCAAACAATCGAGTTAGTACAGCTCGATTGTGGCAATTGGCTGAGGTCTGGGCGATTGGAGCAAAAACTGCTAGAATGGCGGCATCGTCAACATTGTGATGTAGTAAGTCTTTTGGTTAACGTATCTAGCATCGACACTCTCGCCCAAGAATTGGCGAATATTCAGCAAACTAGCTCCAAGAAGGTTGCTCTCCTTGGCTCTCGCCATGTGCCCATCATGCACCAGCATCTCATTGAAATGATGAGCTATGCCTTGGTTCTCTCGGGCAACCGCATTATTACTTCTGGCTCTTTTGGCACCAATTCAGCGGTGATTAAAGGGGCCTTACGCGCTGATCAAGATCTGCTGACGGTGATTTTGCCCCAGAGCCTGAGTCGCCAGCCCCGAGAATCGCGGGAGCAGCTCGAAAATGTGATGCATTTGGTAGAAAATTCTCAAAATGATGATTTGCCTTTGGGTGAAGCGAGTTCTCTCTGCAATCACGAAATTATTTCTCGCTGTCAGCAATTGGTTTGTTTTGCTTTTCACGATAGCCATACTTTGCTGCAAACTTGTCATGAAGCTGAGGAGCAGCGTAAGCTAGTGACTTTATTTTACTTCGATTGATAAACCGAATATTAATATCTAGTTGCTGGGTATTTGCCCCCAGCTAGTCACCCTGTCAACTGATCAATGTCCCCTCTACTTCGGCTTCCATCGTCAAAGAGATTTCCTGGAGTTGGTCGAGCATTTTGCTGTCAGCACCCGACCACATACCGCGCTGATGAGCTTCTAGTAATCGATCGGCAATGTCTCTAGCCGCCCAAGGGTTGCAGCGCTCCATAAACTCTTGCGCCTGAGAATCCAGCAAATATGCCTCGGCGACTCCTGCATACATGTGGTCGGCCACACAGTTGGTGGTGGCATCATAGGCAAACAAAAAATCCATAGTTGCAGCCATTTCTGCTGCCCCCTTATAGCCGTGGCGCATTGCCCCCTCAATCCATTTGGGGTTAACTACTCTCGATCGATAGACCTTGGCGATTTCTTCCTTCAAAGTGCGCACTTTGGGCTGTGCCATGGTGGAGTTGTCACCGCAGTAAACCGTAGGAACGTTGCCACTAATAGTTTTAATTGCCGCCGTTAAACCACCTTGAAATTGATAGTAGTCATCGGAATCTAACAAATCATGTTCACGGTTATCTTGGTTTTGCAAGACAATCTGCATCCCTGCTAAGCGCTGTTGAAAAGCTTCCGGGGCGGCGGTGCCCATTCCGGCTCCCCGATAGGCGTAGCTACTCCAGTTAATATAGGCCGTGGCCAAATCCTGGTCGCTTTCCCAATTTTGGCTGTCGATTAAACCCTGTAAGCCTGCGCCATAGGCTCCGGGTTTGGAGCCAAACACGCGATAGCTAGCCCGATCTAATGCTGTGGAGATTTCTAAGCCAGCAGCTAGTCCAGTTTGGGTTTCTTGTTGCACTTGGTCAGCTAGAGGATTCAGATCTGCTGGTTCATCTAGTGAGGCTACGGCAACTACCGCTCGATCGAACAATTCAATTAAATTGGGAAAAGCATCCCGGAAAAACCCTGAAACTCTTAAGGTGACATCAACTCGCGGTCTACCTAAAATTTTCAAGGGCAAAATCTCAAAATCTACGACTCGCCGTGATGCCCCGTCCCATAGTGGTCTAACTCCCAGTAAAGCCAGGGCTTCGGCTAGATCATCGCCACCAGTCCGCATGGTGGCGGTGCCCCAAACAGAGAGTCCCAGGGTTTTAGGATACTCACCGTTTTCTTGGGTGTAGCGTTCTATTAAGGTTTCAGCGGCTCTGCGTCCCACATCCCAAGCGCTTTCGGTGGGGACAGCGCGAATATCAACGGAGTAGAAGTTTCGGCCAGTTGGTAACACTTCTGGGCGGCCCCGGGTAGGCGCACCAGAAGGCCCAGCCGGAATGTAGCCACCGCCTAGTCCATGGATTAAATTAGTGATTTCTTGGCTGGTTTGATCAAGATTAGGGATCAGGAATCGATCGATCCACTCTAATTCTGTCTGAGTAGCTACACCACAGGTTGGGATATTTTTGGTATTCAGTAATTCTTGAATTAATTTTGTGGCCTGAAGCTCAATCTCGGCAATAGCTTGGCTTACTGTGCGGTGGATGCCACTAAGCGGCTGAGCCGGATCGGCGGTTAAGGGATCAAAATCATAGTGGTTATCTAGGGCGATCGCCTTGGTCAATCCTAATCTGCCAGCTTGGGGGTGACGGGCGATTGAAATAATTAAATCTCGTAGTTGATCATCTTTAGGACAGCAGCCCAGAATGTGTAAACCGTCACGAATCTGGGCTTCTTTTAGTTCACAGAGCGATCGATCTAAATGATTTAATACGGTATCGCCAAAACGCTGCTGTAGTTCGTTGGCCGTGATGCCAAAATCTTCTTGCAGATTGCTGTTGGCTAATAGTTCTACAATCTTTTGCTGTAATCCTACCATCCGGCCTGGATTAAGACTCATGGCCTCATAGTATTCATCTACTAGATTTTCTAGGTTTTGCATGTCCCCATATAGCTCTGCTCGGGTCATGGGTGGGGTGAGGTGGTCAAGAATTACGGCCTGCGATCGCCGCTTGGCCTGAGATCCTTCACCGGGATCGTTCACTATAAAAGGATAAAAATGCGGCAGTGCACCCAAGGCAATTTCTGGATAGCATTCCGCCGAGAGGGCAACGCTTTTGCCAGGAAGCCATTCTAAATTACCATGCTTGCCCACATGGACAATTGCCTGGGCACCAAAGCTATTTCTGATCCATTCATAGAAAGCTAAATAGTCATGGGTTGGCTCCAAATCTGGGGCGTGATAGTTTAAGTTGGGATCTCGGTCATAGCCTCGGGCAGGTTGAACTCCAATAAAAATATTGCCGAGCTGGATTCCAGGTACTGGTAAATCACTATTCGCTGTGCCCCAACGCTGATTCATGGCTGATTGTATACCTGTCGGTAAGCCTTGGAAAAACTCTAAATATTTTGCTAACTCTAGTTGTTGTAGAACTGGCCGAATCGATCGACCCTCTGGATCATTCGTCACCCCCTTAGTTAACCACCGAATCAATTCATCGCCGTCTCCAGGTAAATCGGTGGTAATGTATCCGGCTGCTGGCAGCGCCTGCAAAATCTCCACGCAGCTTTGGGGAGTATCTAAACCTACACCGTTGGCTAGGCGACCATCGCGATTAGGGTAATTGGCTAGTACCAGGGCGATCTTTTTTGCAGATGGTGGGGTCTGGCGCAGTTTGACCCAATTAGTAGCTAGGTTAGCGACAAATTGAATCCGATCGGCCACTGGTTGATACCCCAGCACGTCGGTTTGTAAAACCGGATGCCGAGCTTGTAGCGCCTTAAAAGATACTGCCCGACTAATAATCCGGCCATCTACTTCGGGCAGCGCAATATTCATGGCGTTATCGCTGGGCGACAGACCCATTAAAGATTCCTGCCAATCGGTGACGCTGCCGCCGCTGGTAATTACTTGTAAAATAGGCAGATCTAATTTTGCCCAAAGTTCGTTGGTGTCTAGCTCTTTTTGAACCGCTGGATATAGAGGTGCTGGGGCAATTAGCGAAAAGCTAGTGGTGTTCAGAATTACATCCACTTTAGATTGGCAATATGCCAATAGAGCAGCCTGGACATCTGGATCTCGTAGGGAAGAGACAAAGATGGGTAGCGGGGTCAGATTTCGATCGATCAAAGCATCACATAGAGCATTCACTGCCGCCATATTACCGACCAAATAATGAGCGCGATAAAACAAGATCGCTACTTGTCGCTGGTTGGTTGAGTCATGCTGCCTCACGGTTGCAATCCCGACCTTTGGCACCACTGCGGGCGGCAAGTAATCATAGTCCATTGTCAGATAACGCCGTGCCACAAAATATAAAGACTGGCGCAGATTTTCGGTGCCGCCAGCAATCCAATAGCGCCAGAACTGGTTGACATCATCTAGGGGGACAGTCGATCGGCTCAACAAAGACAAATCTGGCTGGTCGTCGCCCGGAATCAAAATTAAGGCAATGCCGTTACTCTCTGCTAATTCCCTCACCACCTCTAAACCATAAGACCAATACCCCACGCCGCCCAGCAGCCTGATCACAATTACTTTGGCCTGAGCCAATACTTCTGCGGCGTAGGTGTCAATTACTACCTGCTGCTGCACAGCCAAGATATTTAAGGCTCGTACTTCTGGAAATCCTGCTGGCATCTGCGCCCATACCTGAGCCAAGGCTTGGAGATCGGTATCGGCGGAAGTAATAATGACGATCGGAGCTGGGCTTTGCTCGACAAAAATAGTGCTTTCTATCGAAGCCGATTCGCTAGAAATTGTGGCAGTGCGGTGCATAGAGCAAGAAGGGAAAGTCGCTCAATTCTAACATTATCAATGAAAATACTGGTTTCGAGCGCCAAAGACGCAAGCGACCTGTGCTGAGCCTACCGAAGTAAGTTATCGAACATCTAGAGCTAGGCAGACCCAAATATTTGGTCAACGGTCAGAGTTAACCCTGGCAGCGTTGCAGACTTTAAAACATCACCACTATGCAATAGCTGAGGTGTCTGATATCGCAGGCTTTGAGGATCTAAAGTATAAATAGAAATGGTAGGTTGCTTGGGTTGTCCAATGTAAGATACACCGCCTAATCCCAAATAATCAATAATCCAATATTCTGGAATGCTCATTTCTGCGTAGTCTTCGGTCTTTCGCGCGTAGTCGTTTTCCCAATTGGTACTCACTACCTCGATTACTAGTTTCGCTGTGGCACCTGAGCAGATGGTGGCTTCTTTTGCCCAGCGGTCTTCTTGTTGTAAAGCTAAGGCATCGACAACTAGCACATCGGGCAAAAATCCAGTATTCCAACCTCTTGATTTGAGCAGAGCCTGTCGCGGAAATCGGTAGGGGAGATTTTCACGCGCCACAGCTAAAGTTAGCTGAGTAGATAAAAATTCTGTAATGTTCTCATGGCCTCCAGTCGGCTGCATTTCAATTGCCACTCCATCAATCAATTCAAATCTGCGCCCATCGGGCTTCCAAACCAAAAATTCGGCAAAGGTCAGAAGTTGTGTCGCTAAGGTCATAGGTTACTCACACAAAGTTTAGATAGCGTCAGTTGCCTCCATTCTATTCCTATTTCTGGGTGTTGATTCGTGATGATGATAAAATTCAAGTCGAAAAGCAACCAAGGACAAGTTATGCCCACCGCGATCGATATCTCCAGCCTGAACGAAGAGCTGGCCACCGCCAAACCCCGTAAAATCTTGACTGCGGCGCTGAGCCAATATGATAACATTGCCATTTCTTTTAGCGGCGCTGAAGACGTGGTGCTGATCGATATGGCCTATAAAATCAATAAAAATGTCAAAGTATTTAGTCTAGATACCGGTCGCCTGCATCCTGAGACATACCAATTTATTGACACAGTGCGTAAACACTATGGCATTTCGATCGATGTAATTTATCCTGAACCTGCTCCTGTGGAAGCTTTGGTGAAAGCCAAAGGCCTATTTAGCTTTTATGAAGATGGCCACCAAGAATGCTGTGGCGTGCGCAAAGTAGCCCCTCTGCGTCGGCATTTGGGAACTTTAGATGCTTGGATTACCGGCCAGCGCAAAGATCAAAGTCCTTCTACTCGCTCGGAAGTGCCTGTGGTACAAGTAGATAATGCTTTTGGCACTGCCGATCATCCCCTGGTTAAATTCAATCCTTTGGCTGCCTGGAGTTCTGCCGAAGTCTGGGCTTATATCCGTGCTTTTGAAGTGCCCTACAACCCATTACATGAGCGGGGTTTTGTGAGTATTGGCTGTGAACCTTGCACTCGATCGACTCTCCCAAACCAACATGAGCGGGAAGGTCGCTGGTGGTGGGAAGAAGCCACCCAAAAAGAATGTGGGTTACACGCACCGGCCAAAGAGGAATAAAAAGCAAAAAAACCGCTGATTTATCAGCGGTTTTTTCGCTTAATTAGGCAAAACTAGTTTGCACAAGCTTTATTAATGTCTAAGCAGGTAGGGGAGCAGTAGTTTTTGTAACAGAAACAATCAAGTCATTAAAGTCTCGATCGCCACCACCGAGCTGATCTTCAAATCCAAACACTTCGGTAGTACCGTTGCCCAAACGCACAATGTGATTTAGGCCATCGCTATTTGCTCCAGCATAAGAAGAGAAGACATTTAGCGTACTGCCATTTGCACTAGCCTGAGCAATTGTACCGTTAGAAACTAACAGTAAACCGTAAGATTGACCAGCAGCTAGACTAATAGAGCTAGAAACACTGCTATTGTTGGTAGCAGCTTGGTTCAGGGCAAATGCTGGCAGCGCAGCGCGTCTGAGCGCTTCTTGCAAGTAACCATCCTGACCTACTCTAACATCGACTAAACCATCGCCGTTAGTATCAAAACAGCCTTCGGCATCATCTACCCGATAAATACCAATGCTGTTATTGAAAGCTGCCGCCCGTGAAATGTTTACAGTCACAGTGTTAGCAGCATCACCAGGTCTGCCGTTAGTCCGGAAAGCTGGCAAGGCAGCACCAACTTCAAAGCGCACAGTTTGATTGGTACTATCTGTAAAGTTAAGCTGATTTAAGCCACCAGCACTAGTACTGGTAAATCTACCACCAGACACGTTAGAGAGCGTGGTTACGCCATTTTCAGTTAAGTAGAAAATGTTGTTGCCAGCCAAATTAGCTGTATTCAGTTGCCCCGCAGCCTGACCTTCGTTGTTGGTCAAGTTGCTGCCAGAAACTGCTTGGTTACTAGCATCACTGCGACCAGTAAAGAGAACATTTCTGCGACCCAAAGCAGCAGCTAAATAGTCACTGCTGCTAGAAGCCAAGCCGTTAATGTTGCCAGCAGCATTGTCTACAGTGATGTAGCCAAACTCATAGTCACGAGCACCACTGTTGAGCCAACGAGCCTGAGCGATCGCTTCTAAGGCATTAGCTGTTCTGAACACTCCAGCAGCAGGCGCTGCATTGCTAGGAGCCAAAAGGGGATTATTGTCTAAGAAGTAGTTAGCAACGTTGGTACCTAGCTGTACACCGCGCTCAGTAGCAAACCGGAAGTGAGCACCAGCGTAAATCCGGCTCAAGCGGGTTTCTTCTCTTACTTGGCTAAAGCTAGTATAGTTGCGGCTAACTTCTTCTAGAGCGACACCATCCACAGCACCAATGTTGACCAAATTGCCAGCAGCATCTCTTACCCCAGTATTAGAACCAATAGAGCTACCAGTACTAATTAAGGCACCATTGAGGCGAGCACTGTTAGCACTGATATCGGCGCTCACTGTGAATCCACCTACCGGGTTTTCGCCATAGAATCTGGCTAGCAAAGTACTAGCAATACCGGCAGTGGCTGAAGTACCCGATGGATGACAAGGGTGCTGGGGAGTATTCTCTCTGGGGTTCCAATCGTTGTCATCTAAGCTGGCTGTAGCAGAAATTTGATCGGCATTACGAATCGAAGATACTG